>JBEKFK010000106.1:0-6400 GCA_050013375.1 Nitrososphaerales archaeon | reverse complement strand
TAATGGCAACGACCTACTACCAGAAGCGAATATACCTAAGATTGGGCATTCCTGAACGTGACATTAGTGTAATCCCGAGTTGTGCGGACTCCCGCTCGATCGGCTTGTACGGTACTGACGATAGCCCCTCAGGTGAGCATACAGAGAACCCTACGATAATGTACGCAGGAAGATTCGTGCCAGACAAAGGAATCAGGGAGCTCTTCTCCGCCTATGAACAGTTAGTGCAGTCAGTCCCAGTTCAACTCAAAATCATTGGCGACGGACCTATGCGAACCTGGGTTTACCAGAAGAAAGACGAGATAGAGCAGAAATCTGAGAACGCCAGAGTTCTGGTTTCCGCAGGCTGGGAGTCTAGGGAGAAAGTGCTGCGCGAGATGAGTAGGGCTGACGTTGTGGTGCTTCCTTCCTACCACGAAATGTGCCCAGTCTCCCTCCTGGAGGCGATGTGTCTGAAACGGGCGATAGTATGCACTCGAGTTGGGGGACCAGCGGAGATGATTACGAACGAAGTTGATGGCATATTGGTAAGCCCTTTCCAGGTAAAGGAGCTAAAGGAAGCGATCTACCGATTGATTGCGGATGAAACTCTAAGAAGGCGTCTTGGCCTAAACGCCTACAGGACATTCATGCAGACCTATGACGTGTCAATCGTAGCTCCTAAGTTTAGGACCTTTCTCGAGAGCGATTAGGACTGGATGAGCCAGAGGCAAGAAAGAGCCTTAGCTTAACAAGTCAACACTTTGGGAACCCACAACTTCTGCGATCTCGTCGCACGAGAGTCACGCATTACGGAAATGATACTCTAATAGAGCGGGGGTAAGTACTATCTTTCCCAGAGGTAGCTGAAGAGCGAGCTCGTCTTCATGAGGTCCTTGGCGAGTTCCTTCACGCTCTCCTCTGGGGCCTTGGAGGTCTTCTTCTCTTCCGCCTTCGCCATCATCGGAGCGGCCATCGGGACTGCCGGTGCCCCGCCCACCTGCTTCGAGGCCCGTGCGACCTGTGCGGCGATGGCAATCGGCGAGATAGAGTCGTAGACCTGGAGCGCCCACAGCGCCGGGACGAACGCGAGCAGCATTATCGAGATCTCACCGAGGGTGGCGTTGTACCCAGTGAAGCGGGACATCCAGGTGAGGGCATAGGGCTGCGCCGCCGCGCTTCCGGTGATGAAAGCATAGATCCTCTCGGGCAGGATCGTGTACCACGAGGAGAAGAAGCTGAGCGCCGCGCCCGCACCGAGGAAGAACGAGCCCGTCTTGCGCCTCTTTTCGTACAATTGGCCCAGCCCCATCAGCCCAAAGAAGCCTGGGACGGCCGAGAGCAGGAGCTTCTTGGCCGAAGAGGGGAGGCTCATCCTCGAGGGGAGCGCGGAACCGACGCCCAGCGACCCCGGGCCGAAGCTCGGAAGGGGGCTAGGGAAGTTTCCGACTGCGGAGACGGCTTCCTGCATGGGTGTGCTTGTCGAAACCGTCTCCGCCTTCGGAGTTTGAGTGAACGTGAACGAGCTGAACGATGGAGGGCTCAGGATCGGGTTGACGGAGTTGATGCTCATGCGGTTGCTGTATCTCCTTGAGGACCTCGAGGTGCTCCTTCCGAAGGTGTTGACCCGGAATATCTGGTCTGGCCTCTCGAACGTGTGTCTGCTTACTGGCAGCGAGATGGTGCGGTCGTAGCGCATTCCTCTTGACCTGAGAGCCATATCGAACGTCTGATAGTACATTGTTATAGTATATAAATTTAGAGATTACACATAGTTCGCACTGCCTTTACGTGCAGATTCTGACCATAATCTGGATAATCCGTAGTGGAAACGTTCCAAATAATGCACGGGGAGCAACAGAAGATGACTAAAGCGTCAATGCGCGTGCATCGAATGCGAAAATGCGCCGTCAACGTGTCTAAATGGCTATGGAAAGTCTAATGACATATGTGCTGAGCTCGCACCAGCACGGCGAGCTGGCAGGTCGGGCTCAGATGCCGAGGCCGAAGCCCATCACGAAGGCCTCAGCCTTCTTGATCTGGTTGATAAAGTCCAGCCCCTTCTGGGTCAGGGTGTAGTACTTCCCGTCAGCGTCCTGCTTGTCCTCGAGCAGCCCCTTCGAGCACAGCTCCCCGAGGTACTTCACGAGCCTGTCGTGGGAGAGGTTGGCCCTGTAGAGTATCCTAGTCGGCCTCGTGTTCCCCTCGTCCCTCACGGTGACCAGGATGTCCAGGTAGATCTTGAGGGCGGACCTCGGCCGCTCAGCTGACAACTCGAGCACTCCAGTAGAGGAAGAAGAGGAGCGAGACGAAGCCGCAGAACTCGATGGTGCTCCCCACGAGGTTGAGGTTGGCGCCGGCGGTCAGGGCGGCCGTCAGGGTGATGATGTGTGCGACGAAGATGAGGGCGAACCCGAAGAGGACCATCAGCGAGAGGTTGCTCTTCGTGTAGGAGAAGACCCTCAAACCGTGGTAGACGATGAGGAAGAGCAGGACCACGATGGCGGCCTGGGAGGCGACGTAGACCGCCGCCACGACGATGGACGCCTCGAGGAGCTTCTTAGCGAGGGATGCGGCGAGGACGACGCCGGGGATCGCCGGGCTCTTGGAGGTAGTCCGCAAGAAGGAGCTCAGGCCGTAGCCCCAGGCGAAGACCGCGTAGGCGATAAGCTGGAGCGAGGTGTAGACCAGGAACGCGACGAGCTCCTCTCCCCGGACCTTGAGGGCGGCGATGGCGGTCGCCGCGGCAACGTTCGCGGTCCCGGCCTGCAGGAAGAGGCTGATGCCCAGGAGCAGGAACCCCCAGCTGATGTATCTCAGGAGGATGCTGCCGACGAGCCGGTTGTTCTTGTAGGCGTAGTAGCTGATGAGGAGGGCGACCGCGCCGGAAAGGAGGTTCAGGACGGAAATTATCGTCGCTGTTGGCACGGTTTGAGTTCAATCTCCAAAATGTTACTTTAATCTTCTGAACCCTGCGTCCTGACCTCTCGTCCACACGGGCGATTCCCGGACGCTATATACTCTCCAGGCGCTAGGTGCCCGTCCGACAAGCAGGTCAGCGCGGACCGCGGCGATGTATACACATCGCGAATAGCTTAATGGTTCGCGGCTTGCAGGTCCGCCCCGCGTGTCGGATTTCACCTCTCGGAGGAACCGGAAAGAGAAAGGGGGTTCTCCTTCACCCTGACCCCGGCCCACAGGAGGAGCCGATGGAGCACAGCGAGACCCGTCGTGTTTCGTCTTTTGCCTGTCCTCTACAAGGCTTTTCCGGAGTCGAAGAACATCGAGCGCTACAGATACTTCACCGGGAGGACGCCGAACCTCATCTCTCCCAGGACCCTCACCGAGAGAGTTCTGCGGAAGATGCTCTTCGACAGGGACCCGCGCCTGACGGTGACATCGGACAAGCTCCTCGCGAGAGACTTCGTCAGGACGAGGCTGGGCGACGACCAGAGCCTGACCAGACTGTACGGCGTCGTCAGGTCGCCGGCCGAGATGAAGGACCTCAGCCTGCCAGATCGGTTCGTGATGAAGCCCAGCCACGCATCTGGGATGGTGAAGATAGTTGCGGATTCAGCTAGCCTTCCCAAGGGAGAGCTGGAGAAGTTGGCCGCTTCTTGGCTGCGCCTCAACTACTTTGACTCCTATCAGGAGTGGGCGTACAAGGACATCAGGCCGCACGTGCTCTTTGAGGAGCTGCTCGATTCTGGGCAGGGCATCCCCGACGACTACAAGATGTTCTGCTTTGGAGGCGAACCGCGGTTCTTCCACCTAGACAAGGACAGGTTCGGGGACCACCGGCGCAACTACTACACGATGGACCTGAGGAGGCTGCCTGTGCGGGACTCTCGCTACGAGAACTTCCAGGCCGAGCTCGATGTGCCTTCGAACTTCGACAGGATGGTAGAGATGGCGCGACGGCTGGCGGCGGGGACCGACTTCGTGAGGGTGGACCTGTACAACGTCAAGGGCCGCATCGTCTTCGGCGAGCTCACCAGCTATCCAGGCAACGCCCTCTTCAAGTTCGAACCGCCCGAATGGGACCTGAAGTTCGGCGGTTTCTGGAAGTAATCTGCGACTCATTGCCCGCGAGCGCGGGACCACTGGATGGACCCCGCGTATAGACCCTGGGTTCAGACGGACTGTTCTTCCCCGCTATATACTCTCGAGCGATTTGCAGCCCTGACGACAAATGAAGACAGCAAAAATCGCAGCAATCGGCGCAGCCTCCGTCTTCGCGATGGTAGCGCTGCTTCTGGCATACCCAGCAATGGCGGCAACGCAGCCCAACACGTCCCTCATCACGACCAGTGCGACGAGCACCACCCCCACCTCGGTCATCCCGCCCACGCTCGCTCTGAGCCCCGGTCAGACCATCACCTTCTCCAGCACCAGCGGCGTCTGGAAGGTGATATCGGACCCCTCGGCGCACGTGAAGACGGGCACCGCTTCCGGTACGGCGACCCTCACCGTGAAGGCCTCGTACAAGGGCGGATACGCGCTCTCCCTCACCTCTGGTAGCATCAGCATCAACGGCACGACCTACGCCTTCGGCACCGGCTCCGCGGTGATGGGCCCACACCAGGCTCACCTAGTCGGGCAGGGATCGCTCGTTGGCGCGGCTAGTGCAACACCGGGCTCCTTCATCTTCGCGGCCGGCGCGCACGCCAGCTTCGAGGGCCAGACCTACAACACGCTGCGCTTCGACGTACAGGTGAACGGGCAGGAGTACGGCGTCGTCCTTCTGGTGACCGCTTCGGTCTCACCGACCCCAGTGGCCGCCTAGGGACGACACTCCTCCCTCCCCTTTTTTTCTAATCTCTCAGTTTGCCCTCGTTAAGTGCGAAGGGCCGCGCAATCCGACGGCCTGTCACGAGATCGGGGCCGTGAACGATCGTGCGAAGGTGTTTCCGACCGTCGTGGTGACGGTCACCGTGTAGATCTGCCCGGGCAGCCAGTACAGGTTCTGGGGCACGACGACCGTCTGGCCCGGAGCCGCATAGAAGTTGGAGGCGAACGTCGTGCTGAGCGCCACCCCGGGCCCCGTGACCACCATCGAGAGAACCTTGATAGGGGAGTTTCCGAGGTTCTGGAACTCCACCACGGCCCGCGTCTGGTTTATGGTCTGTATCACGGCGAAGACGTTCAGGGTGACCGAGTACGAGCCCTGCCCGACCAAAGGAATCGAGGACGTCGCGTTGACCCTGACCACGATGTCGCCCACCTCGGGCTTGCCAGACTCGGAGTAGAGAGTGCTGTTGACGTAATAGGCCGCGTTAGGGAGCGGGCTCACCGAGTCGATCCTGCCGGCGTTGTTGAACGAGGCGGAACCGACCTCCACCCAGAGCACCGGGTTGTAGACGAACCGCGAGTTGTCGGCGAGGAAGGCGTAGACCGTCGTGTTCTGCTGGGCGCCCGTCGCGTTGATGCCGACCTCGAGGCCCTGGACCTGGTTGGCGTTCAGTCCGGTAGGGATTACGAGAGTCGTCGAGCCGTAGACCGTCTTGGGCAGCGGCTTGAGGGCGAGGCCGATGTCGTCGAAGTGGATCGAGAGCCCCGGAGGATAGCCGGCGGCCAATGGGAACTCCCCGGGAACCGTCATCGTCACCACGACGTTCAGGGTATAGGTGCCCTGATACCAGCCGTGGGTGCCGTTGAGCCAGGCGGCCGTTGAGGTGCTCGGGTTGAAGCACACATGGTTGTAGACCCAGCCCGAAGGAGAGAAGTCGTTGTAGAGCGTAGGATTGACATAGTAATTCGGGCTTGAACTGACCCCGCACGAGTTTCCACCCACAGGGAGTTCGACCGTGATGCCCTTTGGAAGCGCCGTAACGATGAAGGTGTCACCGCCTCCAGGGGCCGGGGAAGGACTGAAAGAGCTAGTAGTGATCGTCGTGGCGGTGCTACCCGTGATCAGCAGGTACTGGCCCACCGGGTCTCCTGAAGTGTAAAGGAGGTAGTCTCCTACCCACGCTCCTGGCACCCAAGCAGCCGAGGCGTCCTGGAGGATCGTTGAGGAGGTTCCGAACGTCGTCTTGCCTTCGAACAACGGGATTGGGGGACCTGTGAGGTACGCCTGATACAGGACCAGGGAGTTGCGGGGAGCCGTGATCCCATCCAGGCTGCTAGCCCAAGTGAGTGTGCAGCACTTCGAGAGCGCCATGTTCTCGGCAGTGGCATTGTCAAGCGTGAATGAGGTCGTGAGACTCGTCGTCCCGGTCAGCTGCTGGCCGTCGGACAGTGGGACGGAGTTGAGTGAGGGTTTGTAGTCGATGTAAGCGCTTCCCGGTCCGCTGGTGGATGAGGTGAGCAGGGCGTTGCCGTCGTACCCCGCCTGCAGTCCGCTCGGGGCTGTCCCTGGCGCCGTCGCCGTGATCACCGCCGTGGATGTCCCCAGGAATCCGGAGTCGGAGACCTCCGT
>JBEKFK010000105.1:0-6548 GCA_050013375.1 Nitrososphaerales archaeon | reverse complement strand
CACTGCCCTGTCTGCGAGGAGCATGTGCTTCGGGTGCATCTCCTTGGGGCCGTAGACCGCGGCCATTATCTTGTTCTTCCCGAACTCTATGTAAGCTGACCCGTCTGCGTTCTGCAGCATCCCGACCTCGATCTTGATGGGCCTAAGCTCGTCCCATCTGCGACCGTCGGTGCGCAGACCGTTTTCATCGATCAGTTTCTTTTTCTCTTCCAATCTATTCACCACTAGTGAGGAAAGCCTCTACCTTCTGTGTCAGGTCGGCCAGGTGGGCCTCCTGCTCTATCAGGTGGACGGCCTTTACCGCCTTCACCACTCCGTCCGGCGGCCCTTCGAGCACGACGAGCCCGTTCTGACCGACGCGGATGTCGCAGTGGGTCAGGTTCCCTATCATCTTGATCATGTATCCCTTCTTCCCGATCAGCCGCGCGACCTTCGTCGGCGATATCTTCACTAGCTCCCCGCCTGGGATTATGCCGAGGCCCGGGCCCCTGATTGAGAGCTGGGGGTCCCTGGACCGGTCGTATGCCTCGATCTTGGCGAGCATCAGGTCGCCCACCCTGAACCTCGAGCTCAGGTCATGGGTCGCGGGCGAGAAGTCTCGGCCGAAGACGAACTGCGCCGGCAGGTAGCCGAGGAAGCACGAGTTGATGTCGACCTCCCAGCCGTACCCGGTTAGGTTCGAGACCTTCCCCACGACTAGGTCCTCCACCCGCGGGATGTAGATCCCCGAGAGCGGGATGACTCTGGCGTCGCTCCTAACGATCTCCGCAAGACCAATGCGCAGAGCGATGAGGTCGTTGCCCCTGCGCTCGACAAAGCTGCCTGGTCTATAGTCCCCACTGACGATTACGTCTCCGGGGATTACCTGCTTCCTGACTATCTCTGGCAATTCATTTCACCAATGTTACTTGTGCCGACCCCTTCGTCACAGCCCCCAGCCTTTCAAGAAGGCTTGGCTGGATGGCAGCCGGTACCTCTAACACTACGGACAGTCCACCGTCCTGACCCCACTCCTCTTTAAGTATCTCGCCGAATCCCTTCAGGACTCCCAGGGATTGCCCGGCGTACTGGGCGGGAGTCCTCACGGCCAGCTTCACCCTCTCGGACTTGAGCGGGATTATCGGCCTCAGCTTGTCCAGGATCTCCTTGGTCTGCTCGTTGGCGTCCTTGAAGGGGTCGATGGAGATCCTCGCCTCCAGCATGGCCTGCTCTATCCTGACGGGAGGGTGTGGAAGGCTGGTCCTCGGATCCACGTAGCTCTTGGCGATTATCGATACGACCTGCCGCCTCTTCTCTTCGGTGAGCCGGACCCTCTGCTCCTGGGTCAGCTGGAGCTCGCCCCTCTTGAGGACCTCCAGCGCCGCCTTTGCGTGGTCCTCGGTCTTGAAGTGCCTCTTCAGCTTCTCCGCCGAGGCCCGGAGGCCCTTGGAGGAGTCGAAGTAGACCTCGTCGATGGCGAGGACCGAGAGCGGGTCGACGTTCCGGCCCATCTTGAAATTCAGCGCTGGGTCTGGGTATACGAGTATCTCGTAGTGCTCGCCCTCTATGGTCATGCGCACGCTCGTGAACCGGTTGCTCATGACCCTGCCTCGGGGGCTACGCGCCCTTGTTCGGTGGCTTGTCGCTGCGTGTCTTGGCGTCGGCGGCGCTCTTCGCGATCTCTTCCTCGGAGAGCTTCCTCATCATCTTGGACTCGGCGTCGACCACCGCCGTCTTGATGTGGGCGGTGCCCTGCTTGTCCTCGCTCACGAGGTAGATGCACTCGATCGCCAGCCGTATGCCGTCATCGAGGCTCATGCCCTTGTCGTAGTTCTTCTCTAGGTACTCGTTGACCTGGTCGCTGCCCGCCCCGATCGCGATCGCGTCGAAGCTCAGGTATGCGCCCGTGGGGTCGGTGAGGTAGACCACTGGACCCCTGTTCTCGTCTACGCCGGCGAGGATGAGCGAGACGCCGAACGGCCTTACTCCCGCGTACTGGGTGTACTGCTGGTTCAGGTCGGCGATCCGCTTGGCCACCGTCTCGATGTCGACCGGCTCCTCGTAGACCAGCTTGTTGCTCTGCGCGATGACCCTGGCGTTGTCGACCTGTATGCGGGCGTCCGGGATGTAGCCCGCGCCGACCGCGCCGATGTGGTCGTCGATCTGGAACATCTTCACGACGGAATAACCACTCTGAAGCTTCCTTCCCCTCTCCTCCACTGCGAGGACGACGCCTTCGTTGGTCCGGACTCCTACCGCCAGGCTTCCCCTTCTGACCGTCTCAAGAGCGTACTCGACTTGGTATAGTCTGCCATCGGGCGAGAAGATGGTAATCGCCCGGTCGTAACCTGCTGAGGGTGCGAACGTGTTCTCTAATCTCCTTAGATGGAGAGGAGGCTTTTGGGGTCGTTTTAAAGGATTCTGTCCGGTCCGCCGTCGGTCGAGAAGCGTGGGTTGCTGACCCGGCTCCTCCAAAAGGCATTTACCCCCGAGCCGCGACGCGGACCTGACCTCTTCAATGCCCGTCCGCAGCGTTACAGTTCTGAGGGAGGTGGTGGACAGCGTCCTGACCTACTCGCGCAGCGCCTACCCGAGGGAGGGCATACTACTGCTCAGGGGGAAGAGCAAGAAGGGCGACGTGCGAATCGAGGGCGTCATGATCCCTCCGATGGCGACGCACGGCGAGGGGTTCTCGAGCTTCAGCTGGACGCTGATGCCCATCGACCTGACGTTCATCGGTGTGGCCCACTCCCACCCCTCCGGCTACGCGGTCCCCTCCCACCAGGACCTGCTTCACATGATGGGGAGAATCATGATGATCGCCGGCTACCCGTACAGCGACGAGAGCTGCATCAAGATCTACGATAGCCACGGGGAGCCTCTCAGCTTCCAGGTCGCCGAGCAGCAGACGCAATCTTAAATACGAAAAACCAACGCTGGGCAGCGTATTGGCGGTTTCGCACACGACGGGCCAGACCTGGGCCGCGCTCAAGAAGTCATGGAAGGCCTACAAGATTGCAAAGGTGAAGAACGAACAGGCGAACATGGTCGAGTACGCGAAGAGAATCGTGAAGCTTCAGAAGGAGCTAGGCGTCCCGCAGGCCAAGTTCCCCGAACTCGACCTCAGCTGAGCCGGCTCACCTGTTCCGCTCTGGTATCATTCCCGTCTGGTAGATCGTCATGACGGTCTCCCGCAGGTTCGCGACCTGGTGCAGGTCGAAGTCCGGCTCCGTGGAGACCAGCATGAAGTTCACCCCGAGGTTGAAGATCAGCATGTTCACCTTCTCCCTCTTCACGAAGGTGTACTGGATGTTCCCGAAATACCGGTCCCAGGTCTTGTCGGTCCCGATCTGAATCGTCAGGTTCGCCATCAGCCTCAGGTCTTCGCTCAGCGGCTCGAGCGAGCTTATGCCCTTCCGCATCCCGCCCGCGATTATCCTCCCGGTGTCGTCGAGAACGCTCGCATACCGGATGCGCCGGTCATACTTGAATATCTGGGCACATAACTTGTCGAGAGGATATGTCATAGTAGGGCCGGGGGCTTTAGCGTAGCATCTTGAATGATATATGTATTCTTGGCCGCCGTTCACTCGGTCTCCGAGGAAGCGTCCTCCCCGTTGAGGCGATTGTAAACGACCTTTGACTCGCCATTAGAAGACGTGATACCGCGCCGGAAGTCACAGGTGTATTGAAAATGGTGTTCGAGCAGGTGCTCACCATCATCTTCGCCGTAGGCGTAGGTGCTGCCCTGATTGTGTATGCCGCAAGGCCAAGACACAGAGGTGCATCCATCTCGGTAGGTGCGTCAGCGATCGGCTCGTTCGCACCGGCTGAATCGGTGCAGGCAGTCCCGATGCCACAGGTAGCAGCCGTCGAGCCGCCGGTGGCCGTGATCTCTCCCCTAGAAGCGGAGGCAATCGTGGAGGTCGCGCCAGTGGTAGCAGACGTGGCCGCAGCAGGACCAGTCGAGGTCCTATCCAGCACGGCCCCCCAGGCCGCTGTTGCACCGGCCCCGATCGCTGAGACCGTGGAGTCTCCCGCGCGCACCGCGGTGACCACGCGCAGGGCGCAGAGAAAGAAGAGCACGGCGACAAAGAGTCGCGCCAGGTCTACACGCAAGGCAAAGACGAACTAGACCCGGCCGGAAGACATTGGTGGGTCGAGGCGACAAGCCTTATACCCACATCCTCTCTATTTTACCCGTGGGAGATCCCCTCGTCGGGTTTCACGTTTCCATAGCAGGCTCCATCGACCTTGCGGTCGACAGGGCGGTGCAGGCGAACTGCACGGCGTTCCAGCTCTTCACGCGGAACCCTCGTGCCTGGAACTTCAAGCCGCTCCGGGACGAGGAGGTCGCGGCGTTCGCGGAGAAGAGGCACAAGGCCGGGTTCAAGAGGGTGGTCGTGCACATGCCGTACCTCCCCAACCTGGCCTCGCCGGCAAAGTCCGCCATCAAGAAGAGCAGGGCCTCGCTCACCGCCGAGGTCGGGAGGTGCGGCGCGCTCGGCGTGGACTATCTCGTAGCGCACATCGGTTCCCACATGGGGAAGGGGTCCCTGGTCGGGGTGCGGGACGTCATCGATGCCTGCAACGAGGCCCTGGAGGCAAACCCCAACTCCACGACGATCCTCCTTGAGAACACGGCGGGCCAGAAGAACAGCGTCGGAGCGAGGTTCGAGGAGCTGCGCCTGATGCTCGACGGAGTGAAGCAGACCGAGAGGGTCGGGGTCTGCCTCGACACATGCCACCTCTTCGCTGCAGGCTTCGATCTCTCGACGCCCGCCGGGGTCGAGACGACCCTGGGCCTGTTCGACGAGATCGTGGGATTCGACCGGCTCAAGGTGGTGCACCTTAACGACTCCAAGGGCCATCGGGGGAGCAACCTGGACAGGCACGACCACGTCGGCCTGGGGCGGATCGGCGAGAAGGGGTTCAGGGCGTTCCTCCACCGCCAGGAGATCCACAGGCTGCCCATCCTGATGGAGACCCCGGTGGACGACAGGAGATCCGACGCTGACGAGCTGGCCTACGTCAGGGCGCTGATTGCGGGCTAGACACTGTCGTAGCTGCGACGGCCTCTTCCTCTCTCGTCCAGGACTTCTTGGAACGTGCGACCCAAGAGAACTTCCTCTGGAGGGAGGTCGAGTAGAGCTTCTCCCAGTCGAGGCCCACGTAGTCGCACCAGGACTTGTAGATCCGGGGGTCGATGTAGTTCTTGAGCGAGGTGTTCAGGTTGTAGTCCTTGGTCTTCTTGGTGAAATCGACGTTCATCGCCATCTTCCTTACCATCGCCTCCTTGCCCTTCGCTCTGTACTCGGCGATCTTCTCTTCCTTCTTCCTGAGGGACTCGTCCCAGTTCTTCGGAGGCGTGCGCTTGTGGTTGCAGAACTCGGCCGCCCTGAGATTGGCCTCCTTTGCGAAGTAGAGCTTCTCGAGGTCGTCGGCCTGTCTCATGTCCTTTGCCCGGAGGGTGCTCTCAGCGACCTTGCTGGCATGGTATGTCCTGAAGACCTTTGCCGTAAGATCAGGGACTACGTCTGAGAGGAAGCGGTTCACCATACTCGACGTCACCACGTCGAATATCTCGTCCTCGGGTTTCTTCCCCTTGGCAAACCGTCTCAGATTCTCGAGGAGGACGGGTTCTGCCTCCGGTATCGTCTTGAACCACCTCACCGAATCCTTTCCTAGGAAGTCGAACTCAACCTTATCCTCGAAGATCTTGACGTGCTCCACTCTTAGGGTCGTCGCGCCTACGGTGTCTGCCTCGTCCTCGTCCTTCTCGTCTCCCACCCTCATGCCGAGCCTGTCGATCAGGTAGGCGACCGTGGCGATCTTCTTCGTCTTGGCGTCGGCCTTGGACATCTTGTGGAGTATCGTCCTGCGAAGGAGATTCAGCTTGGAATCGATCCGCAATGCCTTGTCGTACTTCTCCCTGTTCCTAGACTGCTGGATGGCAGAGCTCTCGTGAGGCCACACATACTTCTCCCTCTCTGTGAGCTTGTCTATCCACCGCGCCATCCAGATCGATTCCTTGTCGTGCACTACGCCCCCCCAGTCTCCGGGCGGGACCGGAGCGTCCTCGTCTAGGTTCAGAGTCACGTCCTTGCTGCTGACGCGCGGCTTCCAGCTTCCTCTCAAAGGATGCGCCCCTCGCCCTAGGAATAATCCGGGGGGCTCCACCAGCCAGTTCGCGATGTCCACCTCCTTGCCGTCTATCTCGGCCTTCCCATACCTGGCCTTCAAGGCCTCCCTGGCCTCCTTCCTCGAGGCGGCCTGCAGCTTCTTCTCGTCCTTGGTAACCGCCTCCTTCTTCCTCTTCTCTTCGTCCACGAGCCGATAGTATCTCGAGAAATCCACTTCGGAGAAACTTACCCCGCGCAGGCTCGGCGGGAGCTCCTTGGAGAAGTCCTTCATGAAGTTCCCCACGAAGACAGGGTCCTTCACGTACGGGGTGTCCTTCTTCTTGGCGAACTGGTAGGCCATCTCGTCACCGAGGGGCGAGAGCGTCACCTGTTCCCCCCGTATCGTGGTGGTCAGACCGGTCGGGGAGTGCGCGGGAGGAAAGGCCA
>JBEKFK010000104.1:0-6559 GCA_050013375.1 Nitrososphaerales archaeon | reverse complement strand
GCCGGCGGCGACGTCCTTGTTCCACTGGGTAATGGCTGCGGTTAGGTTGGCTGCGCTGAAGTTGCGACAGTTCGTGCCTCCGAATCCACCTCCAGGTGCTTCGGGGATGGTCACGTTGTCCATGCTCTCGACGCTGTTCCAGCCTGCGGGGATTGCCATGCCCTGGTTGGAGCCGTAGATGGTCGCGTTGGCGATGTTTGTGGACAAGGTTGGGATGTCTGCGCCCTGGATGACCCATCCGGCCGCTATCTCTGCGGCGTTGTTGTTGCTCCAAGGGGTTCCGACTGCCGAGCCAGTGAAGCCTGCAGAGGCGAGCGCCCCTGTGCCTCCGAGCTGGACCGGGAGCTGGTTGATGCCGGTTCCGTAGACAAGCTGTGAGCTCGTCGAAGTCGACGAAGTGGAAGTGGTTGTTGTCTGTTCTGCACGACCCTCCTCGAGGTGCAGGCGAGGCTCCTCACCTCCAGCGACGGGCTGAGTAATGCTCGTGCTGTCGAAGATCAGGAGAGCAGGCACGCGGGAGTACTGGCCATAGGTGAAGTTCCAGTCGACGGCGACCTGCCACGTGCTGTGGCTCGGAAGGCCGCTCTCGTTGGCGAACCTATTGCCGTACCTGTCGACCCAGATCCAGGCGTTGTTCGCATGGTGCTGTGCCCAGGCAGTGTTGTAGTTCGGTGTCCAAGGGGAATACCGACCCGAGGTCGTGTTCATGTGCCACAGTCCTGCACCAGCCTTCAGGGCCATCTTGATCCCGTCGCCGGTGTTGTACTGCCAGCCGCCGAGGTGGTAGGGAGAGCACTTCAAGTAGTTCAACTTCATTCTAGCGTCGAACTCGAAGCCTCCGGTCGTGAGGATGACTGCCTTGTTCGCCTGGATGTTCACCACTTCGCTCTGGTTCTGCAGGGCCTGGACGCCGATGACCTCGCCGGTGTTCGGATCCTGGATCAGCTCTTGTCCACGGGTGTTGAAGAGCACTGGGATCTTCCTCTTCTGGACCAATTGGTCAAGATAGTAGAAGAAGCCCGCGCCCCCGCCCGTCGGGGTGCACGAGGCGAAGCCACTGCTCGCGCCTGGAACGATGTTGCCGTACTCAGTCGTGGTCGTCGAGTACGCGTAGGGGATGTTCATGCTGTCCAGCCACGCCCTGTTCTGGACACCCATCTCTGCCCATGCCTCGGAGACGGCCATCGGGGTCGCTCCATAGGACATCGAGTTGTGCCACAGCGCGCCGCCCACCTGGTCCAGTGGCATGAAGCATATTCCGCCGGAGATGTGCGTGTTGCCTCCGCCGCCTTGGATCTCGGTGCACACGGTGCCAGTGTTCGCTACTCCAAGCGCTGCTAGTGTCGGAGTCTTCTCGAGTATCAGGACGTTCGCGCCTGCGTCATACGCAGTGATTGCTGCGACCGCGCCCGCTCCTCCATAGCCAACAACGACCACGTCAGCGGAGTATCCGAACGATGCCGGAATCGCGACAGGGCCAGACCTGTTGGCAGTGCCAATTCCCGACAGAGCAGTGGGAACGCCGCCTGCGGAGCCGCCACCCACGGCAGCCGCTGCAAACTTCGGCGACAACGATGAGGCCGCAATCATGGTACCTCCAACCGCCGCCGCTCCAATAGCGGTACTTCCCAAGAACTTACGTCTTGAGAGTTTCATATCCTTGAGTCGTCCTTTATCAGTAGTCATGTAACGAAAGCCAATTGGAGTCTTAATAAAGAACATAGACGATTCTCAACTTTGAGAACCCATCCCTCCATGGAACGGACCCTGCTTGTCTTGGCGAGGGGCTGAGGGCTGGCTGAATTGCAGTCGGAATTCCGACTCAGGATTTCACCGAAGCTTGCGGCTTTTAGATGTCTGGAGACTCGGTGCTGTTCTGGGATTCGGCCTAAGGATAATCATTCGAGTCAGCCGCGAGTAAGCACCCGGCGGCTGACGCGATGGGTATGCAGCCCAGACCTTTCGGTCTAGGCCGCCGGCTTTCGCGACCTGGAGCCCGCCACCACGTAGCCGATGACGAGCCCGAGGATCAGTAGGACAACCATGGCTGCATAGACCCAGGACGGCACACTTGACGATGAAGTGCTAGCGCCTGTTACAGTTGCCGTCGAGGTCACAGTAGCCGTTGCGGTGGAGATCTGTGTTGATGTCGCGATGGAAGTTATCGTCGTTGGCGACGTCGTGGTGCTGGTGGTAGTCACCGTCGAGGTGACAGCCGACGCGGGGGTGTACGAGAAGGTCGAGGTCGACGAGAAGGAGCCGTACGAGGCCTTCACTGAGTAGGTGCCGCTTACCCAGAGGCTGTTCACTCCTGGGTGGAACGTGTCATTGTACGCTCCGTTCGATCCTGTCGTGACGCTGTCCGCGAACACAATGACGCCCGCCGGGCTCGTAACGCTCAGGGTGACCATGTATCCATGGGTTGCTCCTGTCAGCACGCCAGAGATCACACCGTTCGGAGTTCCCACGTAGCTTGCAGCGTTCGTAGAGACCGAGACGGCCGTGACAGGCGAGGTGTAAGTGGACGTGGAAGTGGAGCTGGTCGTCGTGCTCGCGGATGAGGACGAACTGGAGGCTGTTGAAGTCGAACTTGTGGTCGAGCTTGTTGTGGAGCTGGTGGTTGAGCTGGTCGTGGACTTCGATGTTGAGCTGGTGGTAGTCGAACTTGTCGTGGTGCTTGAAGTCGTACTCGTTGTCGAACTGGTGGTCGAACTTGTCGTGGTGCTAGATGAAGTGGTGCTGCTCGAAGTCGTGGTACCACTGTATGTGCTGGCGCTGAAGGTCAGCACGTATGAGCTCATGTCGGTCGCACCGTGGTCTCCTGGGTTGTTGAACTCGCCTACCGCGAACCCGAGCTCAATCGTGGAGCCGACACCTAGCTTCGGAAAGTCGTAGGGTGACGCGCCAGACAGCGTGAATGGTCGATAGCACTCGGCCGTGTACACGCCACTCGCGACGGTCAGACCGCAGATGGACTGGGTCTTGTAGCCCAGTGACTCGACACTCGAAGGCGTCTGCTCGCCGGCGCTGACGAACTCGTCAACGCCGCCCTTGAACGAGGGGCTGGCGAGTATCATTATTGTGGGCGTGGAAGGCCCTCCCATCACCTGAGTGTTGTTGGGGTATCCAAGCTCTATTCCGCCGAAGCAGTTCGTGTCATTGCAGTAGAAGGCAGATTGCTTCCAGGTCATCAGGAAGAGCCATCCCGTGCCGTTCTGCTTTACCGCGAACGTGATCCCCGAGGTCGGATCCGTGAGCATTGCCGTGTCCGTCCACTGGGAAGCTGAATACGTTCCCTTAACGTTGACAGCGATTGAAGACTTGTAAGCAGTCACCGTCGTAGGCGCACCCATAGCCGCGCCCACAGACATGGCCGCCACGAGTGCCAACAGCACCATAATAGCAGAAACTCTGGGAAGACTTAGCTTAGACTTGTTAAGCAATTTTGCTCTAGCCAACCGTGCTTCCTGCAGTAATTAAAGGCAGTGGACAATTCTCAAAGATGAGAATGGAATTTGGGATCCCTTTGCATCTATCGACTGTGCGAAAAAACGCGACTCGGCCCCCTTACAACCCCAAGGCAGAGAGTTTGCAGGAGGATCGGTGTGTGAACCACAGGAATCTCTTCGCATCTTGATTTGAGGGAACTGGTTCGGTACCTCAGTCCAGAGGCGCTTGTTTCGGAGAATCCGGCCCATGCGCTCCAATCTGAATCGCGGGTCATCTTTGTTGTTGGTCTGTGACCCTGCTTCGCACGCTCGCCCAAGACTTCGTCGCCTTCGCACCGTGGACCAACAAATCGGGCAGCCAACATGATGTCAGACCGTTGTCTCGAGCCGCGATGACTTCGGGCGCTCCTAGGTCGCTTGGAGGAGTCCACAATCAGTGGTCATATCGTTTCGCGTGGGAATATGGGTCACACTTGGTGGGAGGAAGCTTCGCTGATGGCCTTGAGAAGGCTCAATCCTACATCCGAGCTCTCCTCATTCGATGAACGCCGCGGCTGGAATCAGCTACGGTTTCCAGAAAGCCCAGGTCCCAACGCAAGGGCACCGTTCCAGGGAGATCGCTTGACGACCGTCGCCGAAGGACCCCCTGCGAAGGAGTCTCGAGACCAAGAGAAGGCATGTGTTCTCACGAGGATCACGTGGAACCCTGCGCGGAGCGCGAAGGACCTCCGCGGCTGACTCCCGGCCTACACAGAAGCTACCGCGAAATCGCCGCGGCTTTAGCTCGGGGCAATCTTCTCTTTCGGACCCTTGACGTACGCTATCAAGGCGACGACGATGCCTACGACGACCAGGGCCACGGTGATTTCGATGGTGACCGCTTCGACGGTGAACGTGCTCCAGCTGAAATTGAACATGGAGTAGAGCGGCTGGAACCCAGACTCGCCGAGCGTGATCTCGGCCCCCATCGACGCCGTAAATGAGGTGAAGACGAAGCCCAAGACGGCGGTGAGCAGGTAGACCAGGTAGAGCCCGGCCCGTTTCCAGATTCCGGACCCGTACCAGTATCTGAGGAAGAAGAACGCGGACCAGAAGAAGAGCGATCCGAGGGCGAAGAGGGACTTGTTGATCAGTAGTGGCTGGGAGACCAGGGTCGAGTAGGGATAGATCAGGTAGCCTGTGATGCCCGAGAGGAGCAGGAAGAAGACGGCGGCGGCCGAGCCCAGGTACGCGATCGTATCGGACGCGCTGCGTAGGCTCAGGACCTGTGGGGGCGCAGTCTTGCCTCTGTAGACGATATCAGCTAAGACTCTCAGCGCCAGCGCAATCATGATGAAGACTATGATCCCGCTGTGCTCCTCGACCACAAGCGCGTGCCAGATGTTGATTGGGACGCCGAAGACTTCCATTTCCATCAGCTCCTTTGGTACCTCATCATCACAATCAGGAGGAAGACGCTAAATCCGATCACCACGATGGCCAGCTCCTCCCAGTAGTTGGAGACGCTCGGACCTGAGGGTGTTGTCTGGGTAGATGTGGTGGAAGTCTGAGAGGTTGTTGTGGTAGTGGTGGAGGAGGTGGTGGTTGTCGAAGCGGATGACTGGGTGCCAGTCGTCGACCCTGAACTCCCCGTTGCCGACGTGGAACTCGTTGTTGTCGACGAGGTGCTCGCCGCAGGTCCTAGCACCAGAACGTACGAGGCCATGCTAGTGGCGGCGTGCTGCCCAGGAATCGCGAAGTTCCCAACTGCGAAGCCGATCTCTATCTGCGACCCTGCGACCAAGCTCGGGAACGGGTCGTAGGGGGAAGCGCCGTTCAGCTTGAACGGCCTGTAGCACTGGGCCGTGTACGTTGATCCGGAGAGCGCCAACGAACAAGTGGACTGGGTCTTGTAGTTGTGGGACTCTACGGTCGAAGGGGTAGTGGCACCGGCGGAGATGAACTCATCATAGCTTCCCTTGAAAGAGGGGCTCGCGAGGATCATGATGGTCGGAGTGAGTGCAGAACCCATCTCAGCGGTGTTATTCAGGAACCCCAGCTCTATGCCTCCGAAGCAGGATGAATTCGAGCACATGAGACCACCGTTGGCCCACTGCATGACGAAGAGGAGGCCCGTCGAGTTGTACTTGAACCCGACAGTAATGGCTACGTTAGGAATCGTGATCATCTGAGTATCCGTCCATTCGCTCGCCGAGTACGCCCCGCCGATGTTCACCGCAATCGTTGCGGAGGGCGCGGTGATGACCGTGGGCGTCTGGGCCCTCGCCTGCTGGACAGGCGCCGCACAGAGCAGGACAAGGAACACGATTACAACCGGGGCAATGAGATTCCATTTGCGGATAGCCAAAGTAAACTCGCTTGTGGTTCGTGCCAAAAGTGAGTAAATAAACACTGGCACCGATTCTCACGCGTGAGAATCGTAGGAAAGCGCCCCAATCCTGGCCCCTACCAACGTTACGAGAATGGAATTCGTCAGGCGTCCTCGAAGGTCTTCGCGATGCTCAATTCTGCGTCTGCTCGCGGGCCTACGACGGAGGGCCGGCCGGAGCTACCAGCGAGGTCGGCGATTTAAATGCCGACCATCTCGGCCAGCCGGTCGTCAACGATGGCGATCGGGTTTCCCGCCAAACCCTCGAGTGCTACGGCTACCGCATCTTCAGGTACCTGTCATTCCCGCGGGCGTCGACAGCATGGACCGTGCAGGCCAGACACAGGTCAAAGGATCTTATCACGTAGGCGACCTGGCGAAGGTCTTCGTCGGTCCCAGCACTACCCACAGGCGTTCCCACGAGTGCGCCCTCCATGGGACCGTTCGGGCAGACGTTCCAGGTCGTGGGAGCGACTACCTGGTAGTTGTCGACCTTCTGGTTCTTTATGCTTATCCAGTGTAGGAGCGAGCCTCGTGGCGCCTCCCACAGGCCGAGCCCCGTGGCAGTGCCTGGGTTCTGATAGGAGGGATTGTATGACGACCCGCCCACATCCATTGCACTGAGCCAGGACGACATCAGCCCTGATTGAGGGAGTCCGAGCGCATTGAGAACATCCACCAGCGAAAGGTCGAGATCCTTTCCGAGGACCTGGAGGTTCTTTGTGGTGTTGTTCGAGCCGAC
>JBEKFK010000103.1:0-6590 GCA_050013375.1 Nitrososphaerales archaeon | reverse complement strand
AGATGGACGCCAAACCTCTCCTGCTCACCCTGGCCTTCGCGGTGACCGTAGGGAGCGCCGCCACACCCATGGGTAACCCGCAGAACCTGCTGATCGCGGTCTCGAGCGGGCTCGATGCACCGGTGCTCCAGTTCGCGTACTATCTACTGGTCCCCGTCCTAATCGACCTCGCGCTGACCGCCCTCGTCCTCCGTTACGCCTTCAGGAAGCAGATGGATAGCCTGACGCTGCGACCGGCGCAAGAGATCGGGGAAACGGCCGAGGTCAGGAGGGACGGACCGCTCGCGCAGAAGGCCACAGCGGTCGTGATTCTGACCATGTCAGGGATACTGCTCGTCAACGCCATCGCCATCTTCGGCGTCCACGAACCGTTCGGAATCAGCGAAGTCTCCCTGTTTGGAGCCGTCCTCCTACTCGTGATCAGCGGGAAAGGCAGGGAGATCCTTGAGAGGCTCGACTGGGGGATCCTCGTATTCTTCGCAGCCCTCTTCGTCCTGATGCAGGCGGTCTCGGACAACGGAATCATAGAGTCCGTCGCCGGACACCTCCCCGCGATCAGCGCCGCGCACCCTGCCGCGGCCGTGTCCTCGATCCTGTCGTCTTCGGTCATCCTGAGCCAGGTCCTCAGCAACGTGCCGATGGTCGCGCTCTACATCCCGCTGATGAAGACGCTCGGATTCACCTCCGGCTCGGCCTACGCCTGGGCGTCGCTCGCCGGAGGGAGCACCCTGGCGGGGAATCTCACGCTCCTCGGCGCCGCCAGCAACCTCATCGTCGTCCAGGGAGCGGAGAAGCAGGGATACCGAATCGGATTCTTCGAGTTCATGAAAATCGGGGTGCTGATCACGGTAATCGACGTGGCCGTCCTCTACGCCTACCTCCTAATCGTGTGATGGGTCTAGCCGACCTTCTTGCGGCGGTTCTCGATCTCAGCCGCAAGCTTAACGTCCAGCGCCGTGATACCGCCTTCGTCGTGGGTCTGGATCTCCAGACGCACTGTCGTCCACCGGATGTGGATGTCGGGGTGGTGTCCCAGCTTCTCAGCCAAGGCCGCGATGTCGTCGACGAAGCGGATGCCATCCATGAACTCGTCAAACTCGAACTCCTTTGTGATGAAGAGGCCTTTCCTCTTCCATCCAGAGAGAGAGCGGATCTTAGCGTCCACCTGGGCTGCGGTCAGCTTCGTCATTGACAGGATGATGTGGACCGAGAGATTAAAGGGATTCGGGGGGTGAAGAATGACCCGTTCTATTGAGCGGATGGGCAACCAGTATTGACCATGGATGATTAACAGTCATCCGGAGGAATGACCGTTGTGCACGAAGATGTGAGGCTAGCGAAGGCCAGGGTCAGCGCTTTCGCTAGAACTTCACAGGACATGGTCGGGGCGGCGTCGGCAGCCGGCAGCACGGAGATGAAGAGCAGGCTGAAGATGGTCGTCGACCCACCGAATATGTCAAAGACACTGAGAAACATGGGTGTGGTGCTCCTCGTCACGCCCGACCCGTTCTCCGGAATCCCGGGCGCCGCGCTCCTGGGCGCGTCTTACGCCGTGAAGGGGCGGGAGGCTGCGAATCTTCGGGCGCTCGCGAGCGAGACCGCGAGGGCCGCCCGGATGATCCGCGACCTTCATTCGCTGCTCTGACTTGCGAATTATTCTTAAGCACCCTGAAATTGATTGTGGGGCAGTCGCCCATGGACGTAAAGCCGAGCAAGGGGTTGAAGGTGAAGGTCAACGCGGTCAGGGAGGCGGTCTTCGGAGAGGACGGCGTCGAAGTGAAGAAGGCTGCGATCCCGGCAGGGAAGAAGGCCGCCGGGACGATGACCGGGAGGACCCTGGTCGGCTTCGCCGAGGTCGAGATGGAGGCCCTCGACGGCACCAAGCACTGGTATCCCGTGGAGCAGCTCACGACCGAGAAAGGGGACAAGATAGTCGAGGAGGAGATCGTGGTCGAGATCAAGGAGGACTCCTCAGAAGATGCGGACGAAGAAGAGTGAGCCCGGCCACCAAGCGACCGCCGTCCGGCGAATAAGCTAAAACCTGCCGACATTCTGCTCCAGAGCGACCTGAACTTGGAAAGACATGAGCTCCCATCAGTGGCTGACATCGAAGCGGCGGCCGGAAGGATCGAGGGGGTCGCCGTCAGGACTCCGCTTGTCGACTCCCCTGCACTCTCCAAAAGGCTGGGCCGGAAGGTCTACCTGAAGCTGGAGTGCTTCCAGCCCATTCGTGTCTTCAAGATCAGGGGGGCGTACAACAAGCTGTCTCAGGTGAAGGAGGAGAGCGTCGTCGCGATCTCGTCGGGCAACCACGGGATGGCGGTCGCTTTCTCTTCGAGGGCGTTCGGCAAGAAGTGCACCGTATTCCTCCCTGAGAACCCCGTACAGGAGAAGGCCGACGCGATCGAGGAGTATGGCGCGACCATCGTGAAGTACGGCAAGTTTCACAACGAAAGGGAAGAGAAGGCTCGGGAGCTGGTGAAGGAGACGGGCGCGGCCCTGATCCATCCGTTCAACGACCCTGACATAATCGCGGGCCAGGGGACCTGCGGGCTGGAGATCGCCGAACAGCTGCCCGAAGCCGACTCGATTGTGGTACCCGTAGGAGGAGGCGGGCTGATATCTGGAATCTCGATCGCCGTGAAGGCGAGGAGCCCCGGCACGAAGATATTCGGGGTAGAACCCGCCACAGCGGCGAAGCTCACAGCCTCGATGAACGCTGGAAGGCTTGTCAGCATCGAGAACCCGCACTCGATCGCGGACGGCCTGATACCCCCTTCGGTGGGCGACCTGACCTTCAAGGCATGCTCTGAGAACGTCAGCGGCGTGTTCACAGTCAGCGACGACGAGATCATGGCCGGGATGAAGGCGCTGATCAGGGAGGCAAGGATATTCCCCGAACCCTCTTCTTCCGCCCCCCTGGCAGCTCTGTTAGCCGGGAGGGGGACGGACAGGCTGGGGGAGAATGTCGTCCTCGTCGTCTCCGGTGGAAACGTCTCCCAGAAGCTGCTCGCTCAGGTCCTCACGTCCTAGGCTCCAGCGCCCGGGCAACACAACCTCAGGGCGCACCCCGATGGAGCGCCCGGGGGACCCGGTCAGGGTGGAGCGTCGGAGCCAGCATCCCCACCCCCTCGGCTGGCCCCGGTCCCCGGCTCGGGACCTAGGAGATCCTTCCGGGGCCGGCCGTGGTTTATAATACGAACCGATTTCTCGGTTCGGCGATGTCGAGCGAGATAGCAGGCAGGCTCTCCGAACAGACCAAAGGGCTAGTGTCGCGGTTCGAAGGTAGAGTTGCCAGATTCGAAGGGAGGGAAGACCTCCTGGGCCTCCTGAGGCCTCTCAATCGGGAGGCGGCGAGCGCCAAGGCGCGCGACTACTTCGGTGAGGGCGAGCACGTTGCGATAGGCATCGACGGTTCGAGGGACTTTGACGAGAGACTGCAGATGATGCTCTTCTACGCAAACGCCACCGGCTACTCCTGCCCCTTCCACGTAGGGAGGGAGACGACGTTCGACCTGGCGAGGGCCAAGAGGGAGAGCAGGCTCTCGGCCTCGGCCGCGATTCCCCTGTGGGCCGAGGACTTCTCCGACGTGCTCCCCGACCTTCCTGAGGTGGAGCTTGAGCTGGAGTACTCGATGCAGCGGCTTCCGAACTCGTTCATGACTCTTGCAGAGCTCTACCTCGGAACCAAGGCGACGGAAAAGGCCAGGATCATCTTCATGGACAGGCCACTCTCCGGGACCAACTCCATACTGGCCAGGGACGCTAGGCTCCTCCTGAGGTCGGGCTCGTCAAACCTCGCCAAGATGCCGGGACAGGAGGGACTGGACACGATGCTGAACATCAGCCTCGCCATCGCGGTCGGCCCTCCCTCATTCGCCATTCCGGACAGGAGAAGGTTCACGCCCCACAGGGTCCTGCGCGAACTGATAAAGGGGGAGCTCACCCGTGGCGAACTTGCGCAGAGGCTCTCCCTGGACGAGAGGCAGCTTGCGAGCGCCCTGAACCGCCTCAAGAAGTACGGGGAGAGGCACGCGGGTGGGATAGTCGAGGATGTCGGGGGGTCGACCCTAAGGCTCAGGGATGGTGTGAAGGGCTACTGGGAGAACTCGGTCGCCCTCGCCGAGAGCTACGTCCGGCGGGTCTTCGACCGGGGCGAGCCGCCCCTCAATCTCGGCGACGATGATTGGTTGACCATCCTCGATGTCAACGTGATTGCTCTAATCATGCTGCAGAGGCTCTGCGAGCTCTCTATCAAGAACAAGGTAATGCTCATTGGGATAGCGAAGGACACGACCGCAACCGACATCAGCAGGGCGGTCCTGCCATTCGCCACGGCGAAGGAGCGGATCCGGCTGAAATCGCCGCCCCCCGGGCTGAACAACGACAGGGCGTTCCTGAGCATCCTCAGCGCGATGAACAGGGGATTCCAGCCTCCCTGGAGGTTGTCAGGGTATGACTCGGCCTTCACGACCATCTTCGCTCCGAGGGGGGAGGGAAAGTTCACGCCCGCGAGGAAGGTCGTCTCCCGCGAGCAGCTCTTCGTGAGGTCCTACTTCCAGTCAGGGAGCCTCGGGAGCCGAGGGAAGATCAGGTCCCCGGTCTTCTTCTTCGACAGGGTCTTCGACCCTGGGTCCGACTCGGACTCTCTGGACACCCTGGACGTCCAGGAGTCAGGCCGTACGACGACGATTACGCCCTACTACGAGGGAGGCGACGTGTGCCAGAGCTCGAACATGGTCCTGAACATCCTCGCGCTCACGGACAACCCCGAGGTCTACGAGGCCTTCGGCCACAACCAGCTCCTCTATCTCGCTGACAAGGCGGTGAAGTCGGAGATCCGGCTGATGAGGAGCTCCCTCAGGGGGGTCGCCGACCTAAGGCTGGGCGCGATCTCGAAACGGGAACAGGTCTACGGGATCATGACGCCTTATAGAGACCAGCGGTCTGAGGCAGAGGCGTCGCGCATGAAAGAGGCATCGAGAAGTTGAAAGCCGGTTCCGAGGGTATCTTCGATGACATGGACGGGAAGTTCGACGCCAGGCTTAGGCGGGTCTTCTCGTCCACGAAGTCCGCCAAGAACGGCGACCAGGAGATCGTGGTCACGAATACAGTGGCGACGGTGGAGGCGCGGTTCGACTTCGAGACGCTGGAGCGGCTCTACTCTCCCAACTTCATCGCGATCGAAAGGCAGGGGAAGGGCGATGGCAACTACCTGATCTTCGAGGTCGTCGGAGTCAACCCGATGCACTTCCAGATGCTCGGGATGGACGTGTCGATGCCGACCCTGCTGCGACGGGAGTACCTCGACACCATAAGCGAGAGCTGGGGCAAGTCGCAGGAGACGTGGATCGACATGGGCGCTATCCCCACCTGGTACTCCATGAGCGTCGAGGGCGGGAGGGCGACGTTCGAGAAGTGCAGGGTCCTCCCCCTCGCAGGGGCCAAGGTCTACCTGCTCTCAAGGAAGACCGTCGAGGAGTTCCTCTGCGTCCCTAACGGCGAGGTCGTTGGGACCATGCTCGGGTTCGAGCTCCCGCTCACGGTCAGTCTGGACAACCTGATCAGATATCACGCAGGGCTCTTCGGCTTCACCGGCAGCGGGAAGAGCAATCTTACGAGCATCCTGCTCAGGAAGGTCATGAGGTCGAGCCCCGACGTAACGACGATCGTCTTCGACGTCTCGGGAGAGTACGCGACCCACCTGATCGACCTGCTCGAGGAGGACGGCAGGATAATCTCCTATGAGACGCTCGACGACGCCCAGCAGCTCTACAACTCCCAGGTCATCCCGGAGAGCCTGGAAGGGACGGTCAGCGACGAGGCAATCAGGGGGATATTCTCAGGTCTCCTCGAGAAGAAGCTGGTGCAGAAGATGTCCTCGGGGACCGGCACTTCGGCGCTCGACCTCGCAGCCCTCGAGCAGCTTCTGACGAGCACCGCCGAGGAGGCCAAATCGGGCGCCGTCGCCGCGAGGATAGGGCTCGAGAGGCTCACGAACAGGTTCTTCAGGGAGCTCAAGCTCCAGAGGAGCACCAAGCTCGCGGAGCTCGACGAGGCCGCCAAGGGCGAGCTGCTCACTCTCATCGACGGCATAAAGGGGAAGGTGAACGACAGGACTTCCCTCTTTTCGGAGCTCAGCGCCATAGCGGAGTACATCGAGGCCCCCGCGGGCGGGGGTGACGGGGAGAGTGAGGGCGACGAGCTCACACCCGAGCGCCTCGCCTGGCAGGTGGTCAAGGAAGAGGCGCCGAGACTCAACGTCCTCTATCTTCCCGACCCGAAGGAGGCGAGGATGGTCGCAAGCCGCCTGATCAACCGGCTCCTCTACCTCAGGAAGAAGCAGGGCAGCCGCAAGAAGGTCCTGATAGTCTTGGACGAGGCCCAGGAGTATATCCCAGGCGAGCCCAGGGAGAGGGACGGGACAATCCAGTCGAACATCGCCGTCGAGGCGCTGCTCAGGCAGGGCAGGAAGTATAGGATCCACTGCTGGCTGGCCACGCAGAGGGTCGCCAGGCTCAACGTCTCCGCACTGCAGCAGCTCCACAGCTACTTCGTGAGCACTTTGCCGAGGTTCTACGACAGGATGG
>JBEKFK010000102.1:0-10449 GCA_050013375.1 Nitrososphaerales archaeon | reverse complement strand
GGATCAGCCCTGCCGTCAAGACTTGAGCCCGTCCCCCGCCTTCTCGATAGTGACCCGGGGCGGGCCTTGAGCCGCCCCGAAGAGCGCTCTGCAGGCGCCCTCATCTTCAACCGCACCGCCGAGGGTCGGAGGTATCTCCTCCTCAGGTACCCAGCGGGGCACTGGGACTTCCCGAAGGGGAACATCGAGAAAGGGGAGTCGCCCGAGGAGACCATGCTGAGGGAAGTGCGGGAGGAGACGGGCCTCGTGGACATCGTCCCCGTGGCAGGTTTCAAGAAGGTCATCGAGTACTTCTACAAGCGCGACGGACGGACCGTCCACAAGGAGGTGACGTTCTTTCTGGCGGAGTCGAAGGTGGACAAGGTCGTCCTATCTTTTGAGCACAGGGAATACGTCTGGCTGAGCCGCGAGGAGGCCCTGAAGGTCGTGACGTACCCGAACTCCACGATGCTCCTCCGCGCGGCCGAGGACTCCTTCAAGAATCAGTGACCGAGAGGTTCAGCTCCCGCAGCATCGCCCTGGGGCTCGCGGCGTCGATTATCGAACGCCCCACGATGGCGATGTCGGTCCCGGCCTTGACCGCCTTGTCCGCCTCTCCTCCCTGGAACCCGATTCCGGGGCTCAGTATGACCTGCCACGGGGCGAGCGTCCTCCTCACCTCTCTGATGATGTCGAGGGACTTGGCCGAGACGATTGCGCCGTCGGCATCCCAGTCCCGGACCTTTCTGGCGAACATCATGTACATCGGCTCCTCTCCGACCTTCAGTGCGTATCCCTCCTCGGCTCCCGCGTGGCTCATGTAGACCAGGAGAATGACGCCCTTCTCGAGCGCCTTTGCCCGCGCAATCACCTTCGAGAGGCCCTCATTGTGGCCCGTGAAGGGGTTGGCGATCACGGCGTCGAACCCTCCCCCGTAGAGCATCTCTACAGTCTCAAGGTTCGTCGACTCTATGTCGTTGAGCTTGATGTCGGCGATGAGGGGTAGCCCCTCCCGTGCGCAGATCTCCGCGACCCCGGCCAGGCCGCTAAGCCCCTGAGGCAGGAGAAGCTGGAAGTTGACCTTGACGCCGGCGAGCGACCCGGAGAGCTCCGTGAGGAGCGCCTCTGCCCTCGACGCCCTCGTCGCTTGGGGTCCGGTGATGTCCAGCGCCAGGACGATTCTGCTTCCGTGTCTCTTGGATGAATCTTTCAGCTTTTCCGCGAACCGCACTAGAACTCCACCAGCGGGTGTTTCTCCGCCAGCTTGATCACCTTGACATAGTAGAAGCCGTGCTCGTCTGTCCGCTTGCTGAAGCCCGTGTCTCCGATGTTCGCGGGCGAGTACTTCACGAACCCCATGGACGGCTCGTCCTTCATCCTCGTGTAGAAGAAGAGCGACGCCTCCTCGAAGTCGTCCAGACGGGCGAACGAGCCGACGATCCAGCTGGTCCCGTTCTTGAAGGAGTAGAGCGGGAGCGGCGGCTCTTCGTAGAGCATCTTGTACGTGGCCAGCTTGACCAGCGAGGCGAGGTCGGCCACCTGCGCGGCCAGGAACTTCTGGTGGAACTCCCTCTTGTGCTCGAGGATGCTCGGCAGCTTGAGGACGTGGATTATCGGCGAGTAGATGTATGAGGGAGTCGAGGCCGACTCGACCAGCTGGACCTCCTCGGTCTCCCCGGCGTTCCTGTACGCGAGGAACTCGCCTCCCTTGTCGACCTCCGTGTAGTAGAATATCGGCACCCCCATGAACAGGTCGTTCTGGACCGAGAGCCTGGTCTTCTGTCCGACCTTGGACATGAAGATGGGGAGCTGGGCCCGCTCGAGGGCGCAGGCGAGGCGTCCGAGGTCCATCAGCCCGCCAAGCTTCACAAAGCATCCTCCGATTATCCTGCGAGCTTCCTTCCTTGGGGGCAACTTGTCCGCCCGTCGGCTCTGGGATTTAATAAGGTTCTGACTCGAAAATCAAAAAAGGCGGACCTCTGGCGCTATGTGAAATGCGCAGACCAGCGGGTCCGCGGCCTGAAGACCCGGCGGCCGAGATCGCGTCGCTTGCAGACCTCCTCCGAGAAGTGGTCGGCAAGGCGCCGGGAGAGGCTGCCGTCTGGCCCATCTATGCGAGGACGGAGAAGCAGGTAGCCCGACTCAAGTTCAGGCTGGGCACGGAGAGGCCCGGGGTCTTCTCCGAGCTCCCAAAGTCGAAGAGGCCGGAAGAATTCCTCACCAGAGCACTCGAGAGCCTCGGGACCGCGCAGGCGGAGATTCGGGCTGGCGACGAAGCGGGCGGCCTCGAGGCGCTGCGGACCGCCCGCACCTGTCTCAGGGCCTACCTGGCGGAGCTTGGACGCGTCAGGTCTCGGGAGAAGCGGCGGGTTGCGCTTTCTCGGCGCTCTTCTTCGCAGCCGGCTTCCTCGCCTTCTTCCTAGTCTCCTTCGGCGCCACCGGCTTCACTTCCTCCTCCTTCACAGCCGGCGCCTCAGGCTTCGCCTCCTCCTTGGGCGCCTCAACGGCCTCCTTCGGGGAGGCCTCCTCCTGCTTCACTGCCGGCGCTTCTTCCTTGGCGGTCTCTTCCTCCTTCTTGGCTCGCTCCTTCTCCTTCTCCTCGAGCCTCTCCCTTTCTTCCTTCTCCGCCTCCGAAGGCTCCAGCTCTATCAGCCTCAATTCCTTTCCTTCGACGAGGACCCTGTAGTTCTTCCTCTCGCCCTTCTTCCAGAGGAACCTCTTTACGTAGGTCTTCACGTGCCTCGTATTCACTGTCTTCTTTATCGAATCGTCCCCGACGGAGATCTCCCCGCCGCTCACATCCGGTTTGGCCCCCAGCCTCGGTTCAAGGAACTCCGCTAGCTCCGCGGCGTTGTCCTTGAAGGTGCCCAGGATTATCTTCATTTCGACGACCTCTTCAGCTGAGAGATTATAACGGTTTGGCTTGAAGGCGCCGGTCAGTCCGCCGAGGCGCGCCGGGAACCCGGGTGCGCCCCGGCCCCGTGGTCCTTCCCCATCCGCAGCATCCCAAGGACCATCTTTCCGTGCTTGGCCTCGTCCATGTCGATCCACTCAAGCAGGAGGCGGGCGACGGGATGGTCAACCTTGACGCTCTCGCGAAGGTTCGCTTCGTTCGCCGAATCCTCCAGGGCGAGCATGCTCTTCAGGAGTTGGTCCCCGGGGACCTCGAAACCTGCCCCGCCCTCAGCCTCGATCCATGATATGACCTGTGACACGACGTCCGCGTGCCGAATGCTGTCCGAAGCAATCATCCTCAGCAGGAGCTTCGTGTGGTCGTCGCTGGTCTTGTTTGCGAGCTCCAGGTAGTTCTCAGCGGCGCCTAGCTCGAGCTGCAGCCTGAGCCTGAGCGTCTCGAGCGACTCGTTCTTCGCCGGGTCCTCCGGGCCCCTCGCGACTATCTTCCTCCCCGCGTTCATCACCATCACCTGCCGCGCCGTCTCGAGCAGCTCCACGGTCTTCACCCCGTCGGAGCCTGAGCGGATCCTCTTTGCCACCTTCTCGGCGAGCGGGTCGATGAGGTGGTCCAAGCTCCCCGCAGATAGTACGCTAGCCCCCCTCTTCTTCTTGACATACTGCGTGACCGCCGCGGGAGTCACGTTTAGCGCCAGGGCTATCTCCTTCACCTGGAACCCCCCGGCCGACAGCTTCTGGGCGAGAGCAGCCCTGATCGTCGGGATCAGCCTCTCCTCGCTCCTTATCCCTGACCGGTTCGCTGCCATGGCCCTGCTCCCCGGTCTCGCTATTAATTGGCTCCTGTTAATAACAGTGTTAACGTGATTAGTTAACAACGTTCATATTAAATATAACATGTGTTATGGCCGCGACCATGGCGAGCTTCGCCGAGACCCTCCTGCTCTCGACAGTAATGGGTCTCTCGATCTTCATCTCCCTGCCCATCGTGCTCCACAAGCGGACCAGCGACATGGTGAACAGGCTCCTCCTCGCCGCGGCGATAGGGATTCTCGTCTTCATCATGGGCGACGTCTGGGGCGACGCAGCGACGATAATGTTCAACCAATCTCTGTACGGGTACGGGTCGTCACCGTACTATGACGGGATATTCACCGCAGCGCTGTGTGCCGGATTCCTGGGGCTCTACTACAGCGAGCACAGGAAGAAGACCGGACTCGGCCCGTCGCAGACCTCGCTAATCATCGCCCTCGGCATCGGATTCCAGAACCTCACCGAGGGGCTGGTCTTCGGGGCCCTGGCCGTGACGATCGGCCTCACGGGGACCGCGCTTGTCGTGCTGGTGGGGTTCATCATGCAGAACATCACCGAGGGCTTCCCCATCGCCTCCCCTTTCCTGGGGAGGTCGGACAGGAAGGCGTGGGAGATGACGACGTTCTTCCTGGTCGGGGGCCTCCCGACGATCCTCGGAGGGGCGGTGGGCTACTTCTACAGCTCGGGGGCCTTCACGGTCCTCTTCGACGGGCTCGCGATCGGGGCGATCCTGTACGCAATCCTCCCCATGTTCAAGTCGATGTTCAGGGACTCCGACCACGCGACGCAGCGCGTCACCTACCTGGGAATCTTCCTCGGCTTCCTTGTCGGGTTCCTGGTCAACCTCATCTAGACGCCGCTACCTTCCCATCCTGCGCTTCCGCTTCTGGTATGTCCTTATCGCCCTAAGCAGGTCGATCTTGCGGAATGCGGGCCAGTAAACGTCCATGAAGATCAGCTCGCTGTACGCTCCCTGCCACAGGAGGAAGCCGCTCATCCTCTCCTCGCCCGAGGTCCGGATGATGAGCTCAGGCTCCGGGTTGGGGAGGTGAGACGTGTAGAGTCTCCCCGCGATCGTCTCCTCGCTGATAGCCGCAGGGGCGAGTGTCCCGCTCTTGACGTCCTCTGCGATCGACCTCACTACGTCGGTAATCTCTGCCCTCCCGCCGTAGGCTATGGCTATGTTCAGGAAGTGTCCGTCGTAAGCAACCGTCTTCTGCTCCACCTCGCGCAGGATACTCAGGAGGGACTCCGGTAGGAGGTCGAACTTCCCTATCCCCTTGACCCTGACCCGGTACCTGTAGATACGGTCGTCCTCCAGCAGGTTTGTGAGCCTCTCCTCGATCAGCCTGAACAGCTCCTGGACCTCCTCGACGGTCCTGTGGAGGTTCTCTGTGGACAGCACGTAGAGTGTTATCGACTTGATCCCAAGGTCGTGACACCAGTCGAGCAGCTTCTCCACGACGTCGGCCCCATGCGCGTGGCCAACGTCGACCGCGTACCGCCTGTCCTGGGCCCACCTCCTGTTTCCGTCGAGGATTATCCCGATGTGGCTCGGTATCGGCCCGTCCTCGACCTGCCAGGTCAGCCTGTTCTCGTAGAACCTGTAGGCCCCGGTGACCCTGAGTAAGGAATCAAGCACTTGTGTCACTACTTGAGAGGGGGTTCCTGCTGCGTATCCGGCCGTACAGTGCCGTGACCACCGCGAACGTGACCGCCAGCCCCACGAGGACGTAGGAGACGAGGAGCACCGAGCTGTTCTCGGCGGTCGGTGCGGTGAGGAAGACCGCGAACTGGTCCGTCGGAAGATACAGCAGCCCCAGCAGGACTATCAGGACCGCGTCCCTCCAGACTCTCCTGCTCCCCCTGGCCAGGTGGGCGAGGAGCGCCCCGATCAGATAGATGGCGAACGAGGCCCAGACGAGAGGGAGGGCCCCCTCGAGGTAGGTCCCTATGATCTGGGATCCGTATGTCGAGAATGTGCCCGGGTTGGCGTCGACCACCTTCATGATGTCCGGGATGGTGGTCTGGAGGTAGGTGAAGCCGCTCGAGATCCCCACGAGGAAGATCAGGAGGCTCGCAACCGCCGAGAAGATCCGGAGGTACCCGTACGGGCGCTGGCTGAGCATCGAAGCCACCGACCTGTCGACGCCGAACCCCCTCACGAAGAACGCGGAGCCCAGGATGAGGAGTATCGCGATGCCGGCCTCATAGGCGCGGCCGAAGAGCACAAGAACGCCCGCGAAGAGGAATATCACTCCCGGAACTCCGATCACCCACTTGGAGTACCGGTCGTCGAAGACCAGCATTCTGAGGTACCTCCCGAGCACCATGTAGGTCTCCTCGACGGTCCTGCTGTGCTTGACGACTATCCGAACCACGGATGCCACCGGCTTCATCGACTGCAGGATCGGGAGTATCTGCTCGTCCTCGGCCCCGTCAGTCACGAGCACTATGGCAGAGAACTGCCCCTTGCTCAGCAAGTTCTCGATCTCGCGTTTTATCTTCCTGTCGGCGTCGACCCCGCTGTCTGGGACCCCGCAGACGACCGCGATCTCACAGCCCTCGCTCATCGCCTGGAGCCGGTCGTACTCCTTTATCGCTGCGAAGAACGAATTGGCGTCGGCCTCCTCGGGGTCGGAGATGGCTAGCTGGGTCGCGGCGCTGAGAACCCCCTCCCTCCCGAAGACGGGGGAGCGGACCTTGGTCTTGCTCTCTAGGTCTCCGTCCCTGTCGACCGCTAGAATGAGAAGCCTGTCCCCCTGTGCCGACATCTTGTTCCCGGTTTCGGCGCGCTCCATACTTAAGCGCTACTCCGGACGCGGTCGAACTTCGACAAGTTCTGCGCCGCGCAATATACATAATAGGCGAGGGTCGCACCACAGCCAAGACAATGCAAGTCTTACGGCCCTGGTTCGGATCCTGGCCGAAGGACCTCCCCCGCGAGGAGAACCCCGCGGCGCGCACGCCCGAGAAGAAGTGCCTGATCTACCAGGGGCGCTCACTGACCTACGCCCAGGTCGACAATATCGCCTCGCGCTTCGCCGGAGGGCTGCTTTCGCTGGGACTTGGGAAAGGGGACCGGGTGGCGCTCTTCATGCCGAACCTCCCGCAGTTCGTCTTCGGCTACTTCGGGGCGCTGAAGGCCGGGGGCGTTGTAGTACCCTGCAGCCCGCTCTACAAGGAGAAGGAACTCGAGTACCAGCTCCGCGACTCGGGCGCGTCCTTCGTGGTGGCGGCGAACGACATCGTGAGCGACAACGACCTCTATGGCAGCCTGGAGAAGTGCAGGGACCGTCTCCAACTGAAGGCTGTGATTGCTGCGAGCGTGACCGACTACCTCCCCGGATTCAAGAGACCCTTTGCCGGCCTCAAGGGCGTGAAGAACATCCCTAGGCGCGACACCGTAGGGTTCGCCGAGCTGGTATCCCGGAATCGGCCGCTCAAGGAGTCCGCGTCGGTCGACCCGAGGCGGGACGTCGCCGTCCTGCAGTACACAGGGGGGACGACGGGCGTCTCGAAGGGTGCCATGCTCTCCCACTCCAACCTCTATCTCAACGCGTTCCAGGTGGCCGCCGTCCTGCCCCTCGTCGCGAGCGACATCGCCCTCGCCGCGCTTCCCTTGTTCCACATATACGGCATGACGGCGGCGATGAACGCCCCGCTTAGCGCCGGCTGTACCGTCGTGGTCGTCCCCCGGTTCGAGGTCGAGCCTGTGATGGCCACCATCGAGAAGGAGAAGGTCACGAGCTTCTGCGGGGTCCCGACGATGTACATCGCGGTCATCAACCATCCCAACGTCTCGAAGTTCCACCTCAGGACGGTGCGGTCCTGCATCTCCGGCGGCGCTGCGCTGCCGGTCGCGGTAAGGAAGCGCTTCATCGAGCTTACGGGGAGCGCCCTAGTCGAGGGGTACGGGCTCACGGAAGCGAGCCCCGTCACCCACGTCAATCCCGTAGGCCCCAGCGCCGTCGTCAAGGACGGCTCGATCGGGATTCCAGTCTCCGATACAGACTCGGCGATCGTGGCCATGGACGACCGCTCGAAGTTCCTCGGCGTGGGCGAGGTCGGGGAGCTCGCGGTCAAGGGCCCCCAGGTGATGCTCGGCTACTGGAACCACAGCGAGGAGAGCGACAAGGTGCTTATGGACGGGTGGCTCCTCACCGGCGATATCGCCAGGATGGACGAGCAGGGGTTCTTCTTCATAGTAGACAGGAAGAAGGACATGATAGACGTCTCCGGCTTCAAGGTCTGGCCGCGGGAGGTCGAGGAGGTGCTCTTCGCCCACCCCGGCGTGAGGGAGGCCTCGGTGGTGGGGGTCCCAGACTCCTACAGGGGAGAATCGGTCAAGGCGTTCGTCGTCCTGAAGCCCGAGAGCAAGGGAAAGGTCTCCGAGAAGGAGGTCATCGATTTCTGCCGGGAGCGCATCTCGACCTACAAGGCCCCCCGCTCGGTGGTCTTCGTCGACGACCTCCCAAAGACGCTCGTCGGCAAGGTGCTCCGGCGGGCGCTTCGAGACCGCTAGGCCATCTCCACTATCATGGCGACGGCGTTGCCGCCGCCGAGGCAGAGGGTTGCGAGGCCGCGCTTCTTGCCTCTCCTTCTCAGCTCGTAGAGCAGCGTGGTCAGGACCCTCGCGCCGCTCGCCCCGATGGGGTGGCCGAGCGCGACGGAGCCTCCGTTCACATTGAACTTCTCCTCGGGAATGCCGAGCTCGTCCCGCACGACGATCGAGGCAGTGGAGTAGGCCTCGTTGTGCTCGAAGAGATCGATGTCCCCGACGCCCATGCCCGTCTTGGCGAAGAGCGCCCTCACGGTGTGGATGGGTGCCTCCATTATGTCCGCGGGCTCGGTGCCGCCGGTGTGGTATCCTATGACCCTGGCGAGCGGCTTCAGGCCCAACTTCTCCGCCCGATCTTCGGAGGCGACCACCAGGGCCGAGGCCCCGTCGCTGAGCTGTGACGAGTTCCCTGCGGTACAGACCCCTCCCGGCTTGAAGGCCGGCTTCAGTTTGGCGAGGCGCTCGACGGTCGTGTCGCCGCGGATGCACTCGTCCTGGTCGAAGGCGCTGGACTCCCCGGACTCCCCCACGGCCTGGACCGCAACTATCTCGTCGACGAATCTGCCCGCTTTCTGCGCGGCCGAGGCCTTCATCTGGCTGGCGCAGGCGAACTGATCCGTCATCTCCCTGGACACGTGGAACTTCTCCGCTATCCTCTCCCCGGTCATGCCCATGTGGTAGTTGTTGTAGACGTCCCAGAGCCCGTCGTTTATCATCGAGTCGACCAGCCGCGCGTCGCCGTACTTGGTCCCCCAGCGAAGCTCCCTGACGAGGTACGGGGCGTTGCTCATGCTCTCGGTCCCCCCGGCAACCAGCACCTCGGAGTCCCCGGCCTTGATAGCCTGCGAGGCGAGCATGACGGCTTTGAGCCCGGACCCGCAGACCTTGTTCAAGGTGAATGAGCCGACGGTTACCGGAACCCCGGCGTAGATCGCGGCCTGTCTTGCCAGGTTCTGCCCCAGGCCCGCCGAGATGACGTTGCCGATGATGACCTCCTCGATGTCGCCGGCGGAAAGCCCGCTCCGTCTGATGGCCTCCCTCACGACCACCTCGCCGAGCCTGGCGGCCGGGACCCGCACCAGGCTCTTACCGAACTTCCCTATCGGAGTCCTGCAGGCTGAGAGGATTACCGGGTTTGGCATGGTCTCTGAACCAGCCCTTCTGGCACTCACTAATAACGGCGACGCTTGAGTTCGACAGTTGTGCCACTCCTTAATAGATGGCTGGATGAACCATCCAGCATATGGACGCCCTCCGAGTAGCCGGCTCCCGGAAGGTCGCCGCCATTTCGATGTTCACCGCGCTGGCCGTCGCGACGGACTATGCCATGCTCCCGCTGGCGAACATCAAGCTGATGGATTGCATAGTCTTCGTCTCGGCCCTCGCCTTCGGGCTCGAGGTCGGGGTCTCGGTCGGCGCTCTCACCTGGCTCGTCTACGGCGAGATAAACCCCCTGGGCCCGGACGGGGGGCTGCTTCTCCTCGTGCTCGTCGGGTCAGAGACCATCTATGCCTTTCTTGGCTTCCTTGTTAGGAGGTCTCTCGAACAGGACCAGGTGGGCTTCCCCACTCGGAGCCTGCTCTGGGGCTCTCTTGGGCTGATCGGGGCGTTCGTCTACGACCTGATCACGAACGTCGCGCCAGGTCTCCTTGCGGGCATGACGCCCGGGCAGGCTGTCTTCCTCCTGATACCAGGGGCGCCCTTCATGGTCGCCCATGAAGTGAGCGACTTCGTCTTCTTCGCCCTGGTGGCCCCTCTTCTCTACGGTGCGATCCGGGTGGTCCTCAGGAGGCAGATGGGGGCCGTGACAGGTCGCCCTCATCTCTTGGACTCGAAGCCCTGAATGTCGAGGATGGAGCCCGTCCTCTCGCTCTTCGGCCTGAACCTCGGCACCACCGCCGTGCCCGCGCGGGCCTTTCCGAGAAGGCGGTGGACGATCCCTCCTTGGACTCCGGTGAAGGTGACGTAGACGTATGTCTGCTCGTCGGGCTTGCCCCTACTCGAAGTCGTGACCGCAGAGACCTTGCCGGTGGGCCCGACCTTCGAGAATTTCTTTATCTCGCCGTAGCAGCTCACGCAGTAGATCCTCGGGGGGAGCGAGTACTTTTTGCAACTCGGACAGTAGCCCGCCAGGATCTTTCCCTCTATCAGTCCGCGCAAGAAAGTCTCTCCCGCGACTCCGGCAG
>JBEKFK010000101.1:0-6718 GCA_050013375.1 Nitrososphaerales archaeon | reverse complement strand
TCGGTCGCGCTGGTCAAGGGGGTAGCCATAATCACGCTCACGGGCGCCAGTATGGTCGGTCGGCCCGGGAGCGCGGCAAGAATCTTCGAGGTCGTCGCCAAGAGCGGCGCCAACATCTTGATGATCTCCCAGAGCGTCTCGGAGTCCAACATCAGCATGGTGGTCAACCGGTCTACGATGCAGAGGGCCGTCAACGCACTGGAGATGATGATGCTCGGCCCGGGCGGCCTGAAGCAGGTCAACTACGAGGACGACGTGAGCGCGGTGGCGGTCGTCGGCGGGGGGATGAGGGGTGCGAAGGGCATAGCGGCCAAGGTCTTCGGGGCGGTGGCCGCGGCCGGGATAAACGTGAGGATGATCGCCCAGGGCTCTTCGGAACAGAACATCTCCTTCGTCGTCCACGAGGGCGACGCGAAGGACGCGGTCAGGGCGATCCACAGGGCATTCCACCTCGAGAAGCTAAATAGTTCGTAGCCCCGCACCGTGCAGCCGCGCGCCAGCATGAAGATACACTACACCGTCAAGATGGACCAACCAGCGTCCCACTACTTCGGGGTCTCGATGCGGATCGAGGGGCTGAGAGGCTCGATGCCAGCGGACTTTGTGAAGGTTGCGATGCCCGTCTGGACCCCGGGCTCCTACCTCGTCAGGGAGTTTGCCAGGAACGTGCTCGACCTCAGGGCCTCGGACGGTTCGGGCAGGCCGCTCGCGACCGAGAAGGATGCGAAGGACAGCTGGAAGGTCGCCCTCGGCGGCTCCGACACCCTCGAGGTCTCGTACCGGGTCTACGCGTTCAGGCACGACACCAACCAGAGCTACCTGGACACGGACCACGCCGTGATCAACGGCGCGAGCGTCTTCCTGTACCTCGACGGGCTGCAGTCCCACCCTGTGACGGTCGAGATCGTCCCCCATGAGGGATGGAGCGTCATAGCGACCGGCCTGGAGCCGCTCGCTCCGGGGAGCAGGACCTTCGCGGCGCCGGACTATGACGTCCTCATCGACTCGCCCTTCGAGGTGGGAAACCAGCACGTGCACTCCTTCGAAGTGGGGGGCATCAAGCACGAGGTCTCGATATTCTCCCCACGGCCGATCGACGAAGCCGCATTCACAGCGGACCTCAAGAAGATCGTCGAGCACGCCATCCCGATCTACGGAGAGGTCCCCTACTCTAGGTACGTCTTCATCGTCGACTTCACCGACCAGGGATACGGTGGGCTCGAGCACCTCAACAGCACCCACTGCATAGCCGGCTATCTCATGATGGAGCCTCCGTGGGAGTACAGGCGGCTGCTCACCCTCTTCAGCCACGAGTTCTTCCACGCCTGGAACGTGAAGAGGATGCGCCCTATCGCGCTCGGGCCGTTCGACTACTCCCGCGAGAACTACACGAGGTCTCTCTGGATCTCGGAGGGAGTGACGAGCTACTACGAGAACGTAATCTTGCGCCGGGCCGAACTCATCTCCGTTCCCGAGTTCCTTGACTTTCTGTGTGACGACATAAACGAGGTCAGATCGCTGCCCTCGAGCAGGTCGGTGAGCCCCCAGGAGTCGAGCTTCGACACTTGGATCAGGTTCTACCGCGAGGACGAGAACTCGCCCAACGTCTCTCCTTCCTACTACAGGCAGGGCTCCGTGCTCGGCCTGCTCCTCGACCTCGAGATCAGGAGGAGCTCAGACGGGGCCTCCAGCCTCGATGACGCGATGCGCCATGTCTATTCCCAGACATACAAGGAGGGGAGGGGCTTCACCGACGAGGAGTTCGAGCGCGCCTGCTCTGTCATCTCGCACGGCCATACGGACGAGATTTTCTCGAGGCACGTCAGGGGAACCGATGAAGTCGATTATGAAACCCATCTCGGTTTCGCGGCGTTGACCCTCCAGCCGAGGTCTCCCTCGGGCGTCCCGGAGGGATTCCTCGGTGTCAAGACGAAGGCAGGGCAGGGCCTAACCGTGCAGAGCAGGCTCTTCGGGAGCCCGGCCGCGCTCGCCGACCTCTCGGCCGGAGACGAGATCATCGCCCTGGACGGGCTCAGGATGGACGGCCAGAGGCTCCCGTTCTACATCGCAAACCGAGAGCCGGGCAGCGAAGTCGTGGTGACCCTTGCGAGGGAAGGGGTGATGCGCGAGACCACTGTGCGGTTGGCGGCAAGGTCCCCGTTCGAGTTCAGGATGCAGAAGAAGGAAGCCGCCACGCCGGAGGAGAGGTCGCTCTTCGACGCGTGGACCCTGGGCCGCTGGGACGACCCCCTTGTGTACGAGGACCACCGCGCGTCGCCCGCGAGGTCGAAGCGCCTTGACTTCGTCTGAGGCGGTCAGGGCCCGTCGGCCGGGAGGGTGTCCTTGATGAAGTCCCGCCTGATCGGCGTAAAGAACTCCACCAGCGTCGTGTCCGCGCTGGGGTCGATCTTTAGGCCGTGCGTGACTGACGGGGGGATGTAGTAGGAGTCTCCTTTCTTCATCGTCCACGTCTTCTGCCCGACAGTGAAGATCCCGCTCCCCTCGAGACAGACCCCGTACTGGGCCTGCGGGTGCGAGTGGAGGGGGACCTCCGACCCTCCGTTGAGCTTGTAGAGAGCAGCGGTCGCGCCTGAGTTGTTGACAAGTATCCTCCTCCTGACGCCGGGCATGAAGTCATGCCACGACTCGGCCTTGTCGCTCCAGAACCCCGGAGAGTTGTAATCGTTTTCCGTGCCTCTTGGCGTGTTTGACAACAGGGCGCCAAGATTTCAGGTCACCCTATATAAATTTCAGTCCGATTCGGAAAAAAAGCGCCGAAAGAGGCCGGCCTGTCGGCCGCGCCGTCCGCCCTCAGTAACCCACGAGGATCGAGGGCAGAACCTCCGGTGGCTCTGGAGTCGTAAAGGAGGGGCTCTGTCGGACCGAACGGCTTTGACGAGTCGTCCTCTAGCGGCTTGCCCTTGATACGATTTCGGATGAGATCTCGTCGCGGGTCTTGCCCTCGGTGGAGATACCCAGCCTCTTTGCCGTATCAATCAGGGTGTCCCCAGTGGAGGGAGCAGCGGGAGCGGCAGCTACCGCCGGAGCAGCGACGCCAGTCGCCGGAGGTACGTCACCTGCCGCGACCTTCGATGCGTCGTTGAACTCCTTCCGTGCTAGGCCAATCGACTTTGCCAGTTCTGGAATCTTCTTCGGTCCGTACATCAGGAAGACGATTGCCACAACCGCGATCACTACCCATTGCAGTGGATCAGTTAGTGCCATACTTTCAGCGCCGTAGCGAGGAGTTATTTAAGCCTTAAAGCGCGAATGCGACATTCCTAGGGATGTTTATTGTAGTCTCTGGACATTTCTAATCCGGACGACGCTCTCCCTGGTGCACTCGGTCCCGGAGGACTGCGGAGGCACGCTCAGTGAGGGGCGACGGTCGCGCGGCTCAGAGGTACTCCCAGATCTTCTTCCCCTTGTAGTTGTAGACTATCGACTTCGGCGCAGTCACATAGTTGATCGTGTACCCTATCCCCGACTCCCCTATGCCCGAGTCCTTCCTTCCGCCGTAGGGGTAGTACCCGATCCCGTGACGAGGCTGGTCGTTTATGTAGACGGCGCCGACCTCGAGGCTCCGTATCAACCGCCTTATCCTGTTCATGTCCCGGCCGAAGACGGCGGCGTCGAGCCCGTACCTCCTTCCGTTCGCCAGCTCGATCGCCCGCTTGAGGTCGGGCACCGGGGTCATCGTCGCGATGGGCGCGAAGACCTCCTCCTTGTAGAGTTCCGTCTCGACGAGAACCTCCCCTGAGGCCTCCAGCAGCGTGGGGTCGACGTAGTTCGTCTTGAACGACTTGCCGCCGGTGAGAACCGCGGCGCCCTTCGCCACGGCGTCGAGGGTCGCATCCCTCATCGTGTCCGAAGACGCCTGATCCAGTAGAGGGCCCATCGTGGTCCCGGGCTCCCTCGGGTCACCTACCCTGATCTTGCCTAGCTCGGCGACCACGAGCCTCTTGACCTCGGCGTACACCGACTCCTCGACGAGTATGTGCTTGATCGCATCGCATCGCTGCCCCGCGAAGCTCGTCATCCCAGCCACGATCTTCTGGGCGCTGAATGCGAGGTCGGCGTCGTCGAGCACTATGGCAGGGTCGCCCCCGCCGAGCTCCAGGACGTACCGCTTGATGCCCGCGAGCTTCAGGATCTCCCTTCCGCTCTGCGTGCTGCCGGTCAGAGTTATGCCCGCGACCCTCTCATCGCTCGCGATCTTTGCGACCTGCGAGCCCTTCATGGTGAGAATGGCTAGCGACCTCTTCGGGAAGCCTGCAACCTCCATGACCCGTGCCAGCAGGAGCGACGCTAGAGGGGTCGACGAGGCCGGCTTGATCATGATGGGATTGCCAGCTATGGTCGAGTAGACGAGCTTGTTGACCGCGTCGAACAGCGGATAGTTGAACGGGTTGATCGCGAGCACGACCCCGATCGGCTCCCGCCTCACCAGACCTTCGGTCTCTACGGTCTCAGCGCTCCAGTCGCCCGGGATGTAGTCTCCGATCAGCTTCCTCGTGTCAAGATCGGACTTCCTCAGCCGTTCGACGGCCGCCCGAACTTCGCCGAGCGCGCCGGCCCCTGTCTTTCCGGCGTTCACGGTCAGGACCGATGCGAAGTCGGCCTCTGACTCCTCTATGAGGTGGGCGGCCTTGTGATAGACGTCGAGCCTCTTCGTGCCTGGAAGGTCCCGCAGGGCGGAGCGTCCCTCTGTGTAGATCTGCTCGAATGCCATGCCGGCCGTCTCTTCGGTGAGGACGGGGACGCTGGCGACGACCGAGAGGTCGATTGGCGACCTGACGTCCGACCAGTCTTCGCCGGAGTACCAGTTCCCGGCGAGGTACGTCTTGAACCGCGGCGTCGAGCTCCCTTCGGGCGTCGCATATATCGGCTGGAACATCTCCGACTTCAGACTGACCTCAGGTTGGCTGACCATGATGGTTGCCGTGGTGGCGCCCCAGGTTGTTAACCTATTCGCTGTTCTGCCCCGAGGAATTGCCTCACCCGAGTCTAGATGCGGCGCAGCATATGGGGGTCAGGCGCCCGAGGCTCTGCCCTCGACGACCGCTTCGAAGGAGCTTGGAGGGTCTTTGGAGACTCGAAGAAATCATTAACTACTCAACGCCGCACCGAGGACCGTTGCCCATCTGCCCGAAGTGCCGGAAGCTCATCAGCGCAAACAACTTCGCCCGCCACATGAAGAGGTGCGGGACCCACCACAAGCACGAAGCTGGCACGCTCGACCACCCCGAGAACTTCTACATGAAGATCTGACCCCGCGCCCGCCGAATCGCCCTCCTTCTGGCCAGGACCGGACCGTACGAGAGAGTTATTAAAGACCAAAAAGTTGCCCTCCAAGTATGTCTTCATCCAAGCCCTTTCGTAAGGAAGAGATAGCAGGCAAGAGCGTTATCGACTCGTCCGGGAAGAACACCGGCAAGGTGACCGACGTTACTTTTACACTCGAGGGAAAGATAACCCTGGTCGTTGAGAAGAACGATGGCGGAGAGCTCCTCATCCCGATGGGGAGAGTCATGGGTGTCTCCGACAACGTCGTGGTCAGGGATGAGGCTTCTCCGAGGTCGGGGGCTCCGGCCCCGGGCATGATCGCGTGCAAGTCGTGTGGGCGCGAGGCACCTATCGGGACTCTCTGGTGCCCGTCCTGCGGCAAGTCGATGGCCTAGGCGCCCATCGCGGCGCCCTCGCGAGAGGGGCCGAAGAGAAGGGCTGTAGGCGAACAAGCTGACCGAGGGGCGAGTATGCACAAGCTTTATCATGCAGGGTTCTGGCGCGAGTTCATCTTTGACACTCTCAGATAGTATTGCCAACTACTGGGAGCTCATCAAGCCCAAGATAGTCCTCCTCCTAGTGTTCACCGGGATCGCGGGGATGCTCGTGGCCTACAAGGAGGCGCACGTGGCGATCTCGGGCGTCCAGCTCATCGTAGGCTTCGCGGCGATCTTCCTGGGGTCGGCCGGCGCCGAGGTCCTCACCAACTATCACGACAGGGACATCGACGGCGTAATGAAGAGGACGAACCACCGGCCTATCCCCAGCGGGAGGATCACGGAGCGGCGGGCTCTGATCTTCGGGTTCGTCACATCGATACTCTCGGTCCTGCTCGCCTACTGGTTCAACCCGCTGGCCGCGCTCTTCATGGTCATCGGCCTCATCGACAACGTAGTGGTCTACTCCCTCTGGCTGAAGCGCCGAAGCTGGCTCAACATCATCCTCGGGGGAATCTCCGGAGGAATGCCGGTGCTCGTGGGGTATGCTGCTATAGCGGACACCATCTCTCCCCTCGCGGTCTTCATGAGCGCCCTCGTGATCGTGTGGATCCCGACCCACATCTGGTCCCTCGCGATAAAGACAAGGCAGGACTATGTCGACGCCAAGATACCGATGCTTCCCGTCGTGGTGAGCCTGCGGGTCGCCACCGTGTGCATCGCGATCACGAGCAGTCTGCTGGCGATCTTCTCGCTCTCGATCTTCTTCGTCACGACGGTCAGCCTCTTCTACGTGGTCTCGGCCGTGGCCTGCGGAGCCGCGATCCTGGGCTACAGCGTGAAGCTGGTGATAGACAGGACGGAAAAGACGGCCTGGACCCTCTTCAAGATCTCCAGCCCGTACCTCGCGATAATCTTCACGGTGCTCGTGATGAACTTCTGGGTCTTCTAGGCCGCCCTCAGATCTGCTTGTGGACCATCGCGACTTCCCTCAC
>JBEKFK010000100.1:0-6753 GCA_050013375.1 Nitrososphaerales archaeon | reverse complement strand
GGGTAGGGGCCCAGGCTCACGAAGATGACCGGGATTATCAGGCCCAGGGAGGCCAGGCTGTAGCCGGGACTGTACCCTGCAGACCCGAGGGCGCTCGCGTACACGGCGGGGACGCCTCCGGGGAAGTACTTCGCGTAGTCCACGGCGAAGGCGGCCTGGTCGTTCAGGGCGAACATAGCCATGACGATCACGAGGACGACGGCGCCGTAGGCGAAGAACCCATAGACAATCGTCCTGAATACCCTTCCACCGAGGATGACCCCGACGGCCCCGACGACCAGGAGGAGCGCGCTGACGGCGAAGAGCGTGACGGGGCTCGAGGTGGTGAACGGGCTCAGGAACGTCCCCAGGCTCGTGATCCCGGGGTTGTTGAGGATCTGACCCGCGAACGTGAGCTGCAGCCCCGCCTCCGAGAACCCCCAGAAGGCGCCCGTGGAGCCGGGGTCGGCAAGGAGTGCGACGTAGAAGACGAAGGAGGCGACGAAGCCGACCGAGCCGGCGATCGCCCTCGAGACGAAGACATAGTCTCCCCCGGACCTCGGCATCGCGGTGGTGAGCTGCCAGTAGAGGACGACCACGACCAGTGCGGTGATGGCCCACACCCCGAGGGAGAGGTAATAGTTCACGTTCTGGTAGTAGTCGGGCGTGACCCAGAAGAGCCCTGACCAGCTCGTGAGCCATGGAAAGAAGATGATGCTCCAGACGAAGACGTCTACCCAGGAGAGCTGCTTGACGAGTCCCGTGGCTTCGCGCACGAACCCCGTCTTCCCGACGCCTCCTTCTGGCAAAGACCGGGAAATCGCCCTAGACGTTATTTAAAGTTAGTAACGCGGCCCGGGCACTCGTGTGGCGGGTGAGGGCGAGGGCCCGCCCATCCTGGGCCGCGGAGCGAAGCAGACCTCGAATGACTAAATAGACCGAGGCAACCCGGGAGTCCGAATGAGTCATCTGGGGTCTCGGGGCCGAGAGGAGCAGCGGCTTGGGTACTGGTCGGCGCAGGAGCAGTACTCTATGAGCGACCTGCTGGACTTCGCGGTCGAAGCGGAGCGAGGCGGCTTCCGCTCGATGATGGCGAGCGACCACTTCCACCCCTGGTTCCATACGGGCGCGTTCGGCAACTTCACCTGGGTCTGGATGGCCGCCGCGGCGGAACGGACGAAGCAGATGAGCTTCTTCACCGGCGTCACATGCCCAATCTTCCGTTACACCCCAGGCGTGGTAGCCCAGGCGTTCGCCAGCCTCGACGACCTCTATCCCGGCAGGATAGGGCTCGGGGTCGGGACCGGGGAGGCTATGAACGAGGTCTCCAACGGCTTCGATTGGGGCACCCAGGCGGAGAGGCTGGAGAGGACGAAGGAGGCGATCGAGATCATCAAGGCTCTCTGGGAGGGCGGGAGCGGGTTCCTCGACTACCGGGGAAGGTACTACAGGACAGACGGGGCGCGGCTATACACGCCGCCGAAGGGCCGCATCCCGCTGTACATGGCCGCGGTCGGGAAGAACTCGACGAGGACGGCTGCGAAGTACTCGGACGGGCTCATAACATTCCTCAAGGGGGCGGAACTCGAGCGGCAGATCTCGGCGTTCAAGGGCGCGGTCGCCCAGGAGGGGAGGGACCCGGCGTCGCTCGAGATAGTCGCCGAGTACAAGCTCTCCTGCGACCCCGACTACGACAGGGCGTTCGAGTCGGTGAAGCGATGGAGGCCCACCAGGCTCCAGGGGGTGCTGATGTCGGAGATCCACGACCCGAGAGAGCTCGAGAAGAAGGCAGAGGAGGAAGTCTCCGATGAGAGCCTGAAGGCGTCGTGGCACGTCGTGACCTCGATCGACGAGTCCGCGCGGGAGATTGACCGCTACTTCAAGGCCGGCTTCACCAAGGTCTACGTCCACAGCTCCAGCCCGGACGAGAGGGCGTTCATCCGGGAGTTCACCGCCAAGGTGCTCCCGCACTACTCTTCGGCGCGGTGACATGCAAACCTGGCCTCGGCTCGCGCCTCGCGCTCCAAGCTGACCGGAAGCGGGCGGGTATCCGCCGTCCTACTCGCCGCTGGCCTCTCTCGGCGGTTCGGGAGGACCAAGCAGCTCGCGGACCTCGGCGGGGTGGCACTCGTGAAGCGTGCCGAGGCGACGCTCGCGCGTTCCTCGGTCGGCGACGTCGTGGTCGTCGTGGGCCACCGGTCGAGCCAAGTCGTGAGCGCGCTCCGGGGGACGAGCGCGAGGGTCGTAGTGAACGAGAAATACAGGACCGGCCTCGGGTCCTCGCTCAAGGCAGGGATCCTGGCGCTCAGCGACGAGAGCCGCGCAGCCGTCATCTGTCTTGCAGACCAGCCGTTCGTCACGGTCGAGCTGATAGACAGGATAGTCTCGAGACACCTGGAGACAGGCGCCGAGGTCGTGGTTTCCGCTTCTGGGGAGCTGATCAGCCCCCCGGTGCTGTTCAGCAGGAGCATCTTCGCCGAGCTCACGTCCATCCCCGGCGATAGGGGCGCCAAGGCCATCATAGAGAGGCATCCCGACTCCGAGAAGGTGCGCGTGAAGCGGGAGACATTGCTCGACGTCGATACGGAGCAGGACCTCGAGAGGGCGAGCAGGATGTTGACGCCGGAGAAGATCAGGGGCAGAGCCCGACCGGCAGGTAGACCCTGACCAGGTCGCCCCTGCTCAGGCTCGTAGTCTCCTCGCCGAGTACCAGGTACCCATCGCTCTGAGAGAGGAACGAGACGTTCTCGGTCTCCCCCATCGAGCCCTCGACGGCGATGTGCTCTCCCGTGGCGTCCAGCCTGACGAATACGATCTTGGTGAAGTCCCTGAACCGCTTCGCCGCCTCCCAGTCGTTCCCCATCCGAGCGGGGAACGAGGGCGGAGCGCTGAACCCCAGCCCCAGGAAGGATCGGATGAGCGGGTAGACCAAGAGGTTGAATGCGTTGACCGCCCCCTGGATAGGACCAGGGAGTATCACGACCGCCTTGCCGCCCACAGCCCCGAAGCCCATGACGCGCCCTCGGGTCACCCTCATCCCGTGTACCAGCACGCCCGGCTTGCCCGCTGCGTTGATCGCCTCCTCGGTCAGGTCAGCCTCGCTCACGGAGGTCCCCGCGAGTGTGATCACGATCTCTGCCGCCTTCAGGGCGACCCTGATGCTCTGCTCTATCTCTTCACGGTCGTCCCGGGCTATCGGCATCTGGACGGGCGTCCCGCCCGCCCCCTCAATCAGCCGCGACAACAGCAGAGTGTGGGTCTCCGCGACCTTCCCTGGTTCGGTGTCGCTGATCTTCTCGCTGAGCTCGCTGCCCGTGGGAAGCACGGCAACCCTCGGTCTGGCGAAGACGGTCACCTCACCCAGATGAAGCGAACCCAGGAGCACGAGGTCAGGGCCGCGGAGGACCCTACCTTTGGCAAGGACCTTCTCGCCCTTCTTCACGTCGCGCCCCCTTGGGTAGACGTACTCCCCGAGTTCCACCGGGACGGAGAAGCTGACGGATGCTTTCGAGGCTTGGACCCTCTCGGCCTGGACGACCGAGTCCGCGCCGTCCGGTATGAAGCCGCCCGTGAGCACCGAGTGCGCCTCCCCCGCCTTGAGCCGCCTCCTTGGCAACTCCCCCAGAGCGCTCCCCTCCACTCTAGCTAGGGTAACGGGAGCGGCGGCTGAAGCCCCCGAGAGGTCGGAGGCCCGCACGGCGTATCCGTCCATGTGGGAGCTGTCCCGCAGGGGGACGTCGAACTTCGAGAAGACGTCGCGGGAGAGCACCCGACCGAACGAACGGCCCAGGGGAACAAGCTCCTCCCGGGGGGAGACCTTCACATGCGCCTGGAGCACGTCGATCGCCGCGGCAAGCGACGTGTATTGGACAAAATCTCGGACCGAGGCACGACCCCCCGCTATTTCTTCCGGGGACCCGCGCGCTTGCCCTTGGTGGCGCCCGCGGGCTCGGCGTCTGCCTTGACCGGCACCTTCCCTTCAACCCACTTCTCTCTCCCGTCTGCGAGTCGCTCCTTCTTCCAGATAGGCACGACCCGCTTTATCTCCTCGATCCCGTACCTGCACAGCTCGAACGCCTGAGCGCGGTGGGGGGCGGACACGGATATCACGACGCTCACGTCTCCCACCCCAAGCTCGCCTATCCTGTGCTGCATCATGAACTTCCCGACGGGCAGCCTCCGGTTGATCTCGTCCTCAATCTCCAGCATCCTCTTCTCGGCCATGGGGACGTAGGCGTCGTAGTCGATCTTGTCCACGTTCCCGGCCTCGCTGTTGTCCCTGATCGTGCCGATGAAGACGACGGTCCCGCCCGACTTCTCGTCCCTCGTCTGCGAAAGGATCCAAGGGATGTCCAGCTTCGAGCGGGTTACCCTCTCGTATTTCGCCAAGGTCAACCACCTGCGACAGGGGGCAGCAGGGCAACCACGTCGCCGTCCCTGAGAACGCGGCCGGCGTCCGAGATGTCCTCGTTCACCGCCACCTGCATGATTTCCTTCATCTTCGCGATCTTCGGATGGGTCGCTGAGGACCGCTGCAGGAGAAAATCCACAGACGAGCGGTCGGGCACCGTGAAGGACTCCTCCCCCTTGCCGGCGGCGTCACGCGCCTGTCCGAAGTAGAGCATCTTGATTTTCATCGTCAACTTGCTAACCGCCTATGGTGTACATTGGCCGAACGTGCTCGAGCTCCGCGCCCCCCTTCAGCATGCTCTCGACGCCCTCCGACTTTAGCATGAAGGTGCTGTGCAGATACCTCGAGATCTCCTCGTCGCTCGCCCCGCTCCTGAGCAGGGGCTTGAGCGGGTACTCCGCCTTGCTGAAGAGGCACGGGACCATCCTCCCGTCGGCCATCAGCCTGATCCTGTCGCAGTCCGAGCAGAAGGGCTTCGTCATGGACGCGATGATACCGATCTCACCCTTGGAGCCGTCGGCAAACCTGTGGTGCACCGCGGTCGCGCCGTGGTCGCGCTCGAGCGGTATCAGCTCGTACCTCTCCTGGATCTTGCGGATTATCTCCTCGCCGCTGACGACCCTCTCCGCGTCCCAGACCTTCGTCCCGTCGAACGGCATGTACTCGATGAACCGGACGGAGACCCCCGCGTCGTGAGCCATCTTCGCGAAGTCGGGTATCTCGTCCTCGTTGCACCCCCTGGTCACGACGCAGTTGACCTTCACCCTCTCGAACCCGGCGGCCCGCGCCTCGTCGAGGCCTTCCATGACCCTCCAGAACATGTCCTTCGTCCCCGTTATCGCATGGTAGCGCTCCGGCTTGAGGCTGTGGAGGCTGACCGTCACGCAGTGCAGCCCGTTCTCCCTGAGGGCCCGAGCCTTCTGCTTCAGGAGCGCCCCGTTGGTGGTCATTGCCACGGCCTTGATCCCCGGGACTGCGACCAGCATCTTCACGAGTTTCTCAAGGTCCTTCCGGACGAGAGGCTCCCCTCCGCTCAGGCGAATCGAACTGACCCCCATCCGGGCCGTTATGGCGGCGACCCTGGCGATCTCCTCGAAGGTGAGGACCTCCGAATGGTCGAGCCAGACCGGCGCGGTGGGCATGCAGAAGTCGCACCTGAAGTTGCAGCGGTCGGTGACCGAGAGACGCAGCTTCCGAGCGCGTCGACCGAACGAGTCGGCCAGGATCTCGGGGTCAAAAGCCTGGGAAGCGGGAGCCAACTACGACGCCTAGGCGGAAACGCCTGCTTGGCCACTTAAACCTATCCACCTAGCCCTCTCGGGGCGCCCAACGAACCCGCCCATCTGGGAGGGCCACTCGGGCCGACGGGAGGTCCAGGCGGGACCGCGGCGTGCGGGCCGCGGCAGTCGGCATCTCAAAGTATATCAAACACGATATATGTAAATAATACCGATAAACAGCCCTTCGCGATACGATTGTCGACAAAGGAAGAGGGCGAGAGGGGCCTTGCCCACCCCCAGGGTGCCCCGAGGGGTTTGCTGTTACACTACATGCTGCGCAAGATCTCGAAGAACCCCTGCCACGGGTACGAGATCCTTCAGGAGATCGACACCAAGACCGAGGGGGCGTGGAGGCCCGGGGCCGGTTCGATCTATCCGATCCTCAAGAAGCTGCTGGAGAGCGGATACATCCAGTCCGACCAGAAGAGGGGGGCCGACAGGCGGGTCTACTCGATAACCACGAAGGGCCTGGAGACGCTCAAGGAGGATGAGAAGACCTTCCTCTTCTCCGGACAGAAGTGGATGGCCATGAGGAGGCTCTTCATAGAGCTGATCGAGCCCGACCAGCTCGTCCGTTTCCTCAGCGACGGGACGAGGGGGCAGTTCGAGATGGCCCAGGAGATCATCCGGACCAAGTCGAAGGAGATCTCGCCGAAGGACCTCGAGTACCTACTGAAGGAGTACATTCTCACCTTGGAGCGCCAGCTCGATTGGGCGGCACAGACCCTGACCGAGCTCGAGCCGGTCGCAGCCGCGAAGACGAAGAGGAAGTGAGCAGATAGAGTTGACACAAGAACAGGAGACGCGCTACAACGAGTCCTCGCCGATCGTGAAAGTGGATGGCCTCGTGAAGAGCTACGACGGCGGCAAGACGACGGCGGTGGACGGGGTCAGCTTCGAGGTCAAGCAGGGAGAGATCTTCGGGTTCCTCGGGCCGAACGGGGCAGGCAAGAGCACGACAATCAACATGCTCACGACACTGCTTCCCCCGACCTCCGGCAAGGCGGAGGTCTGCGGCCTCGACGTCCACAAGCACGCGAACGAGGTGCGGAGGAGCGTGGGGGTCGTCCCCCAGGACTACAC
>JBEKFK010000099.1:0-6896 GCA_050013375.1 Nitrososphaerales archaeon | reverse complement strand
AGACGATCGACGTGAAGACCCTGACCCGCCGGTTCCTGATGAGCCAGATCGCGAGCAGGGTGGTCGCGAAGACCGCCAGGACCAGGATGACCGCGTTGGAGAGCGATCCGAAGTCCGAGGTGCCTGCGGGCGCATAGCTTCCACCCACCTGCTGCGCAACCGGGGCGTTGACGTAGGTGAAGTAGAGCGCGACGGCCTGGACTACGCCGATGAACCCCAGTGTGAGTGCGATTCCTCTAGAGTTGATGCTGCTGAGCTGCCCATCGGAGCCCAAGAGGGGTCAGACCTCGTATACTTCGCTGACCTTCGGGGCGAAGGTCTCGGCGCCGAGCTCGTTGTGGAGCTCCGTCGCGAGCTGGACGCAGCTCTCCTCCTCGCCGTGGACCGTCATGAACCTCGGCTTGCCCCCTATGCCCTTGAGGTCGGAGAGGAGCGTCGTCCTTCCGCTGTGGGACGAGAAGTCGAACTTCCTGACCTCCGCCTTCACCTTCGTCGGCTTGCCGTTTATCAGCGTCAGGCCCCTGTCGAGGAGGGTCCTCCCGGGGGTCCCCGGGACCTGGAAGCTCACGAGGGAGATTCCGTTCTTCTCCTTCTGCGAGAGCCTCTCGTTGTAGAAGATCGAGGCACCACCCACGAGCATCCCCGCGGGGGAGATTATCACGCCAGGCCGCTGTATGAAGTTCCTCCGCTGCGACCAACCGCTGATCTGCTCCATGGACTCCAGGGTCCTGCGGAAGAGCGTGGGATCGCGGATGTACTCCTGGTGGCGCATGATGATCTCGTTGACCTTGAGCGCCATCCCGTCCATGCCAATCGGGTGCTTGAACCCGTGCCTGTAGAGCGTCATGGCGAGCTCCTGTGCCCTGCCCACTGAGAAGGCCGGCGCGAGGAGGACCCCTCCCCTCTCGACCACCTCGTTGGCGTAGTCCACGAACTCCCTCTCGACCTTCTGCCTCTCGGGGTGCTCGGCCGTCGCGTAGGTGCTCTCGGTGATTACCATGTCCGCTTCTCCGAGGCTCTTGAACGAGGGGTTCAGGAGCTCGGTCTCGGCGCCGTTGATGTCGCCGGTGTAGATCAGCCTCTTCGAGCCGGCCTCCACGGCGACGATGCACGAGCCCGGGATGTGGCCCGCGTCGTAGAACGTCACTGTCATGTCCTTGATCTGGAAGCTCTCCTTGTAGCCGTGGTTAATGGTGCTCTTCTCCATGGCGAGGAGGTCCAGGTACTCGAACGGGAGGTACGGGCCGGAGATCTTGATGAAGTCGTTGATGAGCATGCTCGAGAGCTCGGAGGTTACCGGCGTCCCGTGCATCTTGACCTTGTCGCCGCCGATGAAGAAGACGGGTGCCGCGCCCGAGTGGTCGAGGTGCGCGTGGCTGAGGACCAGCCCGTCGACCGTCCTTGGCTGGACGTGGACCGGGAATCCCGGCTCCTTCGTCGTCATGGCACCGTAGTCCAGCAGTATGCTGGTGTCACCGTGTGTTATCTGGAAGCCCGACCTGCCTACCTGTCGGGCTGCCCCTAGGACTTTAACTTGCATAACTATAAGCTGCGTTTTCGGCTTCGACGGCCATTCTTTAAGTGTTTGGCCTTCGATTTCCGCCGCAACCGCGGTACGCCCCTTCCTGGACAACGGCAACGGGGCCCAGGCGGTCCGGATCCGGTGTTCACCCGCCTTGAACACGCGTTCCAAAGCGCAGGCTCATTTGCGGCCCGTCCGCACTGTACGCCGATGACAATGACGAAGTACATAGATGTCAAGCGGATTGGAATCTTCGGCGCGGTGGCGCTTTTGGCCGCCGTTCTGGTGATTGCCTCTCCAGCGGCCGCCAACCCCGTCCAGCCAGGCGCAATAATCCTGACGAGCACCTCAGGGCACTACTACGAGATCGGGGGCTCGACGACCAACGAGGGACCAGCGGCCGGGACCATGACCCTCACGCCGGTCGCGAACGCGGCTTCGGTCTTCAACTCCAGGATCTCAGCGGGCTCGGTCTCCCTCGGAACCGTGACCTACTCCATCACCGGCGGGTCGGCCTTGGTGAACAAGGGTTTCATCAGAGGGTTCGGGACAGTCGAAGGCGGTACATTCACCTTCACTGCATACTCCGTGACCCCCACTGCGCTCGGCAACCCGTACTCCTACACCCTGCTCTCGATGCAGATCCACGTTGGCGGGAACTACTACCTCGTGCTGCTCCACGTGACGACGACCATCGCCCCCGAGGACCACGCGTAGCGTCACAACCCTCTTTTTTCGGCCCCGGCTCCGAGCTGAGGGCTCGGTCCCCGGCCAGGCCCAGGCAGGCCTACAGCGACTTGCTCCCCGTTCAGCCCTGCTTCAGTGCCCTGTCCAGGAACCGGAGCGACCTCTCCCAGGCCTCTTTCGCGGCCGCCTCCCTGTACGTCGCAGGGCTCGTCTCGTTGAAGAACGCGTGGGGCGCCCCCGGATAGATCTTCATCTCAAAGTCCTTCTTGTACTTCACCATCGCACCGACGAGCTGGTCGAGCGTCGCGTTCAGACCCGCGTCCTCGCCCCCGTAGTTGCCCAGGAACGGACAGTTGATCTTCTCGACGAGGCTGATGGGATCCGGGTTCTGGCCGTAGAAGACGACGCAGGCCTGGGTCTTCCCCAGGCACGCTAGCTTCGCCGACATCCCGCCGCCGAAGCAGAACCCAAGGCTGCCGATCTTTCCCTGAACGACGAAGGGTTGGTCCGCCAGATAGGCGTGCGTCGACGCCAGCTCATCCACGAACCTCGCGTAGGGCAGGACTCCCCCGAACGCCACTCCGAAGAACCTGCCGACCACCGCCCGCTCGGCCTCGGGGAGCTTCGCCAGCTCTCCCTGCTGGTACACCTGGTCTCGCATCCGTCCCGGCTGCAGCTTCGCCATGAACGCCTTCACGGCGACGACGTTCGCAGGGGCGAAGATGGGCGCGAGTTGCGGATCTGACCCCATGAGATCGGGGGCGGCCACCGCGTAACCCTCGCTGGCGAACCTGTCCGCCACGCCCTCTATCTGAGCCGTCAGTCCCCATATCTCGTGTATCAGGACGAGGCCTGGATGTCTCGCGCCGTCGTCGGGCCTGGAGAGATAGGCCTTGACCCCGTGCGACGGGCCTGGGAAGCTCACCCTCGTCCTGCTCAAACTTGACATGGCTCAGGATTCGGACGCTCCGGCTTTATCAGCGTTTCAGCGGTCTCCGGCGCCTGAACCAACAGATGAGTTTAAGGAGAGGCTCCAGGAAGCGGGATAACCTCTTTGTCATCCATCAAGATAATTCCGGAGGGGAAGGGGCTCAAGACCAAGACCCTCATCGCTGGGTTCCACGGGATCGGCGCAACCGGTTACTGGTCGGTCAAGTTCCTGATCGAGGAGCTCAAGGCGAAGCGGGCGTTCTACATCGACTCGGAGTTCGCGCCTGCCGTCTCCTCGACGCTGAACGACAAGATCTCGACGCCCTATGAGCTCTTCGTCGCCGGAGACCTCGCTCTGCTGAAGGCCGACGTCCCGCCCCTCCGTGAGAACGAGAACAAGTTCTTCAGGGAGCTCGGCCAGTGGATTGTCGAGTCGGGGGTGCACGAGGTCGCGCTCATCGGCGGCCTCGATGACTCGCTGAGGAGCGACGAGTCGAAGTACCGGGTCGTGCTCACCGACGCGATGGCGAAGCTCGAGGAGCTGAAGGGGGAGCCGGTTCTCGAGGAGGGAAGGATGATAGTCGGCCCGGTCGCGATCCTGCTCAACACGCTGCAGATGCACAACATCCCCGCGTACGCGCTCCTCGCCTACTCGAACACCGAGCGGGTCGACCCGAGGGCCTCGGCCAGCGCGGTCGAGTTCCTCGCCAAGAGGTACGGCTTCAAGGTCAGCACCGCTCCACTGATCAAGGGCGCCGAAGAGCTCGAGAGGGAGCTGATGGGGATGGCGCAGAAGGACAGAGAGCGCGGACCGTCGAGCGCCATCTATTCCTAGCCTGGGGACCGGACAGCCCCGGCCTTTCGCTTCTCGCAGACGACCACCGAGGCGTAGCCCATCTTCCTGAGCTGCCTCACCGCGTCACGGACCTGCCTGCGCGTCACCTCTGCGTCGGAGACGGTCTGGGTGAACGGGTAGACGAACTCGAGCTCGGCGGGATACGGACCCAGATGGCGGTGGACCTTGTAGACGTCTCGTCCCGGGCCCCTCTTCATGAGCCGGAGCGCCTGCTGGTAGAGAGGGCTCCTAGCGAGCGGCCCGTCGGTCTCAGGCACCACGAGGATCGCCCCGGTTGACCGCCTCTTCATGATAGGTTCCAGGTGGTCCCTCGCCATGGCCAGCTCGGGCCGTGCCTCGTCGACCTGGCTGCGCATGAGGAGGCCCCTCTCCTTGAGGAACGGGGTGCCTCCGGCCAGCCAGCCGCTGTTCTTCGCCATCTCCACGAACGCCGTCATCGCCCGTGGGTGGGCGGCTGCCCTCTCCTCGACCAGGTCCCAGAGTCTGCCCTCGGAGATCGCCTCCTTGCACCGGAGCACGTCCTGCCTGAGGAGGTAGAGGTTGTGGAGCGAGAGCTTGTTCACCCGCTCCCTCCTCTCCATGAGCACTAGATCGGTCTTGGTGGTAGAGTTGCATGTCGGGCAGCTGCACGGGAGGTACGTCATCTCCTCGAGGATCAGCGTCCCCCTCTCGGTCATGTACCTCCCCTGCCTCGCGAAGAGGACATAGCTCGCCGAGTCGAACGTGTCGCAGCCGAGGGCGACCGAGAGCGGCAGCGTAAGCGGGTGCCCGGCACCGAAGAGGTGGAGTGGGACCGAGTAGGGCATGGCGGTGCGCGCAGCTACTATCATCCTGACCAGGTCCCCGAAGAGGTAGTTGTCCATCATCTCCACGGGGCTCCCGAGCGCCAGCACCTCGAACCCAGCCTTCAGGAGCGCCTTCGTGGACGCCCTCACCAGCGGGTCGAAGAGCCCGCCCTGGATAGGACCGACCCAGGTCGTGGCCGAGTTGCCGAACTTCCTGATGGTCTCCCTGGCGCCGTCGAGGCTCACCTTCATGGTCTCCTTCGCGTACTCCTCCGAGAGCGAGTAGCCGGTCGGCCTGTCGAGGGTGACGGCGAGGTCCGACCCCACCGCCGACTGAAACTCCGCGATCACGCTCGGAGTCATGTCGACCTGGCCGTACTGCAGGACCTGGTATCCGCCCGAGTCCGTCATTATCACCCCGTCGTAGCCCAGCATCCTGTGGAGGCCCTTCTCCAGCGCCTCCTCCCTCCTGCGCTTGTAGGTGATGAAAGAGTTGGTCATCAGCGCGCCGAAGCCCATCTCCGTGTACTTGGCCAGCGGGATGTCGCGGAGGACCGGGTGGATGACGGGGACGAGGCACGGGGTCTCTAGGGTCTTCCCGCCCACCTTCAGTGCCCCGATCCTTCCCATCAGGTCCGTCTCCTTTACCTCGAAGGTGATGGGCATGCTTTCACGGCACCGCGGTCGGTGGCTTTCTAAGTCTTCTGAGGTCCGACCCGGACGGACCCCATCCCGCCCTAGGCAGTGCCGAAGGCTCGCCTTGGCACGGGCTTGTAGCCGTCGCCCTTGAACCGCTCCTCGTCGGCGACGTTCCCCCTCTCGTGGTATCCGTACATCTCCCAGTAGCCGTCACGGTACTCCGAGATGAACTCGATCTCGTTGAGCCACTTGGCGCTCTTCCAGAGGTAGAGGTGCGGCATGAACGGCCGCGCGGGGAACCCCTGCTCGGGGAGGAGCGGCTTCCCGTTCATCTTCAGTGCCACAATCGAGTCCTCCTTGAGCGCGTCTTCGAGGGGAATCGGAGCTGTGTAGCCATCGAAGCAGTGGAACATCACCCAGGTCGCCTCGGGCCTTACCTGCGCCTTCTCGGCGAGAAGCCTGATGGAGACCCCCTCCCAAAGAGGATTCTCGATGCTCCACTTGGTCACGCAGTGTGCAGACTTGATCTCCGTGATCATTGGCAGACGGTTGAACTCGTCGTAGGTGTACTCTAGTGGCGTGCTCACGAGCCCCGTCACCTTGAGCTTCCACGTGGCCAAGTCGGCCTTCGGGATCCCGCTGGCAGCATATATCACGAACCTGCGGCCCCAGACCTGGCCCGGCGGGAGGCCCTCCCTGCTCCGCTGCGGCACCGTCGGGCCCGGCGTCTCGGCGTTCCCTTCCTTTCCCCGTAGTCTGTTAAGTATCGAACTCATCCATAATCACTAGGTGTGTGAGACTGGCCTTTGAGATACGGCGGTTGTTCTTAATCGTATGGGTCGTCCGCCCTTCGGAAGCTCCGGGAAAAAAGGTCGACCGGGGACGGACGCGTCCCCCGTCCCTTACATGCTAGGCCGGATTGCGGCCGTGAGCTTCTGCGCGATCTCCGGGGGGACCTGCTTCATCTGGTGCGCCTCGCCCGCGTGCTTCACGGTCTTCTGCACTATCTCCTCGGTCGAGGAGCCCGTCACTCCCCACTGGCAGCCGCAGACTGTAGACAGGTCAGCGATGTATGTTGTCATGGCTAGGAGGAACCCCGCAGTCGATTTAATGGTTGACCGAGATTAGGCCCAAATCTGGCCCGTATCTGCGGCTCTACTTCCAGGTCGTCCGCGTAAGCATCCCGAGGCCGACCGCCTCGGCGGCATTGACCGCGGTGAGGTAGGGCGCAGCGGCCTCGACTATGGGCATCGAGACCGTGCTGTAGAGGACGTACCAGAACACGATTATCACGAAGTTCTGGACCAGGAAGAAGACCGAGAAGACGATCAGGCTCGCAGTGAACCCTGACCTGACCTGCCTCCAGCTCTGGATGTAGGCGTAGGTGAGAAGGCCGACAAGGACGACGTTGACGATGGCGAAGACCGCCGCCACGTTCATCCAGAACACGTCGAACATCTCTCTTCATCGCGCTCCC
>JBEKFK010000098.1:0-6908 GCA_050013375.1 Nitrososphaerales archaeon | reverse complement strand
TGGCATCGTCGCGGTTCGTGGAGGCGCTCCTCACCGGGGAGGCTGGGCTGACCATCTCTCCAGAGGGACCCAGCTACACGGTCCCGGCAGGGTCCCGACTGGGGTGGATCTCGCTCCGGGGGCTCAGGCCCGGCGTCGAGGGAGCCCTCTTCGCCGGCAGGTCTCCGTCCCGGACCCTCGTTGTCTCGAGCTACGGCAGGACAGGTGGTGACGGCACGATCAAGCTGGGCCGGTGCGAATCGATCGAGGGACCCGCGTCCCTCGAGTGCACCCTCTTCTGGGACCCCTCCTCGCTCGTCCTCTGCGTCGGGAACTCCTCGGGCGCTCCTTCGTCGGGCGTTCTCCAGGTCCCGACGAGAGGCAAGCCGCTCGCGACCGCGCTCTTCGTCGACGTCGAGGAGTTCAACCAGGAGACGTGGCTGTGGGATAAACTCGACAGGAGGAGGCTCCTCGAGAAGCTGGAGTTCCGCGTCGACCTGGGGCCCAACGCTTGGACCGTCTACAGGGTCGCCGAGATGTCGAGGCCCGGCGAACGCTAGGGCGACCCGCGCGGCGGGGATAACATCATAAACCGGCCTCGGCCGTCGCACGGCACAAGTGGCCTCCTTGGGTCGTGCGAAGATCTCCTTGCGCAACGGAATCACAGTCGAGTACGAGGCCGCGTCCTACGCCCTCGACCCGAAGGGACGGGCCAAGGCGGACTACACCTTCGTCTCCCACGCGCACCTCGACCACGTGCAGACCCCAGACCCGGGGAGCAAGGTCCTCGCGTCGAAGGAGACCCGCCTCCTGGCGAAGGCGAGGGGGTTCGACCTCGGGAGGACCGCGGAGACGGCCGATGGCGTCAAGCTGCTGGACTCGGGGCACATCCTCGGAGCCCGAGCCATCTGCATCGGCGATGAAGTACTCTACACCGGGGACGCGGCGGGCAGGGACCGAGCCTTCCTCGGGAGGTGCAGGACGAAGAAGGCGAGGGTGCTCATAACCGAGTCGACCTTCGGAAGGAGAAACTACGTCTTTCCCCCCGTCTCCCAGATAGTCAGGGACGTTAACTCTACCATCGGGATGCTCTTCGACAAGGGTCGGCCGGTCGTGCTGATGGGCTACGCCCTGGGGAAGTCGCAGATCCTCTCGCACCTGTTCGCGTCCTGGAGCCCGTTCTACGTCCACGAGAAGGTGGCCGAGATCAACGAAGTCTACGGTCAGTGCGGGGTGAGCCTCAGGAAGGGCAAGGTCGTCGGCGCAGACCTCGAGGGCCTCTCACCGGGGCCGTGGGTGATGGTCGCGCCGATGATGAGCTCGCGCAGCAAGGTCGCGCAGCGGCTGAAGAAGGAGCACGGAGCGGCGCTGGTAGCGTTCAGCGGGTGGGCTGCAGACCCGGGCTACGCATACTCGATCGGGGCCGACTACGCCTTCGCGGTCAGCGACCACTGCGACTACAACGAACTCCTCGGACTGGTGAAGGAGGTATCTCCGGAGCAGGTCTACACCACGCACGGGTTCACGGCGGAGTTCGCCCAGGAGCTCAGGAAGCTCGGGTTCGACGCGAAGCCGCTCAGCGGCTATCAGGCCTTTCTGTCTGACTACTAGCTAGGCGCCGCTACTCCTTGGCGGCCGAGACGGCGACCTCTGAGTTCTCCGGCTTGAAGTTCTTCAGGAACGCGACCATCGCCACGAAATTCGCGTTGTTGCTCGCGTTCTTGAGCGGGACCTTGATGTCCTGGTTGGCCAGGATTATCGGAAAGTTCGTCTGGTAGCCCACCCTCGTGAACGCGACGGAGAAGAGGTGCAGTTTCCCGTCAAGGGCGTCGCGGATGACGTCGTCGGTCTCGGGGAACCTCCAGACCGAGAACGCGATCCCGTCTATCCAGTTCACGGTGGGTATGACCGACATCTGCTGGACGAGGTTCTGCCGCATGACCTCCTCGAAGAAGGCCTTGTTGTCATACTCTATGATCTGGTGCAGGACTATCTCCTCGGTGGGCTCGTAGCTTATTTTTGGCATCTCCGCTTCCGCCCTGATGCCAGTTGACCCTTCTAAATAAGGCTCGGCGCGGCAAGGTGTACCTCCACGCACTCGCAGCCAGGCGGTCCGACCAAGCCTTTTAAAATCGAGGACGGGTGGACGGTGCGGGCCTTGAGTGGTTATAAAATCCAGCGATCCTGATTCAGAGCAGGGCAGTCCGACTCTCCCCTCTAACTACGACTGGAAGGTGCTCGAGCCAAGGGTCCGGCGGTTCAACTCGGAGGTCAACCTTCAGGACTCGGTCCGTGAGGCCCTCGGGAGGAGCCCCGTCGTCGGCTATGTCGAGGGCCCGCCCACGCTCAACGGTGTCCCGCACATAGGCCACATCCGCGGGAGGATAATGAAGGACCTTTGGTACCGCTTCAGCACCCTGTCCAAGAAGAACGTGGTCTTCAGGGCCGGGTGGGACTGCCAGGGACTTCCGGTCGAGCTCCAGGCGGAGAAGGAGCTCGGCCTCTCGGGGAACAAGTGGGAGGACCTCAAGCAGATCGGCGAGGAGAAGATGGTCGAGGCGTGCAAGAGGCTGGTCACCAAGTACCTGGCCGCTTGGGTCGAGGCGGACGACCTCCTGGGGCTCCTCCTCGACCACGAGAACGCGTACATGACCTACCGCGACTCGTACATCGAGAGGGAGTGGAGATTCCTGGAGAGCGCTTGGAAGGACGGGATCCTTGGCGAGGGGTTCAAGGTCGTTCCGTACTGTCCCAGCTGCCAGACCTCGCTGAGCCACGCCGAGGCTGTCCTCGGCTACGAGACGCTCGAGGACCCTAGCCTGTACTACAAGGTCAAGACGTCCGACGGGGCTTTCTTGGTAATCTGGACGACGATGCCGTTCACGGTGGTGACGGACGAGATGGTCGGCGTGAAGCCGGAGGCCGACTACGCCTACGTCAGGGTGGGCGGGGAAGTCTGGATCCTCGGCGTCGAGAGGATGGCCGCCCTCGCCAAGGAGCTCAAGCTCGACCTCGGCGAGACCGTCAAGGTCGTGAAAGGGAAGGAGCTCGACGGGCTGCACTACACCCACCCTCTCCTAGCCCAGATTCCCGGCCTGGAGCGGATAAGCAGGGAGGGGAAGATACACGTCGTCGTCTCCGAGGACTTCGTGGACACGGCTACCGGCACGGGCCTCGTCCACCTCGCCCCCGCCAACGGAGAAGAGGACTTCTTCGTCGCGACGAGGAGGAAGATGCCCGTCTTCGTGCCCATCGACGACAGGGTCTGCTTCACCGACGACGCGGGGACGTTCGCCGGGATGTTCGTGAGGGACTCCGACGTCATAGTCACAAGGCTCCTGAAGGAGGCCGGGAGTCTGGTGAGCGACGGCCGGCTCGAGCACGAGTATCCCACGTGCTGGAGGTCGGGGCACAGGCTGGTCTGGGTCGCGAGACGCGAGTACTTCTACTGGATCGACCGGATAAAGGGCGACCTGGTCGCCGCCGCGGAGAAGGTCGAGTACTACTTCGACCAGCCGCGCAACCGGTTCCTCGAGTTCATCAGGCAGTCGCCTCCTTGGTGCATCTCCAGGGAGAGGGTCTGGGGGACCCCGCTCCCGATCTGGGTCTGCGCCGAATGCAAGGAGAAGGTCCCCGCCTTCTCGCGGGAGAGCATAGTCAAGCAGGCGGTCGCGCTCCCGGACGGAGAGGGGTTCGAGCTCCACCGGCCATGGATCGACAGGATCGTCCTGAGGTGCCCCAAGTGCGGGGGCGAGGCCCACCGCGAGCCCTTCGTCCTCGATACCTGGCACAACAGCGGCTCGGCGCCGCTCGCCTCCTTCACCGACGAGGAGAGGCGCGAGCTCGTTCCCGTCGAGCACCTGACCGAGGGCATCGACCAGACCAGGGGGTGGGCGTACACGCTGCTCGTGCTCAACGTCATCTACACCAGGACGCCGTCCGCACCCTACCGGGCCTTCCTCTTCCAGGGGCACGTCCTGGACGAGAAGGGCAGGAAGATGTCCAAGTCCTTGGGCAACGTCGTCGACGCGCTCGGCCTCCTGAGGGAGGGCTCCGTGGACCTGCTGCGTTTCTATATCAGCTGGAAGAGCTCTCCGGTGGACGCGGTCAGCCTCGACCTGAAGGAGATGGCCGGCCGTCCCTACCAGATCCTGAACACGCTCTACCACCTCCACGTCTACCTCAAGCAGAACGGCGAGCAGGACGGCTTCGATCCGGCGGTCCACGACATCGCCTGGGCCCAAAGGAAGGGCGTCCTCACGCTAATGGACAGGTGGCTCCTCGCCAGCATCGACGAGGCCTCGGGCGAGATCAAGGCGTCCTACTCGGAGGGTCGCTACAACGACGCCTGCAAGCGGCTCGAGACGGAGATAGTCGAGGTGCTGAGCCAGGGCTACGTCCGGATGGTAAGGAACGAGCTCTGGAGCGACTCACCCGACAGCCTCGACCGCCGGCTCGCGATCTACGCCGTGATAGCCTTCGCCCTGAAGACGCTCGACCTCCTCCTCCACCCGGTCTCCCCGTACATGACCGAGTACCTCTACCAGGAGACCTTCCTCGGCGGCGCATGGGCCCGCCCGCTGCTCGTCCAGGACTTCCCATCGCTCTCCCTGCCGGCGACCGCGAAGGAGGACAAGGCGGTCGTCGACCTCGCCCTCGAGGTCGAGGGAGCGTGCAATTCGGCGAGGCAGAAGGCCAAGCTGAAGAGGAGGTGGCCGCTGCGCGAGATACAGGTCCTCGTGACAGAGTCCAAGCTCCCCCAGATGGAGAAGGCGAAGGACCTAGTCTCGCTCCTCTGCAACGTCAAGAAGGTCACCGTGGCGCGGAGCGTCTCGTCACTGCCCATCGCGGTCACGCTGGCGCCGAATAGGTCACAGATCGGGGCCCACTTCAAGGAGAAGACCCAGGCCGTCCTCAAGAGCTTCAAGGGACTGGAGGGTGACGAGGCCTGGCTTGCCTACCAGACTGGCGCGCCCCTGCAGGTCCAGACGGACTCCGGCGCCGTCGAGATTCCCATCTCCACCCTGATCTTCAGCTTCCAGGGGACGGGCGAGTGGGAGGCCGTCGCCCGGGACGGGATCATGATAGCCCTGGAGAAGGTGCGCGACGACGCGCTGATTGCAGAGGGGCTGCTGCGGGACATTGCCCGCAGGCTCCAGGCCCTCAGGAAGGCCCGGGGCTACTCCCCCACCGCAATACTCGAGAAGGCCATGGTCGCGGGGCTCGACGACGAGATGACCGCCCTGCTGACCCCCTTGGCCGGCGAGCTGAGCTTCTTGGTCCGGGTAAGAGGAGTCCGCATCCTCGCCGAGCGGAGCGAGGAGGGTGAATGGGAGGAGGACGAGCTCGACGGCAGGCCCATCTACATCGACGTCTCCTGAGCCTAGTCTCCGGTGAAGAGACGCCTGGCGAGGGAGTCGGGGAGGCCAGCCTCGACTATATTCTTCGCCGACTTCTCGACGTCGTACTCGACGGCGCGGTGCTCGACCGCGACCCTCGCCCCATCGGCCTTGAGCAGCGCATAGGACGCGCGCCTGTCGCCTGCCCGCGGCTGTCCCACCGAACCGGGGTTGAAGACCGTCCCCTCCCGGTCAGACCAGACGAACGGGACGTGGGTGTGACCCAGCGCGATCACCTGCACGCCTAGCTTCTGCAGATAGTAGCCGAAGAGGTCCGAGTGGGTCGCGGGATAGACATACTCGCCCAGGTTGTCGTCCGGGCTCCCATGGGTCATGTAGACGCTCAGCCCTCCGAAGGGGATGGTGCGGCTGGTCTGGAGACCGGCCAGGTACTCCCTGCCCTCCGCTCCCAGAGTCCTGATGGTCCAGGCCACGGCCTGGGCGGCGCGCCCGTTGAACTCGCTCGTCCTCCCGCTGAGGACCGCAGAGTCGTGGTTCCCGAGGATGCAGGTCGCGCGCCTCTCCCTAAGGAGGGCTATCACCTCGTTCGGCGAGGCGCCATACCCGACTATGTCGCCCAGGCAATAGGTCTCCCTCTCCCCGATGTCTTCGAGGACCGCCTCCAGCGCCTCGAGGTTCGAATGGACGTCCGAGACGAAGGCAATCTCAGCGGTCCGGGTCATCCCGGCCCGTCGGGGGGCGAACATTCCTTATATACCGAACACCGTTCCTCCGCCGAAGGCGGACATGGGAAGGAAGACGACCCTCATGGGGTTCTCGCTCTTCGGATTCGTACTCGGGTTCCTTGCATGGCTCCTCCGCTCTTCGGTCTCGAACCTGGTCTCCAGCATAGGCCTGAACCAGGACATAGCCGGTGCGATCCTCGCGGGGATAGCCGGCGGCTTCCTGATGCTCGTCGCCGTGCTCGTCTGGTCCGCCGTGGACTAGTTCGTGGCCGCGAACCTGCGCTGTATTATCCGGTTTCTGGCCTCGGGGAACGGGGCGTCGTGGAGAAGCTCGTTCCTTATCCCGGAGTCCTTGAGCAGCCCAGAGAGCGCGTAGTACCATGCGGAGGCCGGCGTCCCCTCCTGGTAGCTGGGCAGCTCGAGCCTGAAGATCCTGGTCAGGGAGTCGTACTCGGCCGTTGAATCCTCGCCCAGCTCCTCCTGCATGAGGGCGAGCACAAGCTTCACCGCGTTCTCGAAGGACTCGTTCTTCAGCTTGGGCGCGCCCCTCTCCTCGAGGATGTTGAGGAACTCGTGGCCGATGCTCTCCATCTGCGACTCGTCCCTCACGACCCGCGTGACGGCCTCGACGAATATCCGGCTTATGCCCTGTCCGTCTATGAGGAACGGGAGGTTGTCGGCGTTGGAGATCGAAGCGAGCGTCTTCGAGCCCGTTGAGGCCTTCCAGAACTCCTCGAAGAGGTCCTCGCTGAACGCCCCCCTGAGCTCCGGCAGCATGAACTGGAAGCCCCGGCCGGTCTGACTGTTGATGAGCAGAACCTCCCCGTTGTCGATCATGAACGCG
>JBEKFK010000097.1:0-6960 GCA_050013375.1 Nitrososphaerales archaeon | reverse complement strand
GGCGTCGAGGTCCTGGTAGACGTTCTGGCCGAGGCCCTTCAGGGCCTTCTCGACCTTCTCCTTCCTCGCTTCAGCGGTAGTCTTCGATCGAGGTTTGCTCAATTGTCTTTTCACCATTCGTGGCAGCTTCTGGGTTGCCGGACTTCTCCGCCATCTCTTCCTTGATCTCCTCCACCTCGGCCTCCTCCTCCTTGAGTAGCTGGTGGTATCTCGGCTCCTTCTTCTGCCCTGCCAGTTCCGTAGAGAACTGCGCTATGAGCGGGAGGTACCTTCCGTAGATGCTCATCTTCCTCTGCACCGCGGCCATGCTTCCCTTCTTCGAGAGGAAGAGGCTGAGCCGGCGCAGGGACTCCCTGACGGCGTTCCGGATCTCGGACTCGATCTCGGGACGGTCTGCGATGTACTCCTTGCCTACGGTCTTGTAGGGTATCTTCGTGGAGCAGATGTGCGTGATTATCCCGATGGGGGCGTCCTCGGGAACGTGGTAGCGCCTCCAGTCGATCTCCTCGTTCAGGACCTTGAACGAGACGTCGTTGCCCTCGTCGTAGAGCAGAGGGATGCGGTTCGCGAACCTGAAGAGCTTCCGCCCCGGTTCGAGGAGCTTGCCCCCGTAGACCAGGCCGACCTCGACCAGGAAGGGGAACCCGGAGTAGGAAGACGGAGGCCTCACGACGACTGTGGAGAACTCGGGCTGGAGCTCCTTCATTATCCCGGTCTGGAGTATGGCCTCGCCCACGGGCGAGAGGCAGGACGCGTCCGGCGGGAGGAACTCGGGGTACCGCTGGAGGGCGTCGACGATCCGGACGATCTGCTCGTTCGATAGCTTCTCGGGCGAGATCCTTGTCTCGATGCCGGCGAAGTTGAGGAACTTCCTCGCGTTGGTCTCCCCGACGCGGTGGAAGTGCTTGTTCCCCATGAACTTCTCCATGGTCTTCTCGTCGGTGAGCTTGATCATCCGCTTGAACGCCTCGACGTCCACTCCGTAGGGGTGGGGGAGCGTCTCCTTTGGCGCAGGGGGCATGTCCTCGGTGGCCCTCTCGTACGTGGTGATCCTCCCTATCGGGTCTACGAAGGTGAGGTTCGCGTAGCTCCCTACCAGCGCCGTCTGCTTGAAGTATTCGTTGATCTTCTGGGCCGCACGGGTGAAGTCACCCTCGAGGATGACGTCGACGCGCGTCCCGGTCTTCTCCGCGCCGTCCTCGGTGTCCTTCCGGAGGATGATTGGCTTGTTCTCTGAGATGTCGATCAGCATCTCGAAGATGTGCCTGCTCTTTCCGTCCGTGGACGTCGTGATCTTTACGGGCTTGTTGGTCGTGATCTGGCCGTAGAGGATCGCCATGGTCCCGCCCATCCCGAACATGCCTCTCGACTGCCTCAGGACGTACTTGGAACCGTAGAAGACCTTCCCGAACGCCCTCGGGACATGGTGGGGGTCGACTCCAGGTCCGTTGTCGGCGACCGTGACGCGGTAGGCCTTCGGCTCCTGGTTCGCGTTCTCCGCCGAGGGGTCGTCGGCCACGATGCGGACGTAGATGTCAGGGAGGATGCCCGCGAGCTCCGTGGCGTCGAGCGAGTTCTCGACGAGCTCTCTGACGGCCATGTAGAGCGCCCGGGCGGGATTGGTGAAACCCGCGAGGTCACGATTGCGGTAGAAAGAATTCAGACGGACTAATCTCGGAGAAAGTCACCAATCTGTTCACTCACCTCCCTTCAACAGAACGCCTGTACCATCTTCGGGCCAATCCAGTCTGACAGCCGAGTTGTGACAGGGCAAGGAAGGGACGTGCTGCCGCCCTGAACCTAATCGTGAAAGCTTCCAAATCGCTACCAAATTGCCTGATTAGCCCCTTTCAGACTCTTGCGCCAAGGGTTCTATAAAAATTGGATTATTAACAATGACACCCTAGAATCTGTCTTCCCGACTCTAGGGGGCTGAAACTGACCAGATCAGGGAGGCCAGGTCTTCCTAGGGGTCCTAAACGCCCGCCCAAGCGACTATATCGCCCCCCCAAGGAGGGTGACACCTGTCCCCTCGGCGGGAGAGTCTTGGTCGGTCGCGACTACTTCAGTTTCGCCTTGGAGGAGAGCTTCACGATGAGGAAGATCACCAGAGCGACGATGATGAAGGTCAGGAGGTTGTTCGCAAAGTCCCCGACGCCGAATGGGCCCGCCATGACCGTGTTGATGTCCTTGATGTTTGGTAAGGCGTACCCGAGTATGGGGAGTATGAGGTCGGTCACAAGAGCCTTGACCAGGTTCCCGAGATAGATGCCAAGGATGAACGCGACAGCTAGGCCCAGAACTCCATACTTGTCAAGGAAGGCCTTGAACTCATTCACAAGCCCCTTGGGCGCGGCCGCCGCCGGTGCGGGGGTAAGCAGCTTCTTTATCTCCCGAAGCTCAGCCAGTATCTCTTCGTCGTTCGTCGGCATGTATCGTTCCCCTCCGACCCGTGTTTAAATAACTCGCGCTCGGCAACCGGAGTGGAGCTTCCCGAGAGCCTCCTCGGCACAGCAAACAACTTATTTACTCGCCGCAGGCGCGCGGGTCAAGCGACATGACTCTAGACGCCCCCGGATCAAGGGTCAGCATGATCACACGGCTTGTCGGCATCCTCGTGCTAGCTCTCGGCCTGATCCTGACCTACTTCGTCTACCAGGGGGCGAGCAGCGCCAGCATCGTGCCACAGATCGTCCCGGTCTTCTACCTTGGCGCCGGACTTCTCGTGATCGTGGGCGCTGTCGCTGTCATCGCCCGCTACAAGTAACAGCCCGAACGAACTCCCGAAACCTTTCTCAGTTGACACGAACAAACTTTCCCAGCGAGGAGCCTACCCCGCGACCGTAGTGATGGTAGTGAGCAGCCCATCCGCTCTCTCTGCACGAGAACGGCTCCCAAGTATCTGCAGAACAGCCTAGGGGAGAAGTCCCATTATCACGTAAGCTGCAAGGAGGAGCAGGCCGGTCCAGAGAGTGGCCATGACCATGTTCGCCATGCCGGGGATTAGCTCCATCACCTTGTCGTGCTCGCGGCTCAGGACGCTCGACGCAGCCCAAGCCTTGGGGAGGGCTAAGAGGGAGATCAGCGCCACGGGGGTGACGAAGCCCGTGACCACGCCGGAGACGAGCACGACGTAGGCACCGAGCACCAGGACCCGGAAGCGGGCCGCGGCTTTGGCCTTGCCCCACCTTACGACTAGATGCCGCCTGCCGACCTCCATGTCGGCGAAGGTGTCCGGAAACTCGTTGATGTAGAGGATGCCCGCGACCATTATGCCGAGCGTCGTGCCGAGGATGAAGGGCTCGACGGCCAGGCTCCCCGTCTGGAGGAAGTACGTACCAAGGATCAGGAGGGGGCCGAAGTTAAGGCCAGCCACGAGCTCTCCGACACCCCAACGAGAGAGCACGGTGGTGTAGGCCACGATTGCCACGGACGAGATGGCGATTATCCCGAGCAGCACGGGGCTGAAGGCGAACCTGAACAGGAAGTAGACCCCGACGGCGAGGCCCACCCCTAGGAAGGCGATTCCGGCGAGGAGCACGCTCCTCGGCGTCAGCTGCCTCTCCGGAAGGACCCTGCTCCCGCCGCTAAAGGGCGTGGGCGTAGTTGCGAGGTCCAGCCCGCTCCTGAAGTCGAAGTAGTCGTTCAGGACGTTCACGCTGGCGTGCATGCAGACGGCGGCGACGAACGTCAGTATCGCGGTGGAGAGATCGAAGCTGCCGTGGACCCAGGCGACGGCAACGCCAAGGGGCACGAATATCGTCGGAAGTAGAAGGAATGGGGCCCGGACCTCCTTGAACCATACCCGGAGTCGCAACCCGGACATTTTACCACGGGCCAGTGGTAACGCATTATAAGCGTTGATTTCCATTCGAAGCTCACGCTCGGGTCCGGCGGCGAGTGCTGGAAGTCCAGACACACTCGAGAGAGCGGGCTTCAATCACAGGTAATTTCAAATACACATACTCTGGAGAGCGCTGCTTAAGGCTGGCGTGGTAGCTCAGTAGTTGCGACTAGCGCGCAACTGGGAGACATGGTAGAGCAGCAGGCTGTTAAAGCTGCAAAAGCCATAGAAACCTGTTGGTCGACCGTTCAAATCGGTCCCACGCCGCTTCACTTCCACACCCCTAGAGGGCTCACTAGCCGAACTGGTACACACAGTGAATCGACTGGTGAACCTGCCCCGGGGGTTTCCTTGGCTACTTGCGGGGCGCTCTCTTGCCCGTGACAGTGTAGGCGACTGCCTCGCCGACGTCTTCGGCGTGGTCCGCTATCCTCTCCAGGTAGCGTAGGACGAGCGTGCTGGAGATGTAGCACTTCATGTCCGACTTTAGCTCCTTGCTTACCTTCCGGAGGTAGTTACGGTAGATCTCGTCGACAACGTTGTCCATCGTCTTGAGCTTGCCCGCGGTGAAGACGTCCCGCTCGGTGAAGGCCTTGATGCTCAGGTGGATCATCTCCTCCGCCTGCTGCCCCGCGCGCTCCACGTCGGACTTGTCGCAGTCGGAGAGGTCCTTGTAGATCGAGAGGATGTCCGTGATGTCGTAGGCGTACCGCCCCAACCTGGTGAACCCGTAGCCGATCTCCATCGAGGAGGTGATGAATCGGAGGTCTGATGCTACGGGCTGGTATCTTGCGATCAACTCGGTCGCGAGGTCGTTCACTTCGTCCTGGTGTGCTGCGAGTTGCTCTGACTTCTGGAAGACGTCATCTCTGACGTCGATCCCCTTCGAGTACGCCTCGATCGCCTTGATCACTGTGGTCTCCGAGAGAGTAGCCATCTCAAGGACCAGCTTCGTGAGCTTCTCGAGCCCCATCTCCATCAGACGCATGTTCTATGGATCACCATGACTCCGATTACAGGCTCCCCCTGATGTACTTCTCGGTGAGCGGGCTCTGCGGGTTCTCGAAGACGTCCCCCGCCGGGCCGAACTCGACGAGGTCCCCTTTGTAGAGGAAGGCAACGCTCGTGCCCACGCGGGCCGCCTGCTGCATGTTGTGGGTCACGAGGACCACCGTGTAGTTCTCCTTCAGCTCCACCATGAGCTCCTCGACCTTGGAGGTCGAACCTGGGTCGAGGGCAGAGGCGGGCTCGTCCATTAGTATGACCTCCGGGCGGACGGCGAGCGCTCTGGCGATGCATAGCCTCTGCTGCTGCCCTCCTGACAGGCCCCAGGCGCTCTTCCCGAGCCTGTCCTTCACCTCGTCCCAGAGGGCGGCCTTCTGAAGGCTCTCTTTCACGATGCTGTCGAGCTCGCTCTTGCCCTTGGTGGTCTTGTGTATCCGCGGCCCGAACGCCACGTTGTCGTAGATAGAGATCGGGAACGGGTTGGGCTTCTGGAAGACCATGCCCACCCGCGTCTTTAGCAGGACTGGATCGACCGTCGGGGCATAGATGTCCTCGCCGTCGAGTAGGACCTTCCCGCTGATCCTGAAGCCGTTCACATCGTCGTTCATCCGGTTCAGCGTCCTGACCAAGGTGCTCTTCCCGCACCCGGAGGGCCCCATGAAGACCGTGATCTTCTTCCTCTCGATGGTGAGGTTGATGTTCTTGAGGACCTCGAGCGCACCGTAGTACGCGCTGAAGTCGACAAGATTGATCAGGACATCAGTCGTCGTGGTACCGCCATGGTTGTAGGTCGGCGGTGCCGTTTCGCTCGTCTCGCCGCTTCCGTCTTGGTTCATCACGACAGATTCAGTGGTCATCTCAACAACCCGCCATCATTTATACCTTGGAGAACCGCCTCAGACCCACCCTTGCGATTACGTTGATGCTCAGGACGACGAGGATCAACAGGAAGGTCGCCAGATACGCCAGCTGCTGGTCGGCCGGTATCGAGGTGACCTGATAGTAGGTCCAGATCACTCCGGTCAGGTAGGCGAGCGGCGAATGGAGGAGCCCCGTGGGATTGTAGTTCGCAAAGTCCGCAGTATAGAGCAGGGGGGCGGTCTCGCTCAGCGCGATGCCCAGCGAGAGGAGGACCCCCGTGAGTATCCCGGGCAGGGCGAACCTGAGGACGATGCGGTTGATCATCGTGGTCTTGGTGCTCCCGAGAGCGATCGCGCCCTCCTTGATGTTCTCGGGCACCTTCCGGATGGCGATCTCGGTGGTCCTGAAGATGTAGGGGAACATGATTATCGACAGGACGATCCCGGCTGCGAGCGCAGAGTAGCCCCAACCGAAGAATATCACGAACGCGAGGAAGCCTACGTACCCGAGGACGATCGATGGGATACCGGCGAGTACGTCGGCGGCAAACCTCACACCCTCGGAGTAACGGCTCCCCTTGGCGAACTCGGCCATGTAGATGCCGCCCAGGATCCCCAAAGGTATCGCGATCAGGGAGGATAGGGCCAAGAGGATTCCTGTGCCCTCTATCGCGTTCGAGAGACCTGGAACGGGCGCGCCCAGGTTGTGGGTGAGCCTCACGATGGAGATGGCCTCGAGACCTCTGTAGGCGAACATGTAGAGCAGGTCGCCTAGGGGGATGAGCACCGCGAAGACGCTGGCGACTGCGAGGATCTTGATGGCGAGGTCCCTTCTCTTCCTCGCCCTGTGGTTGGCAATCACCTTCGGCTGGTTCCAGATGGAGGAGTAGTTGTTGGCCGCTGGGGGTTGTTGTGTATTGTCCATGGTCACACCTGTATCACGTGCTCCGTGCTCGAGAAGAAGCCCCTCTTCACCAGCAGCCGCGCGCCTATGTTCACCAGCATGGTGATGGCAAGGAGGACGAGCGCCAGCTCTCCGAGCGCATAGACGAACATCTTCGTCGGGTCTTCGAACGCACCGTCGAAGTTCAGGGCCAGGAATGCCGCGAGCGAGTTGATTGGATAGTAGAGCGTCTTGGGGAGGAAGTCGGCGCCGTTGGAGACCATCGCGACCGCCATGGTCTCGCCCAGGGCCCTCCCCAGCCCGAGGATCACGGACCCGATTATCCCGGTCTTGGCAAAGGGAAGCAC
>JBEKFK010000096.1:0-6992 GCA_050013375.1 Nitrososphaerales archaeon | reverse complement strand
CAGGGGGGATGGTCACCCTGGCTCTCGGGTCGGACACCGGTGGGTCGGTGAGGTGTCCGGCCAGCTACTGCTCGATACTGGGTCTCAAACCCACCTACGGCGCCGTGAGCAGATACGGGCTGATCCCATACGCGAACAGCCTTGAACAGGTGGGGCCGATGGCGAGGCGCGTCGAGGACCTCTCCCTCTTCTACGAGATCATCTCGGGCTACGACCCCAGGGACTCCACGACCTCGAGGCGTCCTCCTCGCCGCGGGGGCCGACCTTCCGGCGTGAAAGGGTTGAAGATCGGGGTCGTCAAGGACCTCTTCGGGGACGGGACGCAGAAGGACGTCAGCCGCCTCGTGCTCGACGCCAGCGGCGAGCTAGAGGCCCTCGGTGCGGTCGTCGGTGAAGCTCGGATCGAGAACCTGGGTTTCGCCCTCGCTTCCTACTACATAGTCGCCATGGCCGAGGCCAGCTCCAACCTCTCGAGGTACGACGGTGTCAGGTACGGCGCGTCGGTCGAGAAGGGCAGGGCGGACTGGAACGAGGCGTTCGCGGCGACGAGGACCAGGTGCTTCGGGGCAGAGGTGAAGCGCCGGATCCTTCTCGGGACATTCGTGCTATCGGCGGGATACTATGAGGCGTACTACCTCAAGGCCGAGAGGGCGAGGGACCTCATCAGGACGGAGTTCGAGCGTGCGTTCAAGAAGTTCGACGTCCTCCTCGGGCCGACGATGCCAGTGTTGCCCCCGAGAATCGGGGAACGAGTTACTCCGCTCGAGGACTACATGATCGACGTCAACACGGTGCCAGCCAACCTGGCGGGATTCCCTGCGCTCTCGGTACCAGTCGGGTTCGCGGACGGGCTCCCGGTCGGGATGCAGCTGATGGCCCCGCACTTCGAGGAGCAGAGGCTCTTCACGGTCGCGTCTTCATACGAGGCCAGAGCATGAATCGAGTCGAAGGAGAGAACCAGGGGGTGAAGATCGGGCTCGAGATACACTGCCAGCTGACCGCCCTGAAGACGAAGCTCTTCTGCGGCTGTTCCTCCGACTACCGCGGAAGAGAGCCGAACGAGCTGGTCTGCCCGGTCTGCTTCGGTCTTCCGGGCTCTCTGCCCGTTGTGAACGGAAGGGCCGTGGAGTATGCGATCAGGATTGCGGACGCGCTCGGCTGCAAGGTCGCGGGCGAGACCACGTTCTACAGGAAGAACTACTTCTACCCGGACCTCACGAAGAACTTCCAGATCAGCCAATACGACAAGGCCGGGGGCGTGCCGATAGCGTCCGGCGGGTCCGTCCAGGTTGGCGGGAAGAAGGTGAGGATCCGGAGGATCCAGCTCGAGGAGGACCCGGGGAAGCTGACCTACGAGGGGACGATCGAGAAATCGTCCTACAGCCTGGTGGACTACAACAGGGCTGGAATAGCGCTGGTCGAGATCGTGACCGAGCCGGACTTCGGGTCCGCGAGGGAGGCGAAGGTCTTCCTCGAGACGCTCAGGACGACCGTGGAAGCGCTTGGGGTCTCGGACGGTGAGTTAGAGGGCGCGATGCGGTGCGACGCTAACGTCTCGGTCGCGGGCGGCGGTAGGGTCGAGGTCAAGAACATCTCCTCGTTCAAGGAGGTGGAGAAGGCCCTGAACTACGAGGTGCTCAGGCAGGGTACATTCGCCGGGACCGAGTCAGGAGCCGCGAACGAGACCCGGCACTGGGACGAGAGGCGCAGCATCACCATCTCGCTCAGGCTGAAGGAGGGGGAGCAGGACTACCGCTACTTCCCCGAACCGGACCTACCGGCTGTGACGATAGGCGCGGAGTTCCTCGAGAAGGTCAGGGGGGCCGCGCCAGAGGTCCAGAGCGCGAGGGCGGACCGCTATGTTCGCGACTATAGGCTCAGCACCCAGGTCGCGGGGGAGTTGTCGAGGGATGAGACGCTGTCGAGATTCTTCGAGGAGACGGCGAAGATCTTCGGAAAGCCGACCGAGATCGCGAACTGGCTCTTGGGGGAGTTCCGGAGCCCGGTCCGTTCGAAGCTCGCGGGCGAGTCGCCTCCGGTCACGCCCGCGGGGCTCTCCGAGCTCCTCGTGATGCTCGATGGGGGCGAGCTCACCCGCCCCCAGGCCCGGGAGCTCTTCAGGGAGATGGTCGCGAGCGGGAGACGGCCCTCCGAGCTCAGGAAGGGGGGAGCGCGAGAGGCAGTCGACGAGGACTCGATCTCCAAAGTCGTCTCGCAGCTCCTGAGCGAAGGAGACGTGGCGGCGGACGCGAAGAAGAACCCCAAGGCGTTCAACTACCTCATCGGACAGGTGCTCAGGCTCGAGCCCGGGGCGGACCCCAAGCTGGTCGCGAAGACACTGGTGCGGATGCTGAGAAAGAGATAACCCAGTGAAGGGTGCCGGACGGGGATCCGGCTAAAGGTAGCCCCAGGCGAAGAGCATGTCCGAGTCCTTCGACCATCGCCGACCGATGTCGTCCCGATAGAACATGTTAGGGAGCATGACGTTCCTCACCGACTGGTAGGCCTGCGCGATGGCCTCCTGCATCGTCATGCCGGACCCGGTGACCACAAGAGAGTAGCCTGACCTTCCCGCCAGCTTCCAGTCGCCCTCCTCCAGCTTGACCTCTCCGATGTGGATTCCGTTGAGGTTGGGCTTCCTGAAGAGGATGGTCGCGTCCTCTGAGTACTTCCTGAACGCCTTCTCGTCCTCGAATGGAAACGGCGGGACGGCGATGACGACCCCAATTTGATAGCCCTTCTTGCACTTGAGCTGGGTTTGCTTGCCTCGGGCGATGTCGCTAAGGAACGTCCCCCAGTCGCTCAGGACCCCCTCCATGTGAATTGAGACGGTCGGGTAGCCGAACCTCGTCGTGAATTCGAGAGGGAAGATCCCCTTCCCGTTCGCTATGCAATTGATGTCGATGTAGCCCACGTACTTGGAAGTCCGAAGCTGCTCCTTCATCCTGCCCAAGGTCATCTCGAAGATGACGTTTGGCTTCGACCATATCATCGAGGTGTTTCCACACCAGTACGGCTTTCCGTTCCTTCGCACATACATTATGTGGTTCTTCACGGTTGCGCAGTAGACCGTTCCGTCGTAGTCGATGATACGGGTGTCTCTCTTGTCGATCCAGGAATCGAGCTTCCTGACACGCTCGTGAACTTCGTATTGCAGCCCTGACGCGTCGGCATCGTGATTCCCAATCCTTATCCTTCCTCGTCCCTTCCTCTCCTTTACGACGCCCAGTCGCCCGACCTTCAGAAGCAGCTCCTGGACATCGTCTGCAAGGTCGTGCGAAGACGTGTAGAATATCCGGAATCCCTTCTCCATCAGGGTCCCGTCGCCCAAAGAATACCAGTCGAGGAAAGTGGCTATTTCTCTCGCTGACGCTTCCTTCACGAAGCGTGGAACATACTTTTCTCTTGCGCCTCCAAACTCATCCAGGAATGTGCCAAGCTGCTTGTCGTAGCAATAGAACTCACCTTCCCCTCTGGTGAACCTGAAGGGTAGCCTAGAGAGAAGGCTTGCTATCCTCTCGGATTTCTCTCCTGTCTTCTGCGCGACGTCTATCCTGAAACTCTCGTTGCTCTTGCTCACAGAACCGTCTGCGAGCCAGATTCCAAAGAACGCAAGCCAGTCATCCATTGGCAACTGCTCCTCACCGGTCTCGTGCATTACAACCTGGCGGCCTTCGTAGTGTCCCATTGAGACCGAGGGCAGCGTGAAGACGGAACGCTCGGAGCCCGTCCAAGCCGCGGTCCTCTTGATTCGTGATTGGGTCTGCAGGTCCTTGGCTTTTACGAATTTGAAGGAATTGCGATGTTTCCTCGCGTCTTGTTGGGATTCGACGTACATGTTGTGGTCGGGGGTTACCACTATATCCAGCGTGCGGTTCTGAATCGAAATCAGCTTCTTGTGGTGGGTGAATGACACTAGGTCGCTGGGCCTCTCGTACTCTATGTTGTCGTTCGCGGGGTTCAGCGTACATACTTCATCGTCAAAGGAGAGATCCTTGAAGAACTTCCAACCTTGCTTGGTAAGGACCTCTGTCTTGTCGTCGTAGCATCCCATCTCGCCTGTGCTGGGACCGATGTCGTTCGGGAAGAGCCGTTTGTGCTCGAAATTGACGTTGATCGGCTCCACGAAGTCTGTCCCGTTGAAGAACGCCCCGACGGCAATCTCGACTCCCTGAGCGTACTTTTGGAGCAGGAAGACCTTGATCTTGCTCGACCACTTTTTCTTGTAGTGTTCGAGCACCTGCTCGACGTCCTTCCCGTCGTCCTCCTGGCCGACGAATAGGAGCTCCTTCTCGTTCTGCGCCTTCCCGCTCGGCTTGATGACGTAGCGGTCCGGGTTGAGCTTGATGAACGCTATGGCCTCGTCGAAGGACGTGAAGTTCCAGCTGGGTAGTATTGGAACACCGGCCTTCTTGAGTTCCTCCTGGCCGAACTCCCGGTCATCCTCGAGCCGGTCGGTGTAGGCCGTTCCACCTACCACAAACTTCCCCTCGGCCCTGAGCCGTTCCGCGGTGGCGGCGAAGCCGATGTCGTCGAAGATTATCACGTCCGCCCAGTCCTTCTGCGGCTCCCACTGGTCGACCTTCTGCACGAATCCGTCTCCGACGTCCTTCTCGCTGGCGTCCTGGACGAAGAAGTTGACCTCGTGACCCTCCTTCTTCAGCTGCCACGCAAGGTCCACCGAGAGCGCCTCGCGGGTGACGAAGAGGAACTTCAACTGCGCGCAGACCGGCCAGGCTTCATATTAGGTCTATCTGATTCGGGGCACTCGTCCGGCATCGGCGACAACTCTTTATCGGCGGAGACGGGATCGACGTTCCTTCGTTGCCTCGACCAAGAGAGAGCCTCTCGAATCCGAAGGTCTTCAGACGCGGCTACGACCACATAAGGAAACGCGACCCTGTGCTGGGGAAGGTGCTCGAAAAGCACGGCCCGCTCAAGTTCAGGGCGGAGGGGGACCTCTTCGAGGCCCTCGTGGAGTCGATACTCTCGCAGCAGCTCGCGAGCGCGGCCGCGAGCTCGATAATCAGGAAGGTCCGGGCGATCTACCCCGAGGGCAGGCTGGAGGCGGGGGCGATGTACAAGACCCCCACGAAGAAGCTCCGCTCCGCCGGAGTCTCCCCCCAGAAGCTCACGTACCTCAAGGACCTGTCCAAGAAGGTCTCGAAGGGTGTTATCGACCTGGAGTCGCTGAGGGCGATGGAGGATGACGAGATCATCAGGATACTCGACGAGGTTAGAGGAATCGGTCCCTGGACCGTCCAGATGCTCCTGATCTTCACCCTTGGGAGGACTGACGTCTTCCCGGCGGACGACCTCGGCGTGAAGAGGGGGGTTCAGGGGGTCTACTCCCTCTCCGAGCCGCCCAACAAGGCCGCGATGGAGGAGCTCGCGCTGAGCTGGCAACCCTACAGAACGGTGGCTTCGCTCTACCTCTGGCGCCACAAGGACACCAAGGAGGGGTGAGCGAAGTGGCCGAAGGGAACTACAAGGGCTACCCGGACCCCTCTCACATCGTCTCGGTCGAGGAGGCCTCGAGGCTCCTCGGCGACAAGAACGTGGTCTTCGTCGACACCAGGAACTACTGGAAGTACGCAAGGGGGCACATTCCCGGTGCGGTCAACCTGGAGCTCTACGCGTTCCACTGGTTCGACACGTCCAAGGAAGGGCTGGAGACGTTCGCCGGAGAGATGTCGCGCCTCTTCGGCGCCTGCGGGATCGACGCGAAGAAGCAGGTGGTGTTCTATCAGAACGACAGCGGGTACGACGCCGCGCGCGGAGTCTGGCTGCTCGAGTTCCTCGGGAACCGGAGGGGACGGATCCTCGACGGCGGCCTGAGGGCGTGGAAGAGGCGCCGGCTGGAGCTGTCGAAGGCCGACCCCGATGTAGCAAGGGCCCGATTCGCCACGAGGCCAAACCTGCGGGTCGTGTGCGGCCTAGGGGAGCTGGCCGGTAGCCTAGGAACCGGAGGTCTCAGGGTGGTCGACGCGCGCGCCCCCGGAGAGTACGGCGGGACCAACAGGAGGGCGCTCAAGGGTGGTCACGTACCGGGCGCGGTGAACGTCGAGTGGAAGCGGGCGATGCGGAGGGACGGGACGCTGAAGAACGCGGAGCAACTCGCGGCGCTGTACAGGGGGCTGCCTATTCAGGGGCAGGTCGTGACCTACTGCCAGAGCGGATACCGGGCGGCGCACTCCTGGCTGGTCCTGAGGCTCCTCGGGTACTCGAACGCGCGGAACTACCTCGGCTCCTGGTACGAGTGGGGCAACGACCCCAAGACATCGGTCGAGCTGTAGGCTCGGCCGGTCGGCCCCGACCGGCGGACTACTCCGGCGGGATTTCCTTGAACGCGAGCGAGATGTCTATGCCCCTCCTTCCGTAGTAGCGCTTCGAGGCCAGGTATATCCCGAGGCCGAGGAAGTAGGAGACCGCCACGTAGCCGTAGGCGAGCAGGTTGCCCCCGTAGATCGAGGGGAGGACCAGGAACTCGTACAGGAGGTAGACGAAGACAACCGACATCAGGATCCCGGAGACGGCTAGTATCGTCTTCGTCCGGCCCTTCTCGTGCCTGATGGCATAGAAAGTGCCCGCCGCTCCCACGGCGATGAAGTAGATCCAGTTCGCCAGGGCGGCACCGTAGAGTGAGACGAAGCTCCCGTAGAGGAAGGAGGCTGCGCCTATCAGGATGATCGAGACGACCAGGTCCACCATGTGCGCGACGACCGGGGAGCCGGTCCTTGGGCTCACATAGGCCATCTGCGACGGCAGGAAGCGGTCGAAGGCCTGGGCCAGGAAGTACCGCGAGATGACGACTATGCCGTAGCCGAGGGCGGCAAGGTCCCAGACTATCCAGCCGATCCCGAGGATCCACGCTACGATGGTGTTGCCGGAGACGCCCATCGCGAGAGTCCAGAAGTTGAAGGAATAGTTGTTGACGAGGTTGGGGTTCGCGAGCGCGCCGTTGATGAAGTCGAACCCGCCGACATAGTACA
>JBEKFK010000095.1:0-7023 GCA_050013375.1 Nitrososphaerales archaeon | reverse complement strand
AGAAGAGGATGCCGATGGTGATCGGAATCGAGACGATGGCGAGCCTTCTGTCGAGCTTGACCATGAAGTATGAGAACAGTATTGCGTACGCGGCGTGCAGGCTCGGGAAGGCGGCGAACTTGTCGGCCTCGAAGACCGATACGACGTAGAGCAGGCCCTTCGGCAACGCGGAGGAGGTCCCCCCGTAGAAGAGGTCCTTGGCGACGCCCTCGTACCAGGGCGGGGCCGTGGGGAAGAGGACGAATGTGACGAGGGCTGCGTATGATGTGAGGACGATGGCGGTGACGTATTTCCCGAAGAGTGGCCTGTTGAAGCGCCACAGCGCCAGCGACGTGATGACCACGAGGACCAGGTGCAGCGAGTAGAAGAAGGACATCGCCGCCGTCATGGCCGGAGAGTAGAACGTCGACTGGACCCAGCCCGTGAGGTTGAAACCCCAGATCATCTTGTCCAAGGGGTAGACCGAGTACAAGACTCTCGTCGCCGCGAAGGCGCCCACCGTGCCCTGGAGGGCCTCGTAGCAGAGCATCACGGCGACGAAGGGAATCCACGGCCTCACCGTCTCCCTGGACGAACCTACCAGAGCGATCAGCGGTACGAGCGCGAGGAGGAAGACGGCGGGCAGGAACTCGAGGGCCCTCCCATAGACCACGTAGTACACCAGCACGCCGACGGAGTAGACGACGGCCGGGAGAACGAAGATGAGGTACCTCAGAGTGAGCCTCTCGCGCGCCCTCCCCCTCAGTCCTTTGGAGGCCTCGCCCTCATCCTGGGCTTCGGGGTCCGCGGTCAGTGGCCCCCGCTGCTACCATTGGAACATTCCGGGATGATCGCCAAAGTCCAAGACCGCTTGACTTCCTCAGTACGGAAGGCGACTGAATTAAGACTTGTGAACCCCGAATGCAGCCCAGGAGCAGAGCCAGGAGGGGGAGTCCTAGGAGAGGATCGCCCATCGGGCCACCGAGCTCGCCGTCTGGGTCGGACGGGCGCGAGGCCCTCGCTGTTGCAAGTCTGGGCTGAGCTCTTGCGGCCTAGTGCGTGAGGTAGTATTCGGCCACCGCCCTGAACGACTCCTTCGGCTCCCACGGCAAGTCCGGGTACGTCACCCCGTGCTCGCCCGTCGGGCCTGAGAAACCATCCAGAACGTGGGGGTCGAGATCCACTCCCATCATCTCCCTTGCCCCAGCAATGGCCTGTCTCCTGAACTCCTCCTCCGTCTCGGCCTCGGGGAAGCTCTTCACCAGGCTGAAGTTCGCCATGTCAGTATCGTAGCTCGGGTCCGAGCGGTATGGGGAGTTAGGAACCACGAAGGTCTGCACGAAAGCTCCCTCAACCCCAGCTGCGTCGAGCACCCCCAGCTGATCGACAAGCTCGCGTGCCTGGAGTTCCTCGTCACGGATGTAGTGCCCATCTGCTCGGGGCGGGATATGGGCCAGATTCAAGAACAACTTGGGAATCTTCTGGTCCGGCCCGAGAAGGCCTTCCATCATCCCGAAGGTTATCATGAAACCGTTGGCCCCGAGCAGGTCCGCTCCCCGGAAAGAGCAGCACCCGAACTCCCCTATGACGACGGGCTTGCCGAATGCCTTGTACTTGCTTATCATCCGGCCGTAGTAGTCCCTGTTTTGTGCGTCCCTGTAGTGGTCTACCCCAAAGAAATCGAACGGTTTCCAGTCGACGGCTTCGAAGGGTAGGGAGAAGTAGGTCAGCGGGCCATGGAAGGACTTCCTCGCGGATTCGCTCAGATTCGAGAGGTACGCATTGAGCGGGACATTGAACTTCCCAGCCGTTATATCGCCCCAGAACGAGGGACGGGACAGTCGGTCAAAGACGTTCTTGCCCTCGATAATCCCCCGAGAGAAGAGGGTCAGCTCAGAGCCCACACTGAAGACAAGCTTTCCGGGCCACCGTTGACGGAGATCCTCTGCCCGCTCCGCCGCCCTCGTGACGTATTCGAGAGTCTCATTCTGGTTTCTGTCCCACATCTCGGGAGATAGCCAGACCTCCAGCCCTTGCGAAAGGGCGTCCTCTCCTGCGGTCATCAGCCGGTCAATGTCGAGGCCGCAAATCCTTACGGCGTTGCAGTGGAGGTCGTGTTTTATGATACCCAGCTCTCGGTGGACAATCCTGGGGTCGAACCTGGGGCGCCAGTTGCCATCCATATGCACACGCCCGACGTCGTAGCAGACGCCCTTCCGGTTCAACGTCGGGTCGCCTGCGATGAGTCGGGCTTGAGCATCCGCAGGATTATCGCGGCATCCGGCATGAACACACTGACCTCGTCCGGACGCAGCGTCATCACCCTTCTCGAAAGACCGTCGAGGCACGCGAATACGGCCGTCACCAGCTTGTCAGGATCGTCTCTCGCAATCTCCCCGGTCGCCTGGCCCTTGACCACGAGTCTTCGAACTATCTCGTGGGCCACCCGACCCTGTTCGGCGATCGCGTCGCGGAACTCCTGGTCGAGCTCGTCGTCGGCCATCCCCTGGTACAGCACCTGATAGTACTCCGGGTGCTCCCGCCTATTGTCGACCATCGTCGATACGATGCGGCTCAGGCGCTCCCCTGTGGTTCCCGGTATCTCCCGAACCATCGAGTTGAGCTTGTCTCTCGACTGGATCGTCCTCTTCAGCAGGTTGGCGACAATCACGTCTTTGCTCGGGAAGTAGCGGTAGGCCAGGCCCTGACTTACTCCCGCCTCTTCTGCGACCTCTGCCATGGTCGCGGCCATGCCCTTTCGAGCAAAGACGATTCGTGCAGCGTCTAGAATCCTCTCCGACTTCTCATTGCGCATCGTCCGATCCATCTTTCTCCGAGGCAATTCAAGCGACTCCGGAATGAATGAACAGTTCATTCATTTAATATATGTTTGTGCTTGACGCTGGGAGCCCCGGACAGTGTTGCATCAGGGAGGCAGGAACGGTTCAGACCGTCGAAGCTGCCGACCGAAGAAGGGGAGCCTAGAATCCGAGCGCGGCCCTGAGGCCCTTGTACCTGTTCCTTATCGTGACCTCGGTCACTCCCGCTGCCTCTGCGATGTCCCTCTGGGTCTTTCCGTCGTTCTCCAGAGTACATGCGACGTAGAGCGCGGAGGCGGCGAAGCCCATCGGGTCCTTGCCCGCCGAGACCCGCATCGGTCCTGCCATCGCGAGTATCTCGAGGGCCCTCCTCTGGGTCTTCTCCTTCATGCCCGCCCTGGATGCTATCTTTGAGATGCACCGCGCGGGGTCGACGACCGGCATGTGCATGTCGAGCTCTCTGAAGAGGAGCCTGTAAGAACGTGCGATGTCCTTCTTCTTGATGTTGCTTACCGCAGCCATGTCCTTGAGCGTCCGCGGGATCTCCATGTCCCTGCACGCGGCGTAGAGGGAGGCGACCGTTATCGCCGTGATCGACCTGCCCCTGACGAGGCCGCGCTCGAAGGCCTTGCGGTAGATGTAGGCGGCCTTCTCGACGACCGCCTCGTTGACCGTGAGCTTGTCTGCGTACCTGTGTAACTCGCTGAATGCCTGCCTGAGGTTCCTGTCGGCGGACTCGTGCGCCTGGCTGCGCCTGTCCCAGGTCCTGAGCCTCTCGACCGTGGACCGCATCGAGCCGGACAGCGTCCTACCTGAAGCGTCCCTGTTCTCGCCGCCGATGACCGTCGCGAGCCCCATGTCGGATATGGCGACGGAGGTGGGTAGACCGACCCTGCTCTTCTCGTCCTTCTCCTCGTTGGAGAAAGATCTCCACTCTGGGCCCGCCTCCTCCATCTTCTCCTTGAGGACGAAGCCGCAGTTGCTGCAGAAGAGTTCTCCGCCTGACGAATCGATTATCATAGGGCTGTGAGCGCACCTAGGACACTTGTCTAGCGCCTTCTCCAGCTTCATCAGCCTGGAAAAGTTGGGGTTTCGAGACATTTTCTAATACAATCCGGAGGGATAACTCGGACTGAAACAAGCACTTATAAACCTTTACAAAGGCATAAAAGCGTAATCAGCACCTGAAGTCGACGGATCAGAGCTCCGACGGCGACCTTGCGACGATTTGCATCATGAAAACCCGAATTCACCAAGAAGTTTCACTCTATCACACGGCTGCGGGCGGACCGCAAGCCAAGAGCAAGATCATGCCTGCTTCTTGAGTGCCGCGACGAGGTCGGCGAGCACCTTCTTCGCGTCGCCGAAGACCATCATCGTGTTCGGGAGATAGAAGAGCTCGTTCTCCACGCCGGCGAACCCGGGGCTCATCGAGCGCTTGATGAAGACGACCGTCTTGGCCTTGTCCACGTTCATTATCGGCATCCCGAAGAGAGGGGAGTCGGGCCTTGTCCGCGCAGCCGGGTTGGTGACGTCGTTCGCGCCCACGACTATGGCCACGTCGGTCTCTGGGAAGAGCGGGTTGATGCGGTCCATCTCCCACAGCTGGTCGTAGGGGACCTGGGCCTCTGCGAGCAGGACGTTCATGTGCCCGGGCATCCTTCCGGCGACGGGGTGGATCCCGTACTTCACATCGATGCCTTGAGACTGCAGGATGTCAGCGACCTCCTTGACGACGTGCTGGGCCTGGGCGACCGCCATCCCGTAGCCCGGCACGAAGACCACCGATCTCGCGTTCTCCAGGATGGTGGCGACGTCGTCCACGGTGAAGGCCTGGGCGGTGCGTCCCCCCGCGACCTCCGGTCCGGCCGAGGCGGCGACCCTGACGGCGCCCACCCCGCCGAAGAGAACATTGGTGAAGGACCGGTTCATGGCGTTGCTCATGATCACCGCCAGGATGAACCCGGATGAACCGTCTAGCGCTCCCGCGACTATCAGGACCTGGTTGTTCAGTACGAAGCCCAGCGCCGCCGCGGACATCCCCGCGTACGAGTTCAGGATCGCGATTACGGTGGGCATGTCGGCCCCTCCTATCGCCATCACGAGGAGGAAACCGAAGAGAACGGCGAAACCGGCCATGAACGGGAGGACGTAGGAGTGGGTCGGGTTCGCGATGAGGTACACTGCGAGCGCTATCGCGACCCCTAGGGTCGCCAGGCTGACGAAGTTCCGCCCTCCGTAGACGAAGGGCTTGCCCGGGATGAGGCCCTGAAGCTTGGCGAACGCGATGCAGCTCCCCATGAACGTGAGGTACCCTAGGATCATCTCGGCGCAGAGGACCGTGAGGGTGAAGACGTCGATGTTCGGCAGCCTCTGGTAGTACTCGGCCGTCCCGACGAGCGCGACGGCGAGGGAGCCGAACGCGTGCGAGGCCGCGGTCCTCTGGGGCACCGCGGTCATGGGGACCTTCAGCGCTATCGGGGTGCCGATGATGACTCCGACCACGATCGCGACGATCAGTAGGTCGATCCGCTGGACCTGGTAGGCGAGCAGGGTCCCCCCGATCGCGACCGCCATCCCCGAGGCCGCGATCCAGTTCCCGTAGCGCGAGGTCTTTACCTCGCTAAGCCACTTGAGCGAGATGACGAAGAACAGGATGGCGACGACGTACAGGTATTCGACGATGGTGTCGTTCATTTGGTTCCCTTCCGCTGCCTGAAGAGCCTGAGTATGCGCTCGGTGATTCCGAACCCGCTGACGATGTTCGTGAAGACCAGCGCTACGGCCACTGTCGCAAGGACGAGGACCAGGTCGTCCTTCGGGTCGGCGAGGACTATGAGGGCCGCGACGATCGAGACCGAGGAGATCGCGTTGGTCAGCGCCATCAGCGGGGTGTGAAGGAGGCGCGAGACGTGCCTGACGAGCTCGAGCCCCAGGAAGGTCGCTAGGAGGAAGACTATCAGGTTGATCTGAAGGTCGGTCGTGGCGAGGGTCATTTGGTCGGGGCCCCCTCGATCGCCGTTCGGGTCGCCTGGTGCACCACCTCGCCGGCGTTGATGACTAGCGACCCGCGGGTTATGTCGTCCTTCAGGTCTATCTTCAGCACGCCGTCCTTCATGACGGTTGAGAAGAACGACGTGATGTTGCGCGAGTAGAGCTGGCTGGCCTGGGGTGCCATGGTGGAGGGGAGGTTCAGCGGGCCGATGATCGTAACGCCGTAGCGGACGACGGTCTTCCCGGGCTCGGTCAGCGCGCAGTTCCCTCCCTGCTCCGCCGCGATGTCGACGACCACGGAGCCGCTCCTCATACCCTTGACGGCCTCCTCCGAGATCAGGATTGGGGCGCGCTGTCCGGGGATGAGCGCGGTGGTTATGACCACGTCGGAGACCCAGGCTCGCTCCGCCAGGAACTTCTGCTGCTTCGCGTAGAACTCCGCCGTCTGGGCCTTGGCGTATCCGCCCGCGTCCTGGGCGTCCTTCGTCTCCACGGGCATCTGGAGGAACCGGGCGCCGAGACTCTCGATCTGCTCCTTCACTATGGGCCGCACGTCGTAGGCCTCTAGGACCGCGCCGAGCCTCCGCGCCGTGGCGATCGCCTGCAACCCCGCTACCCCGGCCCCCACCACGAAGACCTTGGCAGGCGAGATGGTCCCGGCGGCCGTCATCATCATCGGGAAGATTCTGGGAAGCGCCTCGGCTGCGAGGAGGGCGGCCTTGTAGCCGCCGAGGTTCGACTGCGAGGAGAGAGCATCCATCGGCTGCGCGCGGCTGATCCTGGGGATCAGCTCCATTGCGAACGCCGTCGCCTTGCGGGCGCTCAGCGCCTTCACGGCCTCGAGGTTGGCGAGCGGGTAGAGGAACGAGACGGTCGCGGCCCCCTCCTTGACCATCCCTGCCTCCGCCTTCGAGGGAGGGGTGACCTTGAGTATCACATCCGCCTGGCTGTAGAGCACCGAGGCGTCGGCCGCGATGGAGACTCCCTTCTCGACGTAGGCTGAGTCCGGGAAGCCGGCTTCTTCTCCAGCCCCCTTCTCGAGGAGGATAGAAGCCCCCGCGAGCTTTGAGACTCCATCGGGAATGAGAGAGACCCGCTTTTCACCCTGTGCCGTTTCTTTCGGAACGCCCACAATCATTTATTGAAACTCTGACGGGTCAAGACCTGATGTTGGACGGGTATAATGTTTGCTGGTTAAACCATCGTCCCTTGCGATTCTTGCTCCTCGTTT
>JBEKFK010000094.1:0-7105 GCA_050013375.1 Nitrososphaerales archaeon | reverse complement strand
TGGTGGTCGACTGGGTCAAAGTCGTGCGCGACCTGGGGCGCGTGACGAGAGGTCCTGTGGCTTCGATTCTCAGGGTCGCCCTGGGTCCCCAAGACTCCCCCGCCACTCCCATGCCCTTCGGAACTTCTCAACTGTCCCAGGACTCCCGGAGCGGTCGCCCGGTCAGGACACAGCACCGGATGTGGCAGAACGAGCTCGAGCTCAAGGCTCGCGTGCCTCCCCGCAGATTGGATAGGATTCGCGACGAGACGGTTACGCTCTCCGTGGCTGAGGCGATAAAGAGGGCGGATGCGAAGCGCTCCATGGGCGCGCAGATCATGCCTCCCGAGATGAAGCAGCAGATGATGGAGAGGATCCTCGCAGTGGCCGGTGACCGGAGCGTACAGAGGAGGATTGTGGAGGATCTCGCCGTCTGGGATGCGGGGGACCTCCAAGCTCTCGGGACCTGAGCGGGCTCTCGAGCGAAGAGTCCGGATTCGGAGAGGTCAGCCGACCCAGTTCGGGAACCTGCCCGCGTTTGAGGTCAAGACGCTTCTCAGCAGGCCGCGCCGCAGCTCGAGGAACCTGACAAGGACCGTCCGCTCCTCCTCGCTGACCCCCCAAGCGCCCGGGATCGCTGCGACCGTCTCCTCTATCCTCCAGTCGCCGAGGGCCTCGATCCTCTTCAGTGTCGACTCGAAAGAGTGAGGACCTGATATCGAAGCCGTAACCTGAGGTACTGAAGGGACCAAGACTCTCACGAATGAGCCCTGGTCCAGCGAGTCGGCGGTCCACTTCGGCCCCGTGAAGGAGTGGGTGAAGTCTACCATATAGTACCTGAACCCGCCCGGGACAGCCTGGATGAGGTGGTTCTCGGCCCTGTCCCTGTCCTCGGTGAGGATCCAGTTGTCCAGGCAGACCGTCCCGGGGAGTACCTCCACGTTGACCAGCTCCTCGTCCAGTCTCCGGTGCCTCATCTCCAGCTCAGACAGGTCTGAGGCATTAGCGACGACCTCGCTGCCCTGGTGGAGTCCGGGCTGGATGGCCCTGTTCCTCAGGTCACCGGAGTGCCCGATCACATCCTCGCTCAGGTCGACGAGCGCGCTGTTCGGAGTCGGGAGAGAGATTGCTCGGGCGAGCGTCTGGCCGACGAACTCGTTGACGGCTGCCTTCGAGCCGCCGGAGAACTTCACAAGGTAAGTCAGGCCGTCGTCGCACTCCATTACGTGAGGGCCAGTCGCGCCCCTGTTTACGCCGATGTCCCTCACCGCCCTTACGACCTTCAGATTCACTTGTAGACTTCTCCACCTTTGCCTTGGCGGGGGCAGGCACTTAACGCTGACTGGGCCGGCTCGGTCAGCCTCGCATCGAGGGTTTAATTACAAGATGTGGCGCGATGCGTCGGGTTGGACACGCCCGGCGGACCAGCCTTGAGCGCCACAGTCGAGAGCGGAACGGCAAATGCAGGCGAGTCCAGTAAGTCAGCGAGCGCGATCCTCTGGGCCGTGGATGTGGCCGTGCTCGTGTACCTCGCCCTCGACATCGTCGCCCAGATTCTCCCCCCGCACTACAACCCGGTCAACACAGCGGAGAGCGACCTGGCGGTAGGTCCCTTTGGCTACATAATGGCGCTGAACTTCGTGAACCGGGGTCTGTTGTCGCTAGCCTTCCTCTACGCGTTGGGCAGGGCCCTAAGGTCCTTGGGGGTTGACACCGCCAAGTACACCAGAGGTCTCCTCCTCCTCGGCATATGGGGTGCGGGTGCCCTTCTGCTGGCGCTGTTCCCGACGGACGTCCCAGCCACCCCCGTTTCCTGGCACGGCCTCATCCACCTGGTCGTGGCATTCTTCGCTTTCGTGGGAGGCGCCCTGGGAGCGCTCCAGCTCTCCCTCAAGTTTGGGGACGACCCGGTGCTCCGCGGGCTCAAGAGGGTCGCACTCCCGGTCGCCGCGATAGCGGTACTTTTTCTGGTCCTCCTCTTCGGGTTGCCCTTCATCCTTCCCCACCTCGCGTCACGAATCGGAGGTGTCACCGAACGAGTGCTTATCGGTTCGGTTTTGGTCTGGATGGTGGTCGTCTCGACCCACTTCGCGAGGGGCCACGCGCCTAGGGCGACCCTCTGATCCCTCCCGCATCGTTCGGGGTCCTTTCCGGCTCAGTAGCCTGCGTCGGCCAGAGTCCTGACGATAGCCTCGCCCATCTTCCTGTATCCCTCGACGTCAGGGTGCAGCCCGTCAGGAGTGGAGCTCAGCCTGTCGGGGTCTCTGGCGTCCCTCACCGCCCTGTTGGCGTCGCAGAACAGCATCGACGAACTCTTCGACCTTTCCTCGATCCACGCGTTCACCCGACGAATCGCCTGTGACTCCCGCGCCTCGGCGAAGTTGTACGGGAGTATCGTCGCTCCCACGACGGCTATCCCGGACGCCTCTGCCCGTTCGTACATCATCTGAAGATTATCACCGACCGACTCCGGGCCTCGCCCTTGGTAGATATCGTTCACGCCCCCGAGGATCACGACGACGTCGGGCTTGGCGAGGATTACGTCGCGGCCGAACCTTGAGAGCATCTGGTCCGTGCGCTGTCCGTTGACCCCCTTGTTCAGGAACCTCCAACCCTGACGTGCCTTCGTGACCCAGAAGCCGTACTGGCTCTCTGGATTGCCCATCCCGTTCGGAGGGGCTTCGAGTGGCGAGAGGAACCCGGGGGTCCCGGCCGTCGTCGAATCTCCCAGCCCAACGATAACCAGGACCTCGCGCATGCCAATGGCACAGTCGCCAGGCGTATCTATAGTCGCGCCGACGCCGGAAAGGTCAGGGCGTTGGACTCCGACTTTTGGAAAACTGTAAATAATCTCAGCCCCGCCGCACCAGAAAATGGCGACGAGCGACCCCGTCCTGTTTCTTGTCCTTGTCCTCTACGCCCTCATCGTCCTGGGAATGGGGTACATCCTCTTCCGGGTCTACCGCAGTCGGAACCGGAAGGTCAAGAAGCTGAGGTAGGCCCAATCGTCTCCCCTCGGACCTGGCCGGTCGTGAATCCGGGGGGTCCAAGCCGAGAGGAGTATCTTCATGAAGTCTTGCCGGAGCAGCCGGACCAACCGGACCAGACCGCCACACCGCCGACCAAAATGGAGTCTGCCCAGTCCCCTCCGTCCGGTGAGGACTAATCCGCTAGGACGAGGACGAGAGCGAATCCGTCGTAACCCTTGGTCCCCACCGTCTGAATCTCGGTCGCGGTGACACGCGGTTCCGCGGCGACGGCTTCATTGAAGCTGCGAACACCCTGGATGTCCGGGTCGGTGCTCGAGGCATCCAGCACCATTCCGTCTCGTACCACGTTGTCTACGATGATCAGTGTGCCCGGGTGCGAGAGCTTCAGAGCCCAGGCGAAGTAATCGGGCAGACTCCCCTTGTCGGCGTCGATGAAGATCAGGTCGAAGGGCTTCCTACCTGCGGCGACGAGCTGAGCGAGAGTGTCCAGCGCCCTCCCCTGTTTCACCTCGACCACGGCATCCAGGCCTGCACGGGCTATGTTGGATCGGGCTATCCTGATGTGCTTCGGGTCTAGTTCCAGCGTTATGAGGCGGCCGCCTGCTGGTAGCGCCCGACCGAGCCAGATGGTGCTGTATCCCGCGAGAGTGCCGATCTCGAGGATATCGCGCGCCCCATGCATCCGGGCGAGTATATGCAGCATCTTGCCTTGCGTCGGTGTGACGTTTATCGCTGGCAGACCGGCAGCCCTGCTCTCCTCGACGGCCGCCTCCAGCGCTTCGTCCTGATGGACCAACAGGTTAGTGATATAGGCGTCGACGGCCGCCCATTCTTCCCCCGACATAGGAGCGCCCTTCAGCCGGGCGTGTTCCTTATCTCTTTCCAGTTCCCGCCGTTGCCATCTGACCTACCGCCGCTTCGAGCCGGTCCGGGCCTGGCAGTGGAGGTTGGTCCAGCGCTTTGTTCTCTCCAAGCCTCCTAGGATTTCGCCCCTCCCCACACGAACCAGATCGAGATCATGTACACCACTGGGTAGGTCACGATCGCCCCCACGACCGTTCCCAGGAGCGGGGTGACCGAGAGAGTGGCGAGCAACAGAAGTTGCACAAGGACTATGCCCACATTCCCGGACTCGCTCACCGCCTGAAACTTCAGAAAACGAACGAACCTCTTCTCCGTGTCGTGGGAAGCCGCGTGCGCGATGTGTACCGTGATCCTCTCGTTGATGAGGAACGAGGCAGAGACACCGACTACCAGCGACGCCACGTCCAGCGCTATGAGACCGGGCGACGAGAAGCTCCTCCGTGGGACGCCAATCGACCCGTAGACGATCAGGAGCCCAGTCGCGAGGACCGCCTCGGAGACCCCGAAGCCCAGCACGCTGGCGAGCGCGAACCTGATTGTCCCTCTGATACTGTAGCGCGACCAGACGCTTGGGTCCAGGTCTCGGCCCGGAGCCGTCATGTTGAGCTCCCCCTCGCATCGGGCCCGAACCCCGCGGAGACTCTAGAGAGCCGGGAGTCGACGAGCCGACTTTCCCACGGGCGCCGGGGCGGAGGCCGGGCGTTTGGTCTCGGGAGCGCGCCCCCTATGGGAAGTCGACCTCCAGGACCTTGTCCCGGGACCTAGCTCCCCTTACGATCGATATCCTCGACTTTGGTACTTCGAGGTGCTCCGAGAGTATCTCCACGAGCCGCTTGTTCGCCCGGCCGCCCTCCGGCCTGGCGTCGACCCTGACCTCGAAACTGGACTCGGCAACCCTAACGACCATCGCCTCCTTCGCGTTGGGAGTAACCTTCACTCTGACCAGCACGTCACCATGCTCCGAAGAGCTATTCTGTAAGCGTTTTCCATCACGCCCACGGCCCTCCCGGGGCCTCGGCCCTCGGACGATCCTTCGGGGTGGTACCCGCCTGCGATTCCCAGACTTGAGAAACGCCCCGATTCTTATTACTGCGCCCGTCGACCTCATCGCCATGAAGACCTGGGTCGTCATGTACCTGCTCATCTGGGCGGTCCTGCTCGAGATGCTGGTCGAACTCTTTCCGGTCCTCGGCAACGAGGCGAGCCTCGCCCTCCACGCGGCGGGAGGCGTGGTAGTCGTGGCTCTGGCCCTCCTCGGCTACCGCCAAGTCCGCGTGACCGCTTGCCCCGACCGGATCAAGAGGATAACAAAGTCGACCGCGCAGCTCGCCGTCCTCAACGCCGTGATCGGCGTCCCCCTCTACCTGACGGGCACCTCGATACTCGGCATACCCATCAAGGAAGTCATCCTCTTCGTTCACTTCGTCCTTGCGATCACGATAATCACGGAGGCATCCTCCTCCGCCACGTCCTATGACATGTGGGAGGAGGGGGAGTTTGCCCCGGCTCCCTCCCACCAGCCTGCCGGTCCAGCTCAGACGAGCTGAGTCAGCGACGGGGAGATGGGGTCTTCGAGGTGCTGGAGCGCGTAGATCCCGGTGTGGGGCTTCACGCCGAACATGAGGACCGTGCCGTCCCTAACGAAGAGCTTCGCATAGCTCGAGCTCATCGAGAGGATCCGCGACCTGATCGGCGAGTCCTTGGGAAGGAAGAGGATGTGCGCGTCGTGCGATTGCTGTAGGGTGATGATCTCCTGTGACGTCACCTCGAGCAGCGAGTCGAGGTCTGAGGCGAAGAGGTTCTCCAGGGCGCTCACCGACTTCACGAGCAGGACCGACTCGTCGACCGACTTCTTCCGCAGTTCGGTGGTCTCGTTCGCGACTATCTCGTGGATCTCCTGTGGCGTGGCCTCCTTTGGAAGGCTCGCGGTCTTGAGGTCGCTTGTCCTCAGGATGTTGAGGATGCGCAGCCTCTCGTTCACGACGCTCTTCCCGACCGCCCTGGCCAGTATCGAGTTGATTATCTCGTCGTTCGCGCCGGGCAGAGGGAGGAGGATCGCGCTCCTTCCCCTCGAGAGGAAGTTGATGATAGGCGGGTACTCGATCGCCCTAAGAGCTGAGTAGGGGACGTTTTCGTCGTACTCTATCGAGAGCGTGCTCCCCGGGATCATGCCCCCGAAGAGCCTGTCAAGGGCGCCGCTCCCGAAAGAATAGGACGCGCCGATGTCGGGCCTCTGGGCGATCCTGCTGATCTTCGAGTAGTCCGGGATGGTGTACGGTCCGAAGAAGGTGAACTTGCCGTCGAGCAGGGTGAAGATGTACTTGCGCTGGGGTATCTTCGTCCCCCGGAGCTTGTGGATGATGAACTCCCTGACCGTGCGGTCCTGTTCTTCGACCGTCACCAGCTCAAGTATGCCGTCGACAAGGTAGTCGATGGTCGTGGCGCCCGGCTCCTCGCTCACGAAGACGAGCTGTGCCCCGGAGTTGTGCGCCAGTGCCATCAGGGTCTTCTCCGCCCTCAGCCTCTCCCGCTGGTCCAGCTCCTTCGCCAGGCCGTCCCAGCTGTCGAAGACGATGGTCCTGAACTTCTTCGGCTCTGTGAGCTGCATCACAAGGTCCAGAACCGACGACGCGTCCTCGAGCCTGATGTCCAGGAACTCCTGGTTGTGCAGGGTCTCCTTCATCGCGGGGATGTGTGTCTCCAGCAGTTCCTTCGGGACGCGCGACGACACGTACGCGCCTTTCCCCTTGCCGGCCGCCTTGAGGATCTCCAGGGCGACGGTCGTCTTACCCGTGCCCGCGAGACCCTTGATGAGCAGGGCCCGGATGGGTCCCTGCATGAACTGCTTGAGGCCCAGGACCGAAGCGATCCTGGTCTCTATCAGGTCCTCTGCACCGGAACCGGCGGTCCCCTTCTGGTGCTCCAGCTGAATTGGAGTCATCTGCGCGCCCTTCTTTGTGGTTGTCAAGCTCTCACTCCCTTCTCAATCGCCCGCATCGTCGCCCCGAAGTCGAAGGTGTCCTCCATCTTTAGGACTGCCAGGGACCACCTGAGCCGGACAGCGAGGTCCTTGACTATTGCCCTCTCGAGGGAGAGGGTACCCTGCTCGCCGAAGAGCGCGAGCAGCTTCCTGTGGAACTCGGCCGGGTCGGGCAGGTCGTCGGTCATCTTCATGTGCATCAGTACCGCGTCCGCTCCGCTCTGTCCCAGGACCTTGTCCAATCCCCCGTGAACCGATGTCCTGAACGTCTCCGCAAAGTCCTCCCTCCCAG
>JBEKFK010000093.1:0-12267 GCA_050013375.1 Nitrososphaerales archaeon | reverse complement strand
TGCTGCCGGTCGTCTGGGGCGGGACCACGAGCAGCGAGCCCGCGAACCCGACATAGGCCGGCTGCCAGGTCACTGTCACGTTCACCTTCTGCCCTCCGACGGTCACCGTTGTAGAGCCCGGACTGCTGGGCAGGTTGACCGGGACCCAGTCCCATGCGGTGATCTCGACCGGAACCGCCGGGACGACGAGCCTCGCCGTGCCGCTGGCCCCGACCTGTCCCGACATGTTCAGGGCGTTCAGGCCATTGGCCGAGTAGTAGTCTCCCCCCAGCACCGAGGCGTAGAGGTAAGCGCCCGCCGCTGCGGTGCCGTTTGCGAAGGTGACCCGGAGCGTGAGCGTGGTCGTCGCGATCTCAGCCACCGGGCGCGTAGAGATGGTGAGCGAAGTCGGCCCGGAGACCTGTTGCACCGAGAAGCCGTATTCGGACTGCGAGCTGCCCGGATAGCATGGGGGCAGGATGATGGCCGTGCCGCCGCTGCTTGAGGCGGTCGCGGTATAGGTCGTCGCACTGCCCGCGGAGCCCGACCCGACGCTGCCGGTCGATGCCGTCACCGGCTCGGGTATGCCGCAGAACGACTGTGAGTTCGAGTCGGCGCTGACGGTGAAGATGTAGCTCGCGCTGGGGAGCTCGAACGACGCCGCCGGGTAGGGCGTCGAGTAGGTGATCACCGGGTAGCCGGTCGAGTTGAAGGCCGTGACCGTGTAGGTCCCGGCGAATGTGCTGTTCGTGGTGTGGACGAACACCTGGACGTTGTCATAGGAAGGCGCGGAGGTCGCCGCAAGACTCGGCGTCGCGCCAACGAGAAGGATGGCGATCAGGGACAGGCCCGCCGCCACTCCCAGCGCCTTGATACGATTCGCTTTCGTGTTTCTTGAGCTTGACATGTTGATTCGCTGCTGTACCATTGGGCATGAGGGGTCTTAATGCTACGCAGCAGAACGGCCGTTCTCTTGAATAGAACGCGGGAAGGAGGGCGCCAACGCGGAAACACATCCGATAATTTGCCTTTCTGCTCAGGACATTGCATTAATCGCGAGATATTCAGAGATTCCATAAGATGACGCTATCGTTATATAACGCGGGTGATACCGTAGAGCCTCGATGCATTTCGCATCCCAGCAACGGACGGCAATTGGAAGGACGGTTATAGCTGCTATTATTGTGGTCGTACTGATAATCGCTGCCGCGGGGGCGGTCTACTTCCTCAGTAGCAACACCTCCAGCACCAACACGACCGGAGGAACAACAACCACCTCTTCCGGGTCGGGGGCTCCCATCTCCACTCTTACGGTCGACGACGAGACCTGGCCGAACGGGAACCTCAACCAGCTCAACTCGATAGGCGCGATCCCCTATCCGAACTGGCTTGACTACACGGTCTACCAGTCGCTCGTGACGGTGAACGGTAACGTCCTTTACGCGAACGGCACCCTGAAGCTCCTTCCGATGCTCGCTTCGAGCTGGAACTCGTCCGCCAGCGGCGACACCTGGACGTTCCAGCTGCAACAGGGCGTGAAGTTCTCCAACGGGGACCCATTCAACGCCTATCAGGTCTGGGGCGAACTCTACGGGCTCTACTACCTCTCCGGCAACAGCTCCGGATGGGCGGTTGGGTACTCTGTATTCAACATGAACAACGCCAACTTCGGGCCGAGCACCATCGCTCTCATGACCCAGAGCGGGCTGGTCAACCCGAACGCTCAGCTGATGAGCATCATGACGAACAAGAACTGGCCCATCTATGTGGTGAACCAGAACGAGATCGGCTTCAACCTGCTCGGGCCCTTCCCGTACTTCCCACAGATGTGGGTGCAGTTCACGGGCCTGATGTTCGACACCCAGTACGTCCTGAGCAACGGCGGCTTTGGGACCCCGGCGGCCTTCAACACCAACTTCAACGCTGCTCCCATCCCCGGAACCGGTCCCTACACAGTGACCGGCGTCTCCGTGAACTCCTACGTCCAGTTCACCCAGAACCCGACATACTGGGCGGCAAACTGGACCTCTGCGCAGATCGCAGCCAACCCGTACATGGACCCCGGCCATGTGAAGAACATCATAGTCACGACCAAGACTGACGACGTGGCAAGATACGTCGACCTGACCTCGGGTGCTGCGGACATCGCCCCGATTCTCCAGGCTGACTGGTCCAACATCGTGAACAACCCGCACTTCTCGTACTTCACCCAGCCTGGTGATGCCGCGAACATCGTGGCCATCGCCCTCAACACCCAGAAGTACCCGACCAACATCACCCTGTTCCGCCAGGCGATCGCTCACGCGATCAACTACACTCAGATCTCCAACGACGCGTTCCTTGGGACCCAGGGAGGAGGTCTGACCCCGATGATGGGACCTGGCTACCCGCCGTACACGCAGCTGTACGACCTGGGGAACATCCCACCCTATCAGTTCAACCTGACGCTCGCCAAGGCTGACCTCGCGGCAAGCAAGGTGAACGTCAACACCATCCAGCCTCTCGACTTCCGTGTCATTCAAGGATGCGGAGTCTGCTCGAGCACCGCCCAGCTGGTCGCCAACGACCTGTCTGTGCTCGGCATCCCTGTGAACGTGATCATCACGACCCCGTCGCAGTACGCGCCTCCGTACGTAGCCGGCGCGGGCACCTACCAGGTGGAGGTAAACGAGTCCCAGACCATCGCGAACATCATGTGGTTCGGGACCGCGACCTTCGCTCCTGACGAACCGACACCCGCCGACTCTTGGCTGACGTGGGTGAGCAACGACACCTCCGCCAACAACTACGCCATCTACTCCAACCCCATAGTCCAGACCTGCGTCAACGACCTGACCAACGGCTCGCCGGCCTCGACGATCACTTCGGCATGCACGGCGGCCCAGGCACAGGTCTCGGCCGATGCCCCGTACATCTGGCTGGGCAGCGTGAAGCTGTTCTTCGGTGGAGGCTCGATCGTCTTCAACAACCAGATCGTCAAGAGCTTCCTCGGAGACCCGGTCTTCAGCGGGCAGTCGTCGACAGCGATCTTCAACACCGTCCAGTTCGTGAACGGGCAGAACCTGTAGTTCCCCCGTCCGCGAAAGCGCCGAGGCTCTCTGACCGCGTCCCGGAAGGGCACGGTCAGTGGGACTATTTCTCCAACCAAGGGTCGGAGCCTCTGGTGTTCTGCGAATCCATGCGGGGCCCCCGTTGACACAGCAAAGGAGATCAGAGCTCCGCTGATCAGTTTGTCCCGAAGGTGGTCGTAGCATAGGTCCCAGTCCTGGTACACGTTCCGATCCTGACGCGTCGACAGAACCCGGATCGTGTAGAGCCTGAGAGGTTGACGTCGGGGGGTTTGCCTAGCACGGAGTCACCCTGCCCTCCGAAGTAGTCGCTCCCCGCGTCGCGGCCGGGGTGAAGGAAGGAGCAAGAATCTCACGAATACTTATATAACTTGCAACTCACACGATGACCACCACTTGTTCAGACGGAAATCTACCGCAATAACAAGAACGGCAAGCATAGCTATCGTCATCGTACTCGTAATCGCCGCAGCTGCAGGCGTGGTATACTACTCCACCCGCTCGTCGAGCTCGACCACCACGCAGAGTTCGACGGCCGCTTCGTCGTCTTCCTCGGTGCAAACCCTTACCATAGACGCGGCCGCCTGGCCCATCGACAACCTGAACCAGCTCTACGCACTCTCCGAGCTGCCATGGCCCAACTGGCTCACCTACACGGTCTACCAGCCGCTGGTCTTCGCCAACGAGACGGCCGAGTATGGCAACGGGAACATCCAGTACCTTCCCGGCCTCGCGAGCGGCTGGACCATCTCCCCCGACGGAAAGACGTACACCTTCAACCTGAGGCAGGGAATCAAGTTCTCGAACGGGGACTCGTTCAATGCCTACCAGGTGTGGGCGGAGATGTACGGCTTCTACTACCTGTCCGGGAACAGCTCGACGTGGATGGAGTCCTACGACTTCTTCAACATGACGAACGTCAACTTCGGCCCGTCGACCATCGCGACGCTGACCTCGAGCGGCCTGAACAGCCCCACCTCCCAGGTCATCACCATGATGGAGAACCAGAACTGGCCCATCTATGTCACCAACTCAAGCCAGATAGTCTTCCACCTCCAGAGCCCGTTCCTATGGTTCCCTGGCGCTCTGGTCGTCTATGACGGCCTCATCTACGACGTGAACTACCTCCTCAACAACGGAGGGTTCGGGACACCGACACAGTTCAACCAGAACTTCAACCTCAGCCCGATACCCGGGACCGGACCCTACGTCGTGACCGGAGAGTCCGACAACGCCTACGTCTCATTCACCCAGAGCTCGACATACTGGGACTCCGGCATCACCGCGGCCCAGCTCAAGGCGCAGCCGCTGCTCGATCCAGGCCACGCGACGAACGTGATCGTCCAGGTCAAGGCCGACGATGTCTCGAGGTTCACGGACCTCAGCACCGGTGCCGCGCAGATCGCCGAGATCGAGGCCAGCGACTGGTCCTCGGTCACCGGCAACTCACAGTACCAGTACCTGACCCAGCCCCCGTGGAACGGCGAGGTAGCGCTGATCGGGCTCAACCCGAACATCTACCCCACGAACATCACGGCAGTGAGGCAGGCTATCGTCCACGCGATCAACTACACCCAGCTCTCTGACACCGCCTACCAGGGCGAGCTGAAGCCCTACGTCGGACCGGAGTACCCCGCGTGGTCCCAGTTCTACGACCTGGGCAACTACTCGGCCTACCAGTACAACATAGCCGAGGCGAAGCAGATACTGGCCAACGCCAGCCTCAACACAGCCAACTTCCCGGCTTTCGCCCTCGACGTCCAGTCGGGCTGCCAGGACTGCTCAAGCGCAGCCCAGGTGGTCAAGACCGACCTGGCGGCGATAGGGATCACCGTCACCATCTCCATCCAGTCGACATCGGCGTACTACGTGCCCTACGGTACGTACTCCACCAACGTGGCCAACGCGGCACAGATAGGGCAGCTGGCCTTCGTGAACTCCGGCTTCGGCTGGGGACCTGCGACCCTTACACCGGCTGACTACTGGGTGACCTTCGTCAGCAACACCTCCCTCTGGGGCAACTGGCCCGGCTACTCCAACCCGACAGTCCAGGCCTGCGTGAACGCGTTCACAGCCACGAACAGCATCTCGACGATCCAGTCTAGGTCAGAGCTCTCTTCCGAGCTTCCCGGCGTCGTACATGGCGTTCCCGACCCTCGCGCCGCCTATCCTCGCGTCCCCGATCACGTGGACCTCGACCTTGCCCTTGAAGGCCTGACAGAGCGTGTCGTTCTGCATGCTCCCCGTGATCAGGACCAGGTTGTCGACCTCGACCAGCCTCTCCTTCGCCGGGAGGTGGACGTTGTAGAGCGCGACCTGGTTCCCTTCGACGCGCCTCACCCAGGTGAACGGAGAGATCCTCACCCCTGCTCCGTATACGCGTGGTAGCAGGTGGTCCCAGTGGTTGTAGAGGTTGGTCTCCATGGCGATGTTGGCCAGGGGAGTGACTATCTCCACCTCGCTCCCGTGCCGTGCAAGGTGCTCGGCCAGCCCGGGCGCCTCGACGAAGCTCAGGGTGTCGGCGATCACGACCCTCTTTCCGGCGGTGGCCCTCCCCTCCCAGACGTCGCGATCCGTCGAGACCACGGGCTGGTCCCAGCCGAGGACGTCGTGCATCGTGTAGGGCTGGAACCCCGTCCGTATCGCGGACGAGCCCGTCGAGACCACGACCGCGTCCGGCTTCTCCTCGCCCAGGATGAAGTCGACGACCGCCGCGTCCGGCGTCACCTCCATCCCGAACCTCACCTCGACGCCCATCTCCGAGATGCGCTCTATCTGCCACTGGACGATCGCCCTGAGGTTCTCCCTCCCGGGCAGCTTCGCGGCCGTGAGGACCTGGCCGCCCAGCCCCCTCGACCTCTCGTAAATCACCGGCCTGTGCCCCCTCTCCGCGAGGACGCGGGCGACCTCCAGCCCGGCGGGCCCTCCTCCGATGATCAGAACCTTCTTCGCCCGGGACGGGGCGGCGGTCCTCCCCGCGCCCCACTCCTTCTCCCTGCCCGCGGCTGGGTTCACGGTGCAAGAGATGGGAAGCCCCCTGATCATCCGGCCCCAGCAGTCTTGGAGGGCCCCTATGCAAGGGCGTATCTCGTTCACCCTGCCCCGCATCGCCTTGTTCGGAAGCTCGGGGTCGGCGATGAGCGCCCTGGTCATCGCCACCATGTCGGCCTGTCCCTTGGCGAGGATGTTCTCGGCGTAGACCGGGTCGATGTACTTGCCGACGACCCCCACCTTGGTCTTCTTCGCCGCGTCCTTTACCGGGTTCGTTATCCTCAGGTTGTAGCCGCTCTCGACGTACATTGGCACCGCCTGCCAGTCCTCCTGCTGGGGGGAGTAGCCCTGGTCGGCCGTCACCCAGTCGAGCTTCCCGTCGAGCGCCCGGACGATCTCCGCCGCCTCCGCCGGCCCGTTCCCGCCCTCGAAGCGCTCGTCGCCCATGAGGCGCATGCCTACGGCTATGTCGCTCCCCACGTTCTCCCTTATCCTCTTGATTATCTCCTCGAGGAACCTCATCCGGCTCGCAAGTGGCCCGCCCCACCTGTCCTTCCTCTGGTTCATGACGGCCGAGAGGAACTCCGAGACTATCGCACCGTGGGTCCCGTGGATGTCGACCCCGTCGAGCCCCGACTCCTTCACCAGCGCCGCGGCCCTGCCATAGGCGGCGACCTGGGCCTCGATCTCCTCGTCGGTGAGCTCCATCGGAGTGAAGGGAAGGACGTGAAGGGGGTGCGAGGGCCACGGGTACCGCGAGACGCCCTTCTCGTTGCCCACGTTGGTCCCGCCCGACGCAAGCTCGATGAAGCACCTGCCCCCGTGCTCGTGCACCGCCCTGGCGAGCCTGGAGTACCCCTCGACTATCCGCGGGTCGTTGGCCCTGAGCGGCCACCGCCCGGTCAGCGTCATGGGGTGGCCGCCGGCGAGCGGGCTGAAGTGCGCGTCCGTGTCCGGCGAGGTCTGGCCGACCTCCTGGCCGATTATCGCCATGGAGAGCTCGACGAGCCCGGCGCCCCCCTTCGCCCTCTCGGCCATGTAGAGCGCTATCGTATCCCCGGGGAGGTTGTCCCGGGCGTCAGACGTGAACATCGTCGCGTGCGGCGTCATGTAGATCCGGTTCCTGAGGACGATCGGACCCAGCTCAATCGGCGTGAAGAGGTGCTTGAACTCCGACAACGAGCGCCTGCAGCCGCGGATTTTTACTTAAGCGTTGTCGGGCCCGCGCCGTCGCGACGTCCAAACGGTAATATCCCGGACGGGGCCGGGACGGGCGTTTGAACAGGGAAGACGTCGCCGTAGTCGGAGCCGGGTCGACCGGGGCTAGCGTGGCCTACCACCTCTCGAAGGCCGGCCACAGGGTGACGCTGATCGAGATGGACCAGGTCGGGGGAGGGATGACGAGCAGGTCCTCGGCGAACGTCAGGACCCACTACAGCAACGAGACGCTCGCCCGGATGGCGCTCTACTCGCTGGGGGTGCTGCGGGGGATGGAGGGGTCCGGGTTCGTGAAATCCGGGATGCTCTTCCTGGTCTCGGAGGAGCACTGGGCCGCCGCCGAGAGGAACGTCGCGATGCTCAGGGGCGTCGGGGCGCGCGAGGATGTGCTTGACAGGCGCGACGCCGGGCGCCTCTTCCCCGAGGTCGAGGTCGGTGACGTAAACCACTTCGTCCTCGAGCCCGAGAGCGGCTACGCGGACCCGGTCTCGACCGCCAGGACCTACGCCCTGATGGCCGAGTCGCTGGGGGCCCGCGTCCTCACCAACACCCGCGTGGAACGGCTCTCGACGTCCGGCGGCTCGAGCACGCTCTTCTTGGGCGACGGAAGGACCCTCGAGTCCCAGAAGGTCGTCCTCTGCACCAACGTGTGGACTAACAGGCTGCTCGCCGCCAGCGGTGTCGTCCCGGCCGACATGCCGCCGATAAGGGCTGTCCCCCACCCCGTCATCATCTACCGCCGCCCCGAGGGCTACCTCGGGACCAGGGTGATAGTCTCAGACTACATCAGGCGGGCGTACTACAAGCCCGAGGGCCGCTCGCTGCTGTACGGTGGGAGCATCGACGCCGAGCTGGACAAGGCCACCGTCGAGCCGGAGGAGTGCCCGGTGCAGGTCCCGGAGGAGTATGTCTCTGCTTACTCGCAGTCCATGATGGAGCGGCTCCCGGCGATGAAGGACGCCACGATCCAGCGCTCCTTCTACGGGATGTACGACACGACCCCCGACGAGATCCCCATCGTCGACGGCCTCGCCGGCATCGGCCTCCCGGGGGTCTACGCCTGCGTCGGGCTGAGCGGCCACGGCTTCAAGATGTGTCCGGCCTTCGGGGTCATGGTCACCGAGATGCTGGACGGGACCGCCGACGGGACCTTCGAGAGGTCGACCTTCTCGCTCGCGAGGTTCGGGGGCGGTCGCCTGACGGGGACGAACTACTCGGGCCTCGGGAGCATCGTCTGACCGCCTCCCGTGGCGCTCAGGTCTTCGCCGCCGAGTACCCGCCGTCGACCGGGACGATGGCCCCGGTCATGAACGAGGGCGCGTCCGATAGGAGGAACATCGCGACCTCGGCGACCTCCTCCGGCTCCCCTATCCTGTTCATTGGGTGCTCCTTGGCCTGGTCCTCGATCCCCGGGTTCTCCGCGATGAACTTCTCATAGAGGGCCGTCCGTATCGCCCCGGGAAGGATGCAGTTCACCCTGATGTTCTCGAGCGCGTGGTCGAGCGCCATCGCCTTCACCAGCGAGATTATCCCGCCCTTCGAGGCTATGTAGGCCGCCTCGTTCCGGATCGCCAGGACGCCGTCGACGCTCGCCGTGCAGACTATCGATCCCTTCCCCGCCTTCTTCATCTCCGGGATCGAGTACTTGCACATCAGGAACATCCCCTTGAGGTTGACGTCTATCAGCCTGTCCCAGAGCTCCTCGGTCGTCTCCACGACCGTCCCCGTCGGGTTGAACCCCGCGTTGCTGAAGAGGCAGTCGAGCCTCCCGAACTCCTCGACGGCCCTCGCCACGCAGTTCTTGGCGTCGGCGGCGCTGGAGACGTCCGTCCTGACCCAGATGGCCGTGCCTCCCCGTCCGCGGATCTCCTCGACGGTCTTCCTCCCGCCCTCCTCGTTGATGTCGGCGACGACGACCTTGGCCCCGCTGGCGGCGAAGACCATCGCCGCCCCCCTCCCGATGCCGGAAGCCGCCCCGGTGACTATGGTGACCTTGCCGTTCAGGGTTGACCCCATGTGCAGGTCCCTCGGGCGGGCCGACTCGATTTAAGATTTGCATCACGTTCGACGAGGGGTCCCAGCCACGGTCCGCGGACGCTCCCGGGGCACGGGCATAGCGCCGAGGCCGCTTGGACCGGTTTGGGGTGGCCTTCGGCGGTCACATTCGACGATTGGCTCTGTCACCAATATCGATAAATAACTCAGAACCGAACTTTTGCCTCGTGGATATAGGCCGCTATATCGCGCGCAGGCTTCTCCTCGCGGTTTTTGTCCTCCTCGGAGTGCTGGTTATAACATTTGTAATATCTCACAGCTTCGGGAACCCGATCTACGCCTGGCTCGGCAAGTCCGCGGCGCTCCACCCCAACCTGGTGAAGCTCTACGTGGCGAAGTACCACCTCGACGCGCCCATCTACACGCAGTTCTACTACTACGTCGTCGGGCTCGCCCAGGGCAACCTCGGCGTCTCGCCGTCCAGGGGTTTCACGCCCGTGATAACGGTCATCGAGCAGACCCTTCCCTTCACCCTTCAGATCGCGTTCTTCGCGATCATCCTCACCCTGGTGATGGGGGTGGCGTTCGGGATACTGGCGTCGTACTACCACAAGAAGCCTCTCGACGCCGGCATCAGGGGCTTCTACCTCGCCGGGTACTCCTCACCTCCGTTCTTCATAGGGCTCGTTCTGCTCATACTCCTCGTGTACTTCCTCCACTGGCTGCCGAGCGGGGGCGCGGCCGACATCGCGATCCAGGCCCCGCACCCGATCACCGGGATTCCGATGCTCGACAGCCTGATCGAGGGGAACTTCGCCTACCTCAAGAGCGCGCTGATCCACGTCATCCTGCCGTCGCTGACCCTGGCCGTAACCACCTTCGGTGTGGTGACCAGGATACTCAGGAGCTCCGTCCTCGACGTCATGCACTCCAACTTCATCCGGACGGCCCGGGCGAAGGGCGTGGACGAGAGGACAGTCTTCCTGAGCCACGGCCTCAGGAACGGCCTCATCCCGGTCGTGACGGTCTCGTCGTTGGTGGTCACCTACCTGCTTACCGGGACGGTCTTCGTGGAGAACATCTTCGCCTATCCGGGGATGGGCCAGTACGTCGTCCAGGCCCTTCTCGCGTCCGACTACCCGGGGATACTCGCCACCACGCTGATCTTCGCGTCGCTGATCGTCATCACGAACCTCTCCGCCGACATCCTTTACGTCGTCGTAGACCCGCAGATCAGGTATAGCTAACATGGCAGACAAGGATTCCCCCGCCCCGACCCGTCCGGCGCGCAAGAGCGTCGGGCGGCTGGGTTTCATCACCGGAGGAGTGCGCATCCGGCGGAACAAGGAGATGATGATCGGCGGCGGGATAATCCTCGCGTTCGTCATCGTCGCCTTCGTCGTCGAGGTGGCGTCCCTGCTGCACATCCAGATAACGCCCTACAACCCCATCATCCCGGTCGGGCCTCCCCTCGCGGCGCCGTCGGCGAGGTACCTCTTCGGCACCGACCAGCTCGGGAGGGACGTCTTCAGCAGGATCATCGCGGCGACCCCCAACGGGTTCTCGATCGGGTTCGCCGTCGTCGGGGTCGCGCTCGCAGTGGGCATCTCCATAGGCTGCTTCGCTGGGTTCCGCGGCGGCCTCTTCGACGAGGCCCTGATGAGGGTCACGGACATCTTCTTCGCGATCCCCGCCCTGATACTGGCCATCGCCATCGTCGCCAGGCTCGGCCCCGGCATACTCACGATGGCGTTCGCGCTCATGATGGTCTGGTGGCCCGCCTACGCCCGCCTCTCCAGGGGGGAGACGCTCAAGGTCGCGCACCAGAACTACATCGAGGCCGCGAAGACCTCGGGGTTCGGGACATTCAAGATAGTCGTCCGGCACGTGATACCGAACATCTTCCTCACCCTCGTCGTCTACGCCACCCTCGACCTCGGCACCGTCGTGCTCGTCTACTCGGGGCTGAGCTACCTCGGCCTCTCGATACCGCCCCCGGCTCCCGACTGGGGGTACATGGTCAGCAACTACCAGGACTACCTGATCTCCGCGCCGTGGCTCCCTGTGATACCCGGGCTCACCATCGCCCTGGCGGTCGTCGGGTTCAGCGTCTTCGGGGACGGGTTCCGTGACGCGCTGGAGGAGTCCTCGGCATGAGCCTGATCAAGATCGACGGCCTTAAGATAGCCTACGAGTTCCACGAGTGGAGGCTCGTCGCCCTCAACGGGATAGACCTCGACATCGGCGAGAGGGAGTTCCTCGCCGTCGTCGGGGAGTCCGGGTGCGGCAAGTCCACCCTGGCGCTCTCGATGATCGGGCTCCTGCCCAGCCCGCCGGCGAAGGTCCTCGAGGGCTCGATAGTCTACAAGGGGACTGACCTCGTCAAGCTCAAGCCGAAGGAGCTGAGGTCCTACCGGGGGACGGAGATCGCCATGATCTTCCAGGAGCCCCTGACCAGCCTGAACCCGGTCTACAAGGTGGGGAGCCAGATGGCCGAGGCCATCCTCATCCGGGAGAGCAGGTCGGCCGGAATGGACGTCGCCGACCCCGAGGCGATAGAGGACCTCCACAAGCCGGACCGCAAGAAGAACGCCAAGCCCGTCAAGGCGAAGAGGAAGCTCACTCCCGAGCTCAAGAAGGAGGCGGTGGAGGCGCTGAAGCTGGTCCGTATCGCCGACCCAGAGCAGGTCCTCGAGAGGTATCCGTTCGAGCTCTCGGGGGGCATGCGCCAGAGGGTGATGATCGCCATGGCGCTCTCGCAGCGCCCCAAGCTCCTCGTGGCCGACGAGCCGACGACCGCCCTGGACGTGACGACCCAGGCCCAGGTCCTGAAGCTGATGAAGGAGCTGATCACGGAGGTGAACACCAGCATCATGCTGATCACCCACGACCTCGGCGTCGCCAGCCAGGTCGCCGACAGGGTCGTGGTCATGTACGCGGGCGACGTCGTGGAGGACTCGGGAGTGTACGACCTCTTCTCGAAGCCGATGCACCCCTACACCAAGGGTCTGCTCTC
>JBEKFK010000092.1:0-7129 GCA_050013375.1 Nitrososphaerales archaeon | reverse complement strand
TGCGGCGTGCGGGATTCGAACTCGCGCGACAGGCTCTCTCCTCCGCTCTGGATTGGGAAGCCTATATCCTAACCACTGGATCAACGCCGCTCCCGAATCTTGTCGAGCAGGTTCCCCCTGAAAGGGTCAGTTAAACCTATTCCCGGAGGGTCATCTGGGATTCCGAGTCTCTCCTAGCTCTGGGCGGACTCTTCGGCGTCCTGCGCCGACTGCTTAGCGTCCGCAGCCGCGATCTCCGAGTTCGGGGCGCTCCCAGAACCCTCTGCCGCTGCACCAGCCTCGGCGCTGCAGGCGACATCGGCCTGCTGCTGTGCGTCCTGGGCGCTGGTCTGGGCGTACTGACGGGCTTTGGCCGCCGCCGCCTCTTTGCCCTCTGCCTGCGCTTCGTCCGCGGCTTGACCGGCCTTCTCCGCCCCCAGGTCGTCGCCCGCGGCGCCTATGCTGGCGTCGACCGCAACCGTTCCGTCGTCCGACCCGGGTCCGAGATTCGAAGACTCCCCGGGGTCGTCGGGTTCATCGTTGAAGTACCCCATGTTCCCCTGCTGGAGGGCTGCCCCTCCGGGAGGCGCGACTCCCATGGTGGCACAGAAGTTGCTGGCCCACTCCTCGTAGGCCGACGCGAGCTGGTCGGCCATGTCCTTGGCATTGGATCCACTCGGGTCGCCGGGGTCCTTCGCGAACTCGGCGGCATCCTCGGCGTAGTTCTTCCCCCACTGATACGCCTTCGCGAACCCCATGAAGACACCGTGCTGGTAATCGTCACCGCTGTCTCCGGGCGGAGGAAGGGGAATGAACGGCACGGCGCTGGGGTATGCGCCCGTGGGCTCCGGAGTCTGGTATCCGGCCACCCCCGCATCCCATCCCTGGCCTAGGCCTACACAGTAGCCCCACTGGTACTTGTTGGACTGCTGCGCTGCGCTCGGGTCGTATGGAACCGGCGGCTGGGGGTCCGGCAGCGGGATACCGGAGTTGTCCGGGCTGGGCGTCGGTTCTTCGCCCGGACCGGTACCTGGCAATCCCGTGGTCGTCGGGTAGTTCGGAGGGTCCGGGGTGCCGGGCGTACTTGTTCCCGGGTTTGTCCCGGCCGGCGGGGAGATCCCGGGGTTTCCGGCGGGAATGTCGGTTCCGGCGTCCGGGACCGTTTGATCGTCATTGGTCTGCGTCTGCGCCGGTTGCGTCCCCGACCCGGCGTCGGTTCCGGCGGTCTCTTCCTCGGTGCTCTCGGTTTCCTCGGTCTCCTGCGTGGAGTCCTTGGTGGTCTCGGCACCCTGCGCAGTCTGAGCCGGCTGGGTCGGGTCGGTCTGTCCCGTCTGCTGCGCAGGTGTCGGCTGCGTGGGGTTCGGTGAGCCAGTGCCGGACGTCTGGGCCGGAGGTTGCTCGCTGGGGCCTGCAGGATTAGCGCTCTCGTCTACCAAGGCACCCACAATTCGACGCGACGCTATTTAAGCGGCAGAGCAGGCGCAGACCATCATCGCCGGGAACCGACATGCTCCCCGCGTCGGGCTTCCTCGCCCCGGCGCGGTTGCCATGCTCATACCATCATCTTCTTAAGACAGAATCGGGCCTAGCGCCGTGTTGAGCTCGTTCAAGGGTATCCTGGTCGCGGTCGACGGTTCTCAGAACTCAATGCGGGCCGCCGAGATGGCAATAGACCTCGCGAAGAGGGACGAAACCAACCTGTACGTTCTCAGCGTCATCCCGACCCCGGTCTACGCGGCGACCGGCGTCCAGGGCGCCGTGGGGTCCGGACCGGTCTCTGAGGAGTTCTACGACCGAGCCAAGAAGGACGCGGAGGCCTTCGTGGCCGGGATCGTCTCCAGGGCGGAGGCTGGGGGCGTGAAGGTCAGGGGAGAGATAACGGAGAACGTCCCCTCCGTCGTCGAGGCGATCTCCGAATACGCGCAGGAGTGGAGGGTTGACCTCATCGTGGTTGGCACGAGGGGCCTCAGCGGATTCAAGAAGCTCCTCCTGGGGAGCGTCTCTGGGGCTCTCGTATCGCACTCCCCTTGCAGCGTCCTCGTGATCAGGTAGCCTTCTGGGCTTCCTTCGCGGCCTTCAGGGCATCCAGAGCCTCCCTGATGTGCTTGGTCGGCCGGAGCTGGGAGGAGTAGACGAGCCGCACGATGCCCTGCTTGTCGATCACGAACGTCACGCGTCCGGCCATTCCCAGAGTGGAGGATACCCCATAGGCGTCCCGCAGCTCCCTTGCAGAGTCGCTGAGAAGCTTGAACGGGAGGCTGCACTCCCGCGAGAAGCGGCCGTGGGACTCGACGCTATCGGAGCTGACCCCGATCACCTCGGTCTCGCCGTCGCTGAACTCCTGGTAACTGTCCCTGAAGCCCTTCGCCTCCGCGGTGCACCCTGGAGTGAAGTCCTTCGGGTAGAAGTAGAGGACGACGTTCTTCTTTCCAAGATAGTCGCTGAGCCGGACCACCTCGTCGCTCTGCGAGCGGAGCGAGAATTCTGGTGCCCTGTCGCCGACAGTTACCTTCGGCAAGTCGGTGGACCAACGGCGCCGGCTGGTATAACTGCCTTCTTCCAAAACCCAGCGGAGGGTCTAGGTCCCTTCGGTGGACTTTTTGAGGGCCAGGCTCCCGTTCTTTATCTCGAGGTCGTAGACGTCGTTCACGTCGAGCCGGAGCCCGAACATGTCGTACTCGCTCTCGGTCAGGACCATCGTCACCTTCGGGAAGACCATCTCTCTGACCTGGGGCACCAGCCCCATCGACTGCAGCTGGCTGACCATGCTCTGGACCATCCTCCCCTCGTCGCCCATGCCGTAGGCCTGGCTGCCCCTCTGTTTCACCTCTACGAGCTCTATCTGCTTGGCTGGCAGACCAGTGAGCGGTTCGGTAACGCTGCTTATCCTGTGTACCCTGACCTGAACCATGTTCCGACTGAAATCGCGCCGGTATTAAAGTGAGGCGAATGTCTTATCCAGTCTCGCCGTCGTCTTCCTGCCTTGGTGCCTCGGGCTCCACCCCAAGGAGCTCAGCCGCGGTCTGGCCGGCCTCGGGGAAAGGAGGCTCGTCGCCGGATATGCCTGGCTCGTCGACCTGCCGCTCCATGGGCTCCTGCGGACCCCTCCCGGCGTTCTGGATTATCTCCTCGACCTCCTGTGGCGTCAGTATCCTTGCCATGGACATGTTGACCAGGCTGTTGTTGCTGGCGTCGCCCGTCAGCCGTCCCATGGGGCCTCTCGCCTGGCGCCACTTCAGCTTCGTGTTCCCGCTCTTTGAGGTGTAGATTATCCCAAGTATGTCTTGGGCGTTGATGAAGGTGATGTCCCTGATTTTCTTGAGGGTCACCTTGTCCGCTGCCTCGATGTAGATCGACCCCGGGTCCATCTCCTTCTCGGGGAAGACCTCGTCGTCCCTGAGGTACGATTCGGGGATGAAGCTCCTGCACGTGCTGTTGATCAGGAACCTCCGGAATCCCTCTAGATGGCATGTCAGATCAATCTCTACCACCGTCGACCCCTCCATCTCGGGAGCGCTATTCGCCCATATTTGAACCTAGGGCCGCCCTGTCGGCGGCCTGTGAACCCTCACGCTTAAGAGGTCCCGGACCGTCTCGCTGGTCCATGAAGGCCGACGCCGAGACCGAGGAGGCCATCCTGGCCCTGCTCGGGGCATTCAGCGACAGCTTCTCGAAGCAGGATGTCGAGGGAGCGCTCGGCCTCTTCGCCACCGACGCGGAAGTGGTCATGATGGGCTCGGAGGACTGGGAGATGGGGGTCGGCCGCGAGAACATACGGGTGGTCTTCAAGAGGCTCCTCTCGCGACGTGAGACGTACCGGTGGGAGTGGAAGTGGCACATCCTGGCGGAATCAGGCTCGGTGGCTTGGGTGCTGGCCAAGGGCGAGTGCCACACCAGGGCGGGAAAGACCGAGACCGTCTCGCCGTACCGGCTGAGCGGGGTCTTCGAGAAGCGCGGCGACAGGTGGCACTGGGTGCTCTTCCACGGGTCGGAGCCGATGCCCGCCGCGAAAGAATGATATGCTGGACGCGACTTGTGCGGGAGAGGCGGGCAGTGACGACATTAGCCCTGGTGATTTGTGATCCACGATCTTGAGTTCCGAGCCCGTCATCTAGGGACACCCGCTCGCCCATGAGGTTCCTGCTCAGGCTCGAACCCCGCGACCCCGACCGCCCTGCGTTCCTAGCGGCCGTGAGGAGCGTCGCGGCCAACCTCGGCGCCAAGGCGGTGAACCCGAAGTGGACCTCCTACGGCGCCCTCGAGATCGACGTCTTCGCCCCCACGCGGCGGGACTTCGAGGTCGTCCTGGCCGCCCTCGCGCCCCTGGGGAAGCCCGAGTTCGCCAAGGACCTTCAGCAGACACCACCCTTCCTCCCAAAGGAGCAGGCGGTGGCCGAGGCTGTCTCGCTGTTCAACGCTGAGAGGTTCTGGGAAGCACACGAGGTCCTGGAGTCGCTCTGGAGGGTCGCCGAGGGCCAGGAGAAGAAGCTCCTGCAGGGGCTGATACTCGTCTGCGCGGCGTTCGTGCACCTTCAGAAGGGTGAGCAGAGCGTCGCACTCGGCGTCGCTCGTCGGGGGCTGCCTCTGCTGGACTGGAGCGGCTCTTCCTACTACGCCGTTGGCGTGCGAGATGCCAGGCGGAGAATGGCCAGAATGGTGGAGGCTGGCGAGCTCTCCCTCTTCAGACTCTAACCGAACACCGGAAGATTCAGAGGATGGTCTTCCTCAGGGATGAATACCTTCCTTCGCGCAGCAAGGATGTCCAGGGCAATCGTCAAGAGACCAATAAGAGCAGAAAACGCAAACGCCAGCGTCGTCAACTCAACCCCGCCTATTGCTATGCCCATGACGCCGAGGGCAGAGATCGCGGCCGAGGCGTAGAGGGCCTCGACCCAGCCCAAGTAGCAAAAGGCGGAATCGAGCGCCAGGATCACGCCAAGCGCGAGGACGATCCAGTTTTCCGACTGCGGGCCCAATCCGAGTTGTGGGAAGCTGAATACCTGGAGCCAGTATGCGCCTGCAGCGACCAGCCACGCTCCATTGACAAGGCTGACAGCAGATGCGACCGTCTTCAGCTTCAACTACTTCAGCATCCGGAGCTTGTAGAACCCTGCCTCGATGTGCTTGTTGACGTTGTCCTTGACCATGAAGAGCCTGTGCACAGACTCCCCGTCGTCGGGCGCTATGGTCCAGTCCTCGAGCACGGTGAACTCGTGCGCAGCACCGTCCTTGCACGTGTGGCTGATCCTCTTTCCGGGTTCGACCCCGAGGCTCATCATGTAGACCTCTCTGATGTTCGTGCAGGTCAGTATCGCCCACTGCTCGTTGAGGCCGATCTCCTCGAACCCGACGCTGGGTCGGAGCGGCTCTCCGTACCTCTTGTCGTCGCAGAAGAGCCTCCTGCACGACCTGCACCTCCACACGTCGACCGTCCCCTGCAGGTAATTGTCCCTGTTGACGTTGACCATCCCGATCATTACTATCTCGTGCTCGTGCGCCGGCTGGCTCATTCTCTTCCTCTCCTCGCTTCGTAGGCCGGGATGAGCTCCAAGGTAAGCTTGTCGGCCATCCTCCTCTTGGCCTTCATCGGGGCCGATGTCCTGTCGGGGAGAGACCTGAACAAGTTGGATATTGCCAGCCTCGGGTGGACCGGAAGATAGACCTTTTCGTCGGCTGCCCGGATGAGCATCCCCCTCGCCAGCAGAGGAAGTGCACCTCGGTCTCCCACTCGTATCGAGCCCTCCCTCAGGGCCCTGATGTAGGTCTCGGCCTCACCCTGGGAAAGTCCGAGCTCGAGCGTGAGCCTCTGGAGCACGGACGACTCGTCTCTGATCAAGCGACCTTGTTTGCCGGCCGCTGCCCAAGCAAAAGGCTTTCCGCCTCGGGCGGGCCTTACTTCTTCTTGGACGTGTCAGGGGAGTTCCAGAGGATCTGGAAGTAGTCCTTGGCGAACCCGGCGAGGCCGATGTGCTCCGCCCATATGGCCAGCGCGGAGCTGTCCGTCTCCCCTCCGCCGAGCAGCAGGACGACCTGCTTGGAGTCCGCGATCACCCCTCCTCCATAGAGCATCGCCCTGCTCTTCACCTCCGCGACCGTGCCCAGGACGGTCAGGGTCGGTTCGGGGATGTCCCTCGATGTCAGGATCTCTATCTTGACGCCCTTCTCCTTCAGGGCCGCGAGGATACCCGCTATCTCCTCCGCGTAGGGGGCGATGACCAGCGGCAGCGCGATGAGCAGTTCGTTCCGGCAGTCCAGGACCATCGTCCGTAGCCTCGAGAGTATCTCGGCGGTGCCCCTAAGTATCCAGATCTCGGGCCTCTCCTGTTCTCCCTTCTTCTCGTAGATCCCGGTGAGCTCCTTCAGGACGAGCTGCTCCCTCTCCCTCCTCTCCGCTTCGTATCGGGAGTTCATCTCATCGATCGCAGTGTCCGGGGATTTGGCCGTATAGAGTATGGGCCTGCTCTTCTGTTCCTCTATCCATCCGTTGGCGTGCAGGCCCTCGAGGGCCTCGTAGACCTTTGAGTAGGGTATCCTCGCTGCCCTGCTGACCTCGCTCGCGGTCATGGTCCCCTTCTCGATCAGTGCGACGTACGCCTTGACCTGAGTCTTGGTCAGACCAAGAGCCTCGAGAGCCGTCCCCGCCTTCTCGCTAAGGCTCATCGGAGTCCCGCCTCTCCCCTGCCGTCAGGCCGCCGAAACATCCCTTCTCTGCGTACGGTGGGCCGTCTAGGGGCTTCCCTTCAGGTACGTGAAGACGTTTCCATCGGGGTCGTCGAAGCCGGCGAACTCTCCCCACTCGGCCTTTGTGTAGTCCTTCGAGAAGTTCACGCCCTTCTTCTTGAGCGAGGCCACGGCCTTCTCCAGGTCCTCCGTGTAGAAGGCGATGCCCGTAGTCCCCGGCTCCAGCTTCCCCTCGCAGAGGTGAAGCTTCCAGGTCGCGCCCTTGGGCCAGACGGTGACCCAGTGGTCCTCGACCGAGGCGTTGAAGCCCAGCTTCGACTTGTACCACTTCGCCGATTTCTTCGCGTCCGAGACCATTACGGCCACGCTGAAGCTCTTCGAAAACATGGAGGAGTATGAAATGCACTCTCTTTTCGGTCTTTCCCTTCCCTCTGACCACGAGAAGGCCGCGGAAGGCCGTCCGCACACC
>JBEKFK010000091.1:0-7237 GCA_050013375.1 Nitrososphaerales archaeon | reverse complement strand
TGACGCGATTACGGTCCAGTCCACGGCCACGGCCAGCTACGCCTTCAGGGTGGTATTCACCGGCGGCTTGTCGGGCTGCTTGGGCGCCACGACCGAGACCAACCACGGGTCCAGCAACCTGGTGTCGGTCGCCTCCTTCACTCCGAGCACCGGCAGCTTCTGCGAGGCCGCGGCTTCCGACAACTCGGGGAGCGCCAATTCCAACCCCTGGACTACCGTCACTCCGTTCAACGGCCTGGGGTTCTACTCGAACGCCCCGTCCGACGCCAATCTCCAGTCCTCGTCCGCGTTCGGCGCGGGGACGGACAACTACGTCGTGGATTCCTTCAAGGGTAACTGGGATCCCAACAGGGGAGCCACCACCGCTTCGTTCACGCCGGCCGCCAGCACCTCGCCCGCATGGGATGAGGTCATCGCGTGCTTCCCCACCTATTCGAGCGGGAACGAGATCTACCAGGGAAGAGGGTTCTTCAACCGAGACAGCAGTCCCGCCTCCCTCAGCGTCGAGCCGGCGCTGAAGGGGGACTATCTCCTCGCGATCATCGCCCTGGCGGTCCCTGCGACGACCGCGCACGTGGTCAGCGTAACCGACGCCGCGTCCGACACGTACACCAAGGTCGCGTCCTCGGGGACGAACTACGACGTCGAGATGTGGATGGCACAGTACAACGGCCCAGACGGCGGGGGCGTGGGCCCGTCGTTCACGCTGAGCTCCGTGGTACCCTCGATCATCGGGAATTTCGAGATTTCCGGGATCAGCTCCACCTCGCCCCAGATCGTCACGAACTCGGGTACTGCGGGATCGGCATCAGTGGCGTCCTTCACGCCTGGTACCGACGACATGTGCGTCGAGGTGACTTCCTTCAACGCCGGAGTAGGCTCTGCCACGTTCTCGACCCCCTCGAACCAGCCGTTCCAGCAGGTCGGCTCTACCGAGGGGACGACCGGCGGTTACACCAACGAGTACTTCGCGACCGCCTTCAGGGCGGACTGGCCCGCATCCACGGCGACCACGGCCACGCTGACCCCCAGTTCGTCTTCCTCTCCCTCCTGGGACGAGATAGTCGTCTGCTTCCCCGGGACCGTCGTGGTCCCGGTCAGCTGCTCGATGGACAACGGCGGCGCGGCCGCGACGCTCTCCCTCTCGGAGAGCAGCGGGAATTCACTCTCTCCCTCCGCGGTGGCGTGCGATGGAGGCGTCCACAACGTCGTGGTGGACCCGTCCGTGACCCTCACCGCGACGGAGCCCTCGGACGCGGCGAACACCAGAGACAGGTTCTCGGGGGGCGGGAGCACGGCCGCCGACGCCGTCTGCGCTGGCGCGGTCTCGGGCAGCTGCGCCTCATGGAGCTTCACAAACTACGAGCAGGTCCAGAACACCTACCAGGCCGCCCCGCACCTGAAGAGCTGGGACAACGGCCTCACGATACCGGTGACCGGGACCGTGGCGGGCGCCGCCGGCTCGGCCGTCTGCACGATGAGCCCGACGGGAGGGTCCTCCACGACGGCCTCTTGCTCCGGCTGGACCGACTACGGCAGGGCCGTCACGATACCGTCGACCGCGACGGGGGCCCCCGCGAGCACGCGGTGGTTCTCGCAGGGGTCGCCCCCGACGCCGCTGTCAGGAGGGAACACCTACACGGCGAACTACTACGACCAGCTCCAGAACACCTACGACGTCCACCCCCAGGCGCCCGGGACCTTCACGGGGAGCGTCACGTTCACCGTGACCGGCACATTCTACGGTGCGTCTGGGGCCACCATCTGCACGATCACGGTCCCGGCGTCTCCCTCACCCGGCGACTACAGCTGCCTCGCCTACGCCGACTACGACACGGCCGTCACGCTCCCGACGACCTCGGGGTCCGACCCGGCGAACGTGAGGTGGGAGGCGAGCGGGACGACCTCCTATACCGACATCACGGGTGGGAACACTCGGACGACGATCTACTACGAGCAGCTCCAGAACACCTACGTGGCGACGCCGACCGTCCCCTCGACATGGGACGCGACCGGCCCGTCCATCGACGCCCACATCCTGACGGGGTGCGGGGCCTCCCCGTGTCAGTCGGCTGCGTTCTCGACCTTGAACCCCAACGACGTACTCGTCGTGATGGTGACGGCCTCGGGCTCGAGCAGCGGGTTCAGCACGTTCTCGGTGACCGACTCGGCCGGCCTGACGTGGTCGAACAGGATCTCCGGGGGCTGTGGCTATGGGAACTTCCGGATCGGGTGCGAGTTCTACGCCATCTCTGCCGGGACCCTGACGAACGACAAGGTCACATTCACCTGGTCGGGCAACTGCGGCGGCGCCTGCCAGAACATAGAGGTCGAGGTGCTTGCCGTGAGCGGGGCGAACACGGCCTCACCGTTCGACTCCAGCTCCGCCGAGCCGGTCAACACAGAGAACGTGGCGGGGAGCAGCGGCCAGGTCTCCTGCTCCATGTCGACCAACAATGCTGACGACGTTCTCATCGGCGCCAACGGCTGGAACTACGGGACGGGGATTTCGCTACCGGCGGGCTGGACCCAGCTGGACATCACAGCGTCTGGGGCCACGTCGGTCTTCTCCTACGGTCTCGTCGTGACTTCGTTGAGCGGCCAAGCCTACACATGGACGGGGATATCAGGCGGCTACTATACGCTCATCTGCGACGCGATTAGGGACGCCGTTCTCCCGATTGGCGCCACTGGGACGTTCCTGGGCACCTATCCTCAGACGATCTGCGTCATGCCTGGCCCCGAGTCCGGCACCTCCTCGACCGTCTCGTGCTCCGGCTGGGCCGACTACAACAGCGCGATAACGATGGGCGTCCTGACTGTGAGCGCGAACGAGCGCTGGGCACCCGCTACCCTCACCTACACTGACTCGGGTGGAGGCAACACCCACACCGACAGCTACTATCAGCAGTTCCAGAACAACTACCAGGCGTCGCCGTTCACCCCCTCGACCTGGGACGTCTCAGGGCTGTCCCTCGACGGGTCCTCCGCCATCGTCTGCTCGTCGGTGGCGGCCTGTCAGACGTCCCTGACCACGTCGGACACGAACGACCTGATCGTGACGTTCTGCGCGGGCAACGCGGGACAGACGGGCTTCACGGTCTCGGACGGCGCCTCCCTCACCTGGCACCAGAGAGGGTCCCTCCTCACCGGGACAGGAGGCGACGTCATAGAGGTGTTCTATGCCGTCTCCTCCAACAGGCTCACCGCCGACCTGATAACATGCACCAACGTTCCTTCAGGGAACCACAACCTGATCGTCTCGGCATTCGCCGTGAACGGCGCGAACCTGGCGACCCCGTTCGACCCTAGCTCGAGCCTGCCGGGCACGAACTCGGCACCGTCCAGCACGGTTCCGTCGTGCACGATGACCACGACCAACGGCAACGACCTGCTCTTCACCTACCTGGGCCACTCGGCCAACACCGTGACCTCCGCCCCCTCGGGGTTCACCCAGATCCAGTCGACGGGGGGATCGCCTTCTTCGCTCACGGCGTTTGAGATCGTGTCGTCCACACAGGGAGGAGTTCCAGAGGGGTGGGACCTGAGTTCTGCGGGGCACTGGGCGACCTGGTGCGACGCGATCCAGGGGACGGTCGCCTCCATCCACGTAACCGGGACCTCGACGGGCGCATCCGGGCAGACGATCTGTCTGATGCAAGGCCCGGTGGCAGGTTCCTCGTCCCCGGCAACCTGCTCGGGATTCACCGACTACAACACGGCCGCGACGATGGGCACCCTGACGGTGAGCGCCAACGAGCGATGGTCTCCAGGGACGGCCTCGTACACCGACACCGGCGGAGGGAACACCCACACGGACAACTACTATGAGCAGATCCAGAACACCTACAGGGCGACGCCCAACGCCCAGACCACCTGGGACAACGGGCTGGCTCCCCTGACGGCCTTGGGTTCGTTGCTAGGTTCGCCCGGTCAGACGATCTGCTCGATAACCCTGCCCAACGGCGGAGGAGCGCAGTCCTGTACCGGCTTCGCGGACTACAACGCGGCGGTCGTGATCGGAGCCTCCACCATAGGCGGAGCGCCCGCGAACACCCAGTGGCTTAGGAGCGGGGCCTGCTCCTTCACCCAGACGACCCCGGGGAACACGGACAACTGCAACTTCTACAAGCAGCTCCTGAATACCTACGAGGCGGTCCCCACTGTCCCGACGACCTGGGACACCGGGTACCTCCTCGACGGCGACTCGGCGACATCGGGGGGCACGCCGGTCTCCCCCGTGACGCTGACGATCTCTACCACGAACGCAAACGACCTCGTGGTGATAGTCATGTCGGGAAACACCGGCTCTTCCGTTACTGGGATTAGCGACACTTCAGGGTTGACCTGGTACCAGAGGTTCAGCGCGCCCAACGACGGCAGGACCCTGATCGTGGAGTACGCCATAGCCCCTACAGTGCTCTCGTCGGACACGGTCTCGATCTACTGGTCTGGGGGCACCGGCAACATCAGGCTTCAGGAGTTCGCCGTGTCCGGCGTCAACACAGCGGCGCCCTTCGACCCCAACGCCGCCCTCCCCGGCGTCTACTCGGGGAACACCAGCCCGACCGGGACGATAGCCTGCGGCGAGACCACCACGAACGCGAACGACCTTCTGTTCAGCTTCAGTGCTGGCTCGGGGACCCCGGTCCCTCCAACGGGTTTCACGCAGATCAGCTCCGAGGTCCTGTTCCCGAGCGTCCTCGCCTATGAAGTGGTCCCATCAACCCAGACGGGCGTCACGGAGACATGGACGGGGGAGTCGGACAGCACCGGGTTCTCGGTCGCGTACTGCGACGCCGTCCAGCTCACGGGTTCTGGCGTGACAGTCACGGGGACCTCGCTGGGTTCCACCGGGCAGACGGTCTGCATGACGAACGCGCCGCTCGTTGGCACCTCGACGCCCGACGCCTGCTCAGGATATGCCGACTACAACACCGCGGTCACGATGGGCGTCCTGACGGTGAGCTCCACAGAACGCTGGGTACCGGCGACCCCGACGTACACTGACACGACCGGCGGTAACACTCATCCCGACGCCTACACCGACCAGTTCCAGGTCTCCTTCACGGTCAGCCCCGCAGGAGCGGGCACGACGAGCCCGTCTGGCACCAACATCTGGGAGAACTACGGTTCGCTCCCGATAACCGCGGCCCCCAACGCCGGATACGTCTTCTCGATCTGGACGGCCTTGGGCTCGATCAGCTTCGGATCCCCATCCTCCTCCTCCACCACTGCCTCGATAGCCGGCGCAGGCACGATCAACGCCGGATTCGCGACGACTGTCACGCTGGCCTCGGTCTCTGACAGCTATGTCTTCTCAGACTCAGTGCACTCCACTGGCGTCTACGCGAGAAGCTCGGCAGACACCTTCGCGTTCTCCGATGTGGCATCCAACCTCGCAACGGCGACGCGCCCCGCCTCGGACTCCACGGTGTTTGTAGACAGCGTCACTTCGCACGGCATCTACAGCCGCCCCGGCTCCGACTCGTTCGCATTTGCTGACTCTCTCGCGACCCAGCTCTCGGCCCTGAGAAACGCGGTGGATTCGTTCGTGCAGTCGGACTCGCCCATAAGGGGGGTCGACCTCACCCGGAGCGTCTCGGACGCCATCTCGCTCATCGAGGGCGCGCTGGGCGCCCTGGCAATCTCGAGGGCGGTATTCGATTCCTCGCCCGTGACCCAGAGTCTCACGAGCAATCTGGGCTTCCTCAGGGGGGCAGGGGACGCGATTGTCTTCTCCGAATCCGCTCTCGCGATGAGTGTGTTCGGGAGGGCAGTGAGCGACGCCTATGCGCTCACCGACGGTGTTGTGAGAGGGCTCGGTCTTGGGGTGTCCATCAGCGACCTGTTCGGCTACGCGGAGGGAGCAACGAGGTCCATAGTCCTGGGAAGGGGGACCTCGGACGCGTTCGGACTCGGAGACTCGGTCGCGAGAGCGGTCTCCCTCCTCGGCGGGATCTCGGACGCGTACATCTTCTCAGACCTCCCTGCGCGGGCGGTCAACCTCGTGCGGGGAGTCCTGGACGCTTCTACCTTCTCCGAAGCGGGCGGAGCGTTCACGGGCATGCTTAGGATGGTCTCCGACACCTACGCGATGCTCGGTCAGGCATCGGCTACAAGCACCCTTTCACGGGTAGCGGGCGACCTCTACCCGTTCTCGGCTGCCGTCAGCGTCTACACGAGTCTCGCAAGGGCCGTGCTCGACTCGTACACGGCCATCGACCAGGCTTCCGCAAACAGCATCCTATCGCGCGTCGCCGGGGACCTGGTGGCATACTCGGACTCGATAGCCAGGGGGATCGGTCTCAACGCGGTCGTCTCCGACTTGTTCGGGTTCCTGGCGGGGAGCCAGAGCGTCCTGACTCTCTCGAGGGGGGCGGCGGACTCCTACGTCGTCTCCGACGTCACCTCGAGGCTAGTGAACATGGTCAGGGGAGCGGCCGACTCGATCTCCTTCTCTGACCTCCTCTCGCGCTCGCTCCAGCTCTTCAGGGCGCTTGCGGATTCGTATCAGTACGTCGACGGCCTAGAGTCACAGACCCAGAACATCGAGCACCTGGTGGTCTCGGTCGCGGACAGCTTTGTGATTTCTGACGCGGCCTCCCGGACCACAATTCTCGCCCGGCTCATCTCGGATGCGGTCACCTTTGCTTCCGTCGCCCAGAGGGAGCTCGATCTCTTCAGGAATGCCGTCGACGGGTTCCTCGTCCAGTCGGTCGAGTCGAGGCTGGTCTCGCTCTTCGTCTCGGTCACCGACACGGTGAAGACGTCCGTGGGCGCAATCGGTTCGATCACAAACGCGGTCACTAGCTCGGTCAGCTCGATATCCAGTTCGATCTCGAGTTCCATCTCCTCCACGATCTCTTCGATCTCTAGCACGATCTCGTCGATCACGTCCTCCCTCTCGAGCTCGCTGACATCGTCCTCCAACGCGTCCACATCGTCGGGAGGCAAGGGGACGGGCGCCGTGCTCATGGTGTTCCTGGGGCTCTTCTTGGTGCTCCTGGTCGGGCTCCCGATCTTCTTCTTCCTCATCCTCGGCCGCCGACGCAAGAAGAAGGAAGAGCCTGGGATGCGCTGAAGAGAACTCGCCTAGGCGATCAGGGTATTCGCCCTTATGGCCCCTCCCTGTCGGTCGAGGAGCTCGGCCACTCGGCTCGCCGTGACTCCGGGAGTCGTGCCTATCTCCTCGACGCATGCGGCGCCAGCCGCCTGAGCACCGAGCAGCGTCCCT
>JBEKFK010000090.1:0-7358 GCA_050013375.1 Nitrososphaerales archaeon | reverse complement strand
TACGACTCCAGCGACTTCTGGCACAAGCAACTACCAGACCATCCTCTTCACAGTGGTGGGAGCCCTCGCCTTGGGCATCGCTTCCGCGAGCCTCATCATAGTAAAGAGAAGGCCCGACGCCTAGGAATACGGACCTCGTCCTGAGGGCGGCCTCTCGTCCTCCGGTCAAGGGCGCGCGGTACGCTTAAAAGCGGAATCCCATTGAATAGATGGGAAAATGGACACGGTCGTTGACGAGCGCGGAAGAGTCCTGATACCTCAGGAGCTGAGGAAGGAACTTGGCCTCGACGAGGGTACAGTCGTGGACCTCGAGAAGGCAGAAGGAGGGATAATCATGACACGCGCCCGAAGCAAGCGGCGGTCGTGGAAGGAACTGAACGGGATCCAACCGAAAAGGACCGCGAAGCCAACATGGCCCACTCCAGAAGAGATCAAGAGCATCTGGGCATAGACACCAACGTGCTCGTTGCCTACCTCGACGCGGGACATCCGGCGCATCGGCGAACTGAGAGGATGTCACGCGAAGCCGTCGCCCTCAATCCCTCAGTAATCCATGAGGCGTACCACACCCTCGTCTTCAAGATGAAATGGGAGGGAGGGGAAGCATCAAGGGTCCTGCTGGAGGCGTCGGCCGACGAACGGAACCTCTTCATCAACCAGACGCTGACCACTACGAGAATCGGCCTCCAGCTCGCGACCAAGTACTCGCTTGGCGGCAGGGACGCGCTCATTCTAGGGAGCCTTCTGGCCGCCGGGATCGGTGAGCTCGTCACGCTCGACGAGGAGCTAATCAGGTTGAAGAGAGTCGCGCACGGAAGGCGGAATCTCGCGGTTCGACCCCTCTGAGCCGTTAAGGCTCAAGCCGACTGCAGGTCCTTTCTTCGCTTCCCACCCGGGTTACTTCGCTCCATTTGAGCGGAAGTACGGCAAGACCTTCTTCTCGAAGAGGTTGAACGCCTTCTCCTCCTCGAAGGTGTTGATCTGGACGTAGGTGTGGTCGAAGCCGCACTTGAAGTACTGCTCGATCCTCTTGATGAACTCGTTCTCGTCGGTAGCGATCGGGAAGACCTCGGCGAGCTCCTTGTCGGAGATGGTCTTCCCCCTCTCCTCTATCTGCCTGGGGTCGGAGATGTCCGTGGTGAACATCTCGTTGATCAGCGTCGCAGCCCACTTCCTCAGCGTCTTCACGGCGCGGTCGTAGTCCTCGTCGTAGGCGAGGTCTATCTCGACTACCTTGAGGAGGTCGTCCAGGGTCCTCCCGGACTTCCTGGCGCCCGCCGCCACGTTCGGGAAGATGACCTCGCTGATGTACTGCGGCGTCTTCGCCGAGGTGATTATCCCGTCGCCGTACTCGCCGACGATCTTGGACATCTTCGGGCCCAGGGCGGACATCACTATGGGGACGTCGGACTTCATGTAGATGTTCGCCGCCTTGAGCTTGTAGTACTCCCCGTCGAAGTCGACGAAGCCGCCCTTCCAGAGCGACTTCATTATCTTGACAGACTCGATAAGTCGGTCCCTCCGTTCCGCGTACTTGGGCCACGGGTAGCCGAGCGGGACCTCGTTCATCGCCTCGCCCGTCCCGATCCCCAGGATCACCCTGTGGCCGAAGAGGGCCTCCATCGTCGCGAACGCCTGGGCGGTTATCGCGGGATGGTACCTGAAGAGGGGTGCCGTCACCGCCGTCCCGAACGGGAGGTCGATCTGCTGCATCGCCGCGCCCATCCAGACCCAGGTGTTGTACTCGGTCGCGCCGGTGTGAAACCAAGGATGAAAATGGTCGCTTACCCAGATGGCCTCGAACCCCGCCTTCTTGGCGCGCTGGCAGAGCTGCACGAGCTTCAGCGGCTCCACCATGTCAGGACACGCGTTGAACCCTATCGAACCCTTCTTCAGAATCGGCAGCGACATGGGGGCGAATCCAAGGATAACGGTAGATAAGCATGACCGAGGTATCGGGGCAATCGCGGCGACCCCCGCTAAGTTCTAATGGCGCGCAGGGATGCCGCAGCGAGATGGCGCGCGTAAAGTTCAACCCCACCGAGTACCTTCCTGACAGCGTCTACAATCGCATAACGGACCTAAGGGTGTCCGACCCGGACCTCCCCAAGCGCGAGGCGCGCAGGAGGGTGAGGCGGGACGCGCTGACAGACGACGGGAGGCTGGTGCTGCTCGCGGCCGACCATCCCGGGAGGATGACCACATCCATACGGGACGACCCGGTGAGGATGGGCCGCAGACAGGAGCTCCTCGCCAGGATCGTTCGCGTTCTGGCCGACTCGCCCTTCGACGGGATCCTGGGGACGGCAGATATCGTCGACGAGCTCCTGATGGTGTCGCACCTCGCCGGAAGGTCAGTGCCCTCGAGGTTCCTCAACAAGAAGGTGATGATCGGGAGCATCAACCGGGGAGGGCTCGGCGGGAGCGCGTTCGAGCTGGACGACCAGCCGACCGGATACGACGTGGACGGCATAGTCTCGATGAACCTCGACGGCGCGAAGTTCCTGCTGCGCGTCGACCTCGCCGACCGGGACTCGGCCGAGACGCTGAGGTACTGCGTGCAGACGGTCGCCGAGTGCAACCGCCAGAATCTCCCGATCTTCGTCGAGCCTCTCCCGGTGACGGTCCAGGACAAGAAGAGGCGGCTAGACCTCGACCCCCAGAAGCTCATCAAGATTGTGGGGGTCGCGTCGGCCCTCGGCAGCTCGTCGACCCGCATCTGGCTCAAGCTGCCATACTCGGAGAGGTTCGGCGAAGTGGCGAAGGCGACCACCCTGCCCATCCTGCTCCTGGGAGGCGAAGCCATCAAGGACGTCCGGGGCCTCCTCCGCGAGGTCGAGGCGGCGATGAGGGCGGGGCCCAACGTCAGGGGGGTGCTGCTCGGCAGGAACCTCCTCTATCCGCCGGAGGAGGACCCGCTGCCGGTCGCGTTCGCCATCCACTCCATCGTCCACCACGGGACGACCGCCGAGGAGGCGGAGTCGAAGATGGACGCTTGGGCGAGAAAGGAACCGGCATCCATCTTCAGCGCCAACGATTAAAATACCACGCTCGGCTCCGCCGCCGTTATGGAGCCCTCTCAGAGGACAGGAGCCCAGTACGTCGTAGAGTCTCTCCGCAAGGCGGGAGTGAAGTACATCTTTGGAATCCCGGGGCACGGGAACGTCTCGGTGTTCGACGCGGCCAGGGACCTGGCGCCCGAGTTGAACGTCGTGCAGGTCAAGCACGAACAGTGGGGCGGGCACATGGCCGACGGGTACTTCAGGGCCAACAGGAAGGTCCCCGCCGCTGTGACGACCTCGGTGGGGCCGGGGGCTACGAACCTCGCCACCGCCTTCGCCACGGCGTACGTCGACTCCTCGACGTTCATCGCGATAACGGGCCAGATACAGACCTACCTCTTCGGCATGGGGATCTTCCAGGAGATCGAGAGGCAACGCTGGGTCGACTACTGGAACTCGATGAACCACCTCGTAAAGGGGTCCTGGCAGGTCACGACGACGAGGCAGCTTCCGAAGGTGATGGTCGACGCGGTCAGGACCGCCGTGGGCGGGAGGCCCGGACCGGTCCTCATCGACCTCCCTATGGATATCCAGGTCGAGAAGGTGGGGTTGGAGCTCCCCGACTTCTCGCTACACACGTCTGCAGGCAGGGTCCGCCCCGACCCGGAGTCGGTGGCCCGGGCCGCGGACCTCCTGCTCTCCGCCCAGAGGCCGGTGATCCTGATCGGGGGCGGCGTCGTGATGTCAGGGGCGACCAAGGAGCTCGTCGACCTCGCAGAGTACCTGGGGGCGCCCGTCGTCTGCTCCTTCAGGGGCGACTCCAAGGGCGGCTTCCCTGAGGACCACGAGCTCTACGCGTTCCATCCGGGGAACGTCGGGACCGCGGTCTCGAACGAGATCACCAAGGGGGCCGACGTCCTCCTCGCCGTCGGGACGACCTTCAGCGACGAGACGACGAGCTCCTACGTCCCCGGCGTCACCTTCAGCATCCCGCCGACGAAGCTCATCCACCTGGACATAGACCAACACGAGATTGGGAAGAACTACCCCACCGCGGTCGGCATCGTCGCCGACGCCCGTGCCGGTCTGCAGGACCTTCTCTCGGCGGTGATGTCGCGGGCGGAGAAGAAGAGGTACCACGACTCTCCCTGGTTCGGACGGCTAAGGGAGCTCAAGGCCGGCTGGGCCGAAGACCTAGGGAAGCTACGCAGCGACGTCCCGATGGGGATACCGAACCTGGTCTCGATAATGAGGGAGAGGCTCCCGAGGGACGCGATCATCACCCTGAGCGCGGGCCTGCCCCAGGAGATCTTCTCGCAGCAGTGGGTCGCCTACAGGCCGGGGACCTTCATAAGCTCGGGCGGGTTCTCGACCATGGGGTTCGCGCTCCCGGCCGCGATCGGCGCGAAGCTCGCCAGGCCGGGCAACGTCGTCGTGGCGGTCGAGGGAGACGGGTCGTTCATGATGAACAGCGTCGAGATCTCGACGGCGGTCCAGCTCAAGATGCCGCTCATAGTCGTCCTGCTCAACAATCGCGGGTGGGTCTCGATCAGGGACCTTCAGATCCGGTCCTTCAAGAACAGGCTGGTCGGCACGGAGTTCAAGATGGCTGATGGGTCGGAGTACTCGATCGACTTCGAGAAGCTCACCAGGGAGTACGGGGCCGAGTACCTCCGCGCGGCCGACCCCGAGTCGTTCAGCAAGGCGATGAACCAGGCGCTCTCCATGCACGTCCCAGTGGTGGTCGAGGCGGTGGTGGAGAGGGCGTTCCCCAAGAGCGGGACGAAGTCGTTCGGGTTCTGGGACATACCCTCGCCCTACGGAAAGTGACCGGGCGTGTACGACATCGTCGCGCTCGGCCGGGCCGGTGTGGACCTGTACTCGCTGGACTACGGGGTGCCCTTCAGCGAGATCAGGAGGTTCGCCAAGTACGTTGGGGGCACGTCCGCGAACGTGATGGTCGGCGCGTCGAGGCTCGGGCTGAAGTGCGCGCTCGTCACGAGGGTCAGCAAGGATGTGCTGGGTGACTATGTCATCGGCTACCTGGCGAAGGAGGGGGTCGAGACCAGGCACATCAAGCAGGAGAAGGAGGGGAAGACCGGGATCGTCTTCGCCGAGATCTACCCCGGCAAGGACTCGATGTTCATCTTCTACCGCGAGAACGTCGCGGACCTCCACATCACCCGTGGGGACCTAGGCGGGAACGTGATCGCTTCGACGCGGTCACTCATAGTTACGGGCACGGGGCTCTCGCAGGAGCCCTCCTTCGGGACGACGCTCTACGCCGCTCGGCAGGCCAAGCTGCTCGAAAGGGCGGTCGTCTTCAACCTTGACTGGCGACCATCCCTCTGGAGGACGACCGAGCGCGTCCGGACCTTCCGGTACAGGAGCGTCTTCGAGGAGGCGGGGATCGTCGTAGGGAATGAAGGAGAGTACATGGCCGCCACCGGGAAGAAGAACCTGTCCGAGGCCATCGCGGCGATCCCGGGGCACTCGAAGAAGGTGCTCGTAGTGACCCACGGCGGTGAGGGGGTGACGGTGATCCAGGGGGCGCGAAGGACGGACGTGCCCGGCATACCCGTGCACTTCGTGAAGGGGCTCGGCGGCGGTGACGGCTTCCTCTCCGGTTTCATGTTCGGTTATCTGAGGGGATGGAACCCGGTCAGGGCGGCGGCCCTTGGAAATGTGGTCGGCGCTATGGTCGTGAGGGGTCACGCGTGCTCCGAGTCGATGCCGCGCCCGAGGGAGCTGAAGCGGTTCATCAAGGAGAAGGGCATGGACATCGACCTCGACGCAGGGACCTCCAAAGGCTAATATCGCCCGAGGGGGCCGGACGGCCGAGGCGCGAAGACGCTTTGATGCACAGAGACGAGGGCACGATAGACGCTTTCGAGGAAGTCTGCTCCGTGAAAGACCTCACGGTGAAGCGATACAGGATGCGGAAGACGAAGGAGATCGAGGGACTCCAGACGCTCTCGACCGAATCGCTGCTGGTACCCCTGACCGGGAAGATCGAGATCCAGGTGGCTGACATGGAGGATCCGATCGAGCTGGCAGAGAAGGACACGTGCTACCTGCCCCGGTGGACGGGGTTCTCGGTCAAGTCGAAGGGGCCGGCCGACCTAGTCTGGGCCCAGGCCCCTGCCAAGAAGTCGTATCCGGCGTACGTCCGCAGGTACTCCGAGCTGAAGGTCATCACCTCAGGCGTGGTCCCCTACAGCAGGCGCGTGATCACCACGGTCGGGGAGGGCGACCCCGCGAACAGGTTCATAGCGGGTTTCGTCGAGGGAGACGACGGGAACTGGACCAGCTTCCCTCCGCACAAGCACGACGGCAAGCCAGAGGTCTACATCTACTTCGGGATGGGAAAGCGGTTTGGGGTCCAGGTTGTCGGATCCGACGCGGAGACGGCGTTCGTAGTACACGACGGGGACGCTGTCGCGTTCGAGAAGGGTTACCACCCCAACGTCGCGACGCCCGGGGTGGGGATGAGCTTCCTCTGGATAATCAGTGCCGACCCCAAGGCGAGGACCCTCGCCGTGGAGTTCCATCCGGACTACAAGGACATGCCGATCGGGAAGACCCACCTCTCGATACGCTAGGGCCCTTCCGCCCGGCCGAACCCGCGATCTTGGGCTTTGATCCTGCTGGGCATCTCGCCAGCCTTGACAAGATGAGCCGCACACTCCCCGTCTCGATGGAGGCTTCAGAACCCGCTGTTGGAGATCACCACGCAGGCCGGGGTGGGGCAGGTGGGGATTGTCGGGACTGTCGCGTTGACCACGTCGAGGCCTCCGGTCCCCACTATGTCCGAGGGGAGCGCGAACTCGGCCGACATCAACCCCCCGCTGTACCCCCAGGTCTGGAGGGCGGTCATGTTCAGGTGGGCAGGGTCGGCCCCCACGGCGAGCGCGGGGAAGACCCCCCAGTAGAACGGCGGGAGGACCGCGTAGTACCCGTCCGACCCGCTCGAAGCGGTGAGGGTGTACCTGTAGATCACAAGTGACTTGTCGGAGAAGATGCGGGTCGCGCTGGAGAAGGTCACGTCTGGGCTGGCCTTCCCCGAAGGGACGGCGAGCGCGACAGGTGCCTATGCAGTCGTGATGTTCTGTATGGGGCCGGTGTGGCCGAGCGTCTCGCTGCTCAGAAGAGAGAGGACCTCGATGGTAGTCGAAGTCCCTGGGCTCATGACCATCACAGGGACGATGAAGTCCGAGGAGTTCGTGGGCGAAGAGACGACCTGCACGTTCTCGAGGCAAAGGCTCGTGGCAGAGAGGCCCATCTCCTCAAGCAGCGTCGGGTCACATGGAGGCGTGTTGACCTGGGTAGGTGGACTCTCGGCGAGAGAGCGGAACG
>JBEKFK010000089.1:0-7358 GCA_050013375.1 Nitrososphaerales archaeon | reverse complement strand
TCGACCACGTCCCCCTCTTTCCTCTGGGTCGTGACTATGGACTGCCCTGGCTTCCTCAGGTCGAGATCGCGCTGGATGTCCTCCTCCGAGAGCTTCAGCCCAGCCGGGCAGCCGTCGACGACCGCACCGACCACCTTCCCGTGGCTCTCCCCGAAGCTCGCGAGGACGAACCTCTCACCGACTATGTTGCCTGTCAAGCGCTCTCTACCTTCCCTCCCAGCCTCTCGATGTCCCCGAGGAAGTTTGGATACGACACGTCCAGGCTCTCCGCGCCCAAGACCGGAATCCCGCCCGGGACGAGCATCGAGGCCAGAGAGAATGCCATGAACATCCTGTGGTCGTCGTGGGCGTCTAGGAGCGCGGGCCTGATCTCGCCGCCGGGGAGTATCTTCAGGCCGTCGGGCCTCTCCTCAACCCTGACGCCGACCTTCGAGAGCTCGCTCGCCAGTATCGCGATCCTGTCGGTCTCCTTGAACCGAGCATGCGCCGTCCCTACGACCTCCACCGGGGTCTCGCTCCTGAGGGCCAGGGCCGCCACCACCGGGAGCAGGTCCGGGGTGTCCCCCAGGTTGAACGTCCCGCCCTTCAGCATGCCTCCGTCTGACTCGACCGTCACCGTAGTTGCTCCCTGGACCACGCGGACCCCCATCGCCGACGCGATCGCCAGTATGGCGGAGTCCCCCTGCGGGAGGCTGGGATTCAGGTCCTCCAGGACGACCCTCCCTCCCGCGAGGCCCACGGCCGCCACTATGAACGACGCCGAGCTGAAGTCCGCGGGCACAGTGAAGTCGGCGCCTTTGTATCCCTGCCCGGAAGCAACCTGGAACCGGCTGAAGCCCTCCCTTTCTACCTTGATCCCAAACAGGCGTGAGAGAGTGAGGGTCGCTTCGATGTAGGGCCTCGAGACCGCATCGGCGACGGCGAGCGAGGTCGCCCTCTTCGCCATGGGCGCGGAGATGAGAAGCGACGAGACGAACTGGGACGACACGTCTCCCCTTATTGTGGCGCTCCCGCCCTCGATTCCCCCCGCCTTCACCACGACCGGCGCGCAGCCGTTCCCCCTCGTCGACCAGGCCTCCACCCCCAGCTCCCTGAGCGTATCCAGCAGCGGCTGCATCGGCCTCCTTCTTATGCTGGTGTCCCCCGTGAGAACCACGTACCCTTCGGGCGCGGCGGCGAACGCCGAGGTCATGAACCTGAGGGTAGTGCCGGAGTTCTCGACGTTCACGACGTCCTCAGGCGTGCGCGGGAGCGTCCCTTCGACACGGATCGTCGAGCCCGACTCCCTCAGCATCGCGCCCATGGACCTGCACGCGGCCATCGTGGCCTTGGTGTCGCGCGAGAACAGGGCGTTCGAGATGTTCGAGGGACCCTCCGAGAGGCTCGCCATCAGGACCGCTCTGTGGGTGTAGCTCTTGCTCGGAGGCACCCGCACGCTCCCTTCCAGCCGCCCCTCGACTGTGACTGTCGTTCTATTCAATGGCCGCTATTCTCCCGTGCTCGTTGTTGGTCTCCGTCTCGAGCACCTTGCTGCCGTCAGATGCCCACGCCTCCACTAACTGCGCCATCTCGGAGCTCGACTTCGGGTCGAAGACGGCCGCCGTGGCGGGCCCTGTCCCCGATAGGGATGCGCCGAGAGCCCCGTGCTCGACCGCGACCAGGGCCGCCCTTGAATCGTATCCGTAGATCCCGGAATAGAGGACTCCGTTCAGGGTCATGGCCCTCCAGAGGTCACCCTCCATGCACATTCTGTAGAGCACTTCTGCCACCTTCCCGAGCTTCTTCACGTCCGCGACATCGACCGCAGCCCGCTTGCTCGGTGCCTTCGGGACCTTGATGACTATCTTCAGGGGCCTGTCGAAGAGCTTCGACCGCTCGATCTTCCTCCCCAGGTTGTCGGCCATATTGATCCCCCCCAGCAGGCACGATGCGCAGTCGTCCATGGCACCCGTGACGGACGCGCCGCTCGCGAGCGACGCGTCTACGCTGCAGATCATGATCTTCTGGGGGTCGAACGCTCTCTGGCCGAGGGCCGCGAAGACCCCGAGGGCGATCGCAGAGGACGAGGACGACGACGTCTTGAGCCCGACCCCGATGGGCAGGGTCGTCGTAGTCCGCACCGTGCCGGAGTAGTCCGCCGGCTCCTTGCCCGCCATCTTCAGGGCGAGTCTGATGGTCTCGGATGCGAGCCTCGACTCAACCCGCTCCTCGTTGACGAAGACGGACCAGTCGCCGGCCTTGTTCTCGAGCTCCACCACGGACTCTGTCCCGAGCCTAGTGCTCGCAGTGACCCCCTTGCCCCCTGCGATGGCGTTCACGATGCTGATGGCGCCGAAGGTCGAACCTCTTCCCTTCATCGCTCTCCCTCCAGAGCCCTCCGCAGCGCTGACTCCATCACGGCCTTCGGGGCGGGCTTCCCCGTCCACAGTTCGAATGCCATCGCCCCTTGGTTCAGTAGCATCTCGTACCCGCAGATGATGGGGGAGCCCCCCTCCTCCGCGGTCCTAAGCAGTTCAGTCTTCATCGGTCTGTACACGGCGTCAAACACTGTCGCGTGCCCATAGATAACCCGCTTGAGCGGCTCCGGCAGCGGGGTAGCCCCGCCGAGGGGGGTCGCATTGAAGACGAGGTCCGCCTCGACGCCGTCGATCCGGTCGATGGCGACTACCGAGAACCTGAGGCCGCCGAATGTGCTCGCCATCTCGGATGAGAACCGGTCGCCCTTCGCCGTGTCGCGGACTGCGACGGTGACCTCGTCGCACCCGAGCTGGTTCATGGCCTCGCAGAACGCCCTGGCAGCCCCTCCGGCGCCGAGCAGGAGCGCACTTCGAATCCGGCCCATCCCGCGCTCCCGCAAAGGAGCGGTGATGCCGTTGACGTCCGTGTTGTAGCCCTTGAAACGCTCTCCCGCCCTCGCGACGACGTTGACCGCGCCTATCCTCGCAGAGACCTCGTCGAGGGCGTCGAGAAGAGGGATGACCCGGGTCTTGTATGGGATGGTGAGGTTGATGCCGCTTATCTCGTCCCGCAGCGCGAGGAACCTGCCCGGGAACTCCGACCTTCCCACGTTGAGCGCTTCGTACACTGCGTCGACTCCGCTCGCCCGGAACGCCGCGTTCATCATGGCCGGAGACGGCGAGCGGGAGACGTCCTCCCCCATCAGGCGGTACGCCCCTACCACTCCCTTCCCCCCCATATCTTCTTCAGGCCCGCGACCGTCTCCACCGAGATCTGTCCCGGTGCGACCGGCTCGCCGGGGAGCGAAGCGTAGATGACAGGGCTCCCGAGCTGCATGCTCACCAAACGGGAGGCCGCCCCCGCTGGCCCGGTGCTGAAGGCCACAAGGCCCCCTGGACCCTTCCCGTAGAGCCTGAGCACCCTGAGGCTGTCCTCGAACCTGGTCGCCTTGGTCACGATCTTCGCCACCTGGCCCAGCGAGGACGCCGCCGACCGCGCCTTCTCGAGGACACGGAGCGACGGGGTCCCGGAGAGATCGTGCCACGACACGATCTTCGGCGTCGTCCTCGGAAGGGCCGCGAACCACTTCGGGTTTTCCCTAGCCGTCCGGAGCTCCACGTCCATGAACCTAGGGCGGAGCTCGTCGAGTCTCGAGAGGAGGTCTAGCCTCTCGGCTTCGGTCCCGGAAAACGCCCCTCCCTCGTCCCCTCTCCTGGCCGTGATGACTGACCTAGGGAAGATCCGAGCCACCTCCTGCGGTACCTTGGCGTCGGGGCTCCGAAGCAGGTCGAACCTCAGCTCGACCAGGTCTGACCCGTAGACGAAGGCGGACGAGGCCTTCTGCACCATCTCCTCCGGCGTCTCCGCAGAGACGGTCGTGCAGACCAGGCCAAGCTCCGGGCCGAGCGCCTTGCTATCTCTCAAGAATGAATTCGTCGACCTCTCCGCCGAAGTGCCTCGCCTTGCTCTGCGTAAGATGGACGAGTACCTCGTCCCCGACCTTGATATCGGTAACCGAGACGGGCGAACCGTCAGGTCGGATGAGTCTGATCGTCTCTGCCTTCTGCACCATCACCGTCCCCAGCTCCCCGCCAGCCGAGGCCTCGATCATCATGAGCGGTCGGCGCTCGATCTTGACCCTTCCGACAATGACCTGCCTCGACCTTCCGTCGCTCATGACCGTCCTGACCTTGTCGGAGGACCTCAGCTCGGAGAGGTACCTGGTCTTGTCATCCTCACCCAGGACGTAGCTGTGGATCGCGCCGGCGTTCACCCTAAACTCCCTCGTCGGTATGTACTCTGACGGCACGGTCTCGCTGTGCACCAGGAAGAAGAAGCTCGCCCGGCTCCCGATGAGGAGCCCCTCTCCTATCGTGAGCTGCGACGCGGTGTCGATGCAGGCGCGCTCGCCGTTCCCCACGTCGACTATCTTCGTCACCTTGGCGACGGGGAGGGAGTAGATGTCCTCCCTTCCCAGGGCCGACGCTATCTCAGCCGCCGTCTGGAGCGCCTCGGCTGGCACCACGATCCCGTCGACGCCCTTCTCGAGTATCGAGAAGGCCATCTCCATCTCCGCCTTCGTCTTCATGTAAGCGTAAACCTTCTTCTCGGATCTGTGGAAGTCGGCGATGAGGTTCTCGAGAGGGATGATCTTCCAGTTCTCCGGCTGAATGACGACGAACGCATGCCCCTCCCCCGAGGCGGCGACGGCCCTCTCCATGTCCTTCGCCCCCGAGACCTCAACCCAGGCCGCCGTGTCAGAGCCCGCCGCGTCGCTCACCCTGAAGAGCTGGACTCCATCGACTCGCGGGATCTCAGGTGAGACGCCCCGCGAGATCGCCTTCCTTATGCCCGAGCCCTTCGCCTCCCTCAGCAGGCGCTCGGGGTTCGCGGCGCCGGTGACGTCGATGACCACGTCCTTGTCAGGGCGGGGCAGGCTTGAGTACCTCCATCGCCTCTTCGACGCTTGCCTTGTCTATGACTATCTTCTTGAGGGCCTTCGTGATCAGGAACGGGCTCCGGTGCTGGAAGACGTTCCTTCCGTATGTCACGCCGATCGCGCCCGCCTTCATGACCTCCTGGGTCACCCTGAGGAGCGCTTCGTCGGTCTCGGCCTTCGAACCTCCCGCGAGCACGACCGGGACCGGGCACTTCCTCACGACCTCCCTGAATGTCTCCGGGCTCCCTGTGTAGACCGTCTTGACGATGTCGGCCCCCGCCTCGGCCCCTATCCTCGCCACGTGGGCGACCACTTCGGGGTCCGACGGGTCCTTGACGTTCTCCCCGCGGGGGTACATCATTGCGACGAAGGGGACCGAGTATGCGTCGCACTCGTCCGAGACCATCCCGAGCTGCTGGAGCATCTCTGGCTCCTCCTTCCCTCCTATGTTCACATGGATGGAGATTGCGTCGACGCCCAGCCGGACGCTCTCGTGGACGCTCGCGATCAGGACCTTCCTGTTGGGGGACATGCCTATCGTCGTGCTCGCTGAGAGCTGGATGATCATCCCGATGCCCGCGGGCTTGGAGAGCGACTTGATGATGCCCTTCTGCACCAGGAAGGCGGTCGCACCGCCCCTCGCGACCTGGCTTATCGTCCCCTCGGTGTCCTCGAGGCCGGGGATCGGCCCGACTGCCAGCGAGTGGTCCATCGGGATGCAGAGCATCCTGCCGCTGCGCGTTATCCTCGAGAGTCGGACGTCTTTACCGGATACCAGCGAGTATCACCCGATGTATCCTTCTCTCTCCATCAGCTCTGCCGTTAGGATCGCCGTCCCCGCGGCTCCCCTTATCGTGTTGTGCGAGAGGAGGGTGAGCTGCAGGGACCTATCGTCTATCCCGTTCCTGAGCCTCCCCACGGTCACGCTCATCCCGGGGACGCTTCCGGCCATCCTGTCCAGCCTCGGCTGCGGCCTGTCGTTCTCTGTCCTGACGATTATCGGCCTCTCGGGCGCGGAGTTCAGCCTTAGCTTCTGTGGCCTACCCCTGAAGCCGGCAAGGACCCGAGCCACGTCCTGAGGATCCACCCTCTCGGGGAACTCGGCGTAGAGCGTCTCGGTGTGGCCGTCGATGACCTGGACCCTGTTGCACGAAATCCCCATGGCTAAGGCGCTATCGTGCACGACCCCGCCCTTCAGGGTGCCGAGTATCTTCTTCGCTTCCCTTGCCACCTTCTCCTCCTCGTTCTTGATGTAGGGTATCACGTTCTCCGTTATGGCGAGCGACGGAACCCCCGGGTACCCCGCGCCCGAGAGGGCCTGCATGGTCGTCACTATCGCCTTTTCCGCTGCGAAGCTGTCGAGGAGAGGCTTCATCACGATCGCGAGCCCGGTCACGGTGCAGTTCGGGGTCGTCGCGATGGCTCCCTTCCACCCCTTCCTCTCCCTCTGCGTCTGGAGCAGCCTGAGGTGGTCCGGGTTGACCTCCGGGATCATGAGCGGCACATCTGGGTCCATCCTGTGCGAGCTCGCCTCGCTGACGAGCGTGTAGCCGGCCTTGGCGAAGCCCAACTCTATCTCACCCGCGACCTCGGAGGGGAGGGCCGAGAAGACTACGTCGCACCCCTGGGCAGATTCGGGGCGCGCCTTCAGGACCTTCTCCCGGGCGAACCTCTCCGGCAGCGCGTCGGGGAAGAGCCAGTGGACGGCCTCGCCGTACTTCTTTCCCGCGGACTCGCCGCCCATCAGCACCTCGAGCGAGATGTACGGGTGCTCGTCGAGCATGTTGATGTACCTCTGTCCTACCGCTCCGGTCGCACCGAGCAGAGCTGCTTTGATTCGTTTCATGATTTCTTCACCATCATCGCCTCACGGATCAGCTCGAGGGCCTTCTCGGCTTGGTCCGCCGAGACGAACACCCTTACAGACGAGCGTATCGTCACGATCCCGTAGAGGTTGATCCCCGACCTCGCGAGGGGCTGGGTTATCCTCTGGACGATCCCCGTCTCCGTCTCCAGCGAGCTGCCCTTCACGGTCATCATCGAGAGGCCGTCGAACGAAGACACGGCCTTGCCGATGTTCTCGCTGACGAGCACGTGGTGGACCTGGTCGAGGACGTTCTTGCCACCGGCCACGTAGAAGATCGCGGACGTGGTCTCGAGCGAGAGGGCCAGGAGGGACCCTCCGTCCTCCCTGACCGCTTTCGTGAGCTGCGATACGGACTCGAGTTTCTTGGAGTCAAGCCCGACGACGGTGATCATGGACACCCCCTGAGGGAATACCTCGAGGCTGATGGGCGCGAGGTCACCCTTGATCACGGTCCCCGCGTCGAGCTTGTCCAGGCTCGTCACCCTAAGCCTCAGCCCGCTCGACTGGTATCGGAGCGCCTTGACGTGCAGGAACTTCGCCCCTCCGGCGGCGAGCATCTCCGCCTCCTCGCCATTGAGCGACTTGATGAACTGG
>JBEKFK010000088.1:0-7455 GCA_050013375.1 Nitrososphaerales archaeon | reverse complement strand
CTCGTGAGATCCGCGCCCGCGCTGAAGGCCTTCCCTCCCTCGCCGGATAGAACCACGACCCTTATCGAGCCGTCGGCGGAGAGGTCCTTGGCCGCCGCTTCCAGTTCCTCGGTCCTCGTGGGGGTTATTGTATTGAGCCGGTGCGGCCGGTTCAGCGAGACCCAGGCGAGGGGCGGGGCCTTCCTCAGGATGAGCTCGTCGAGCTTCTTCTCGCTTGTGGAGTAGTCGTAGAAGCCCTTCCCCGCGGCGGTGCCCGACGAGCCGGAGCTGACCATCTCCTCGAGGAGGAGATCGGGCGCGTACTCGTCCCCGTAGAGACCCTGCTTCTCCTTCAGCGCCGCGACGACCTTGTCTATCCCCCAACGATCCGCCATTCGGAGCAGACCGTCGGGGAAGCCCAGGCCGAGCTGGACCGCAAGGTCCAGGTCCTCCCGAGAACAGACCCCGTTCCTGACCAACCAAGCCGCCGCGTTGACAGCCACGCAGAAGAATGATAGAGGGTCGAGGCCCTCTCCGGGCTCCTTGGTGATGTGCGGTCTCCCGCTCGGCTTACCGTAGCTGTAGAATCCTTCTCCCGCCTTCTTCCCGAGTCTGCCCTGTCTGTACTTCTCGCCGAAGAGCGGAGCAGGGGACAGTGCAGCGGGCTCCCGCGACTTCACCGCCTCGGCCGCCTTGTAGATCACGTCGATTCCGGTGTAGTCCGCCAGCTCGAGGAGGCCCATCGGGAGACCGGTCTTGTAGACGGCGGCCGAGTCGACCTGCTCGACCGTAGCCTGGCCGCGGCTCACCATCCAGGCGGCTTCGTTCAGCAGCGGGCCGAGGATCCTGTTGACGATGAACCCGGGGACGTCCTTCCTGCAGAGCACCACCTGCTTCCCCAGCGCCTTCGAGAAGGAGACCGCCGCGTCGACCGTCTCCTGATCGGTGAGGTCTCCACGTATCACCTCGACAAGGGGCATAAGGACGGGTGGGTTGAAGAAGTGTATTCCCACGAATCGCTGCGGCCTAGAGGTCGCCGCTGCGATCTCGGTTATCGGTATCGTGCTTGTGTTCGACGCAAGGAACGCGGTCTTGTTCTCCCTGTCAATCTCCCGGAAGACCTCGGTCTTGACCGAGAGCTCCTCTGGGACGGCCTCGATGATGAGGTCGACCTTCGCCATGGCGTGCAGATCGAGCGTCGTGTGAATCCTTGCGAGAACCACCGCGCCCTTCCCAGGCGAGAGGACGCCCTTCTCCTCGAGCTTCGAGACGCTCCATCGGATCTTCTCGAGACCGGAGTCCAGGAAGTCCTGCCGGACGTCGTATATCGTGACGTCGAACCCCGCGAGGGCCGAGGCCTCCGAGATCCCGTGGCCCATAGTACCCGCCCCCAAGACACCGACGCTCCGAATCTGAGCTGCCAATCTTCCAACCGTCGAGTTCCGACTCTGCGGGGTTTGTAAAGATGATGCGAAGGTCGCCGGTTGGGACCGACCGGGCTCCCTCGCGTCTCGCATAAAACCTAAAAGAAGCGCCAAAGCGGTCTCGCAAGACGATGAGGTTTACGCCGTCCCAGTCTGATCCCGGGATAGCTCCATGGGAATATGATGAACTCGCGACGATACTGAGTCAATAAAGTATTCAAGAGGCCTCCTAGAGAAGACGGGCGATGCTCGTCATCAAGAGCGTGAAGGTTCACGGGGACACGCACAGGGTCCTCAAGCTGATCAAGGAACAGAGGCGGGCCAAGAGCATGGACGAGGTCGTCCGGGACCTTGTGAAGGGCGCCACGGGGAAGAGCGTCGAACAGTTCTCATCGCAGAAGAAGAACTCGAAGCTCACCTCATTCATAGAGTAGCTGCGCAAGACAGAAATATCGAGATTGGAGGGTGTCCAACTCAATGGCCAAGTTCGACGGCATTGTCGAGAAGAGGCTGCTTACCGTGTCTGAGAAGGAGAACGAACTGACGCTGGTCTTCGAGGACAACAGATACCTCTTCCTCTCCCTGAAGGACGGGAAGCTTCACTCCGAGAGCGTCCCGGAATAATCGCCCGCAAATTCGGGCGTCAGGGCTCCGCCTATTGGTCTCTGGTTCCTGCGTAATCCTAGACTGAGAAGAGGGGGACGGGCTTAGACTTCTGCTTCGTCTTCCTTGATACCGGACTTGTCTATCGTGAGGATGTCGATCCCGTTGCCGCTCATCGAGTCCCTGGCGATCGCCGCTCTTATCGACGTAATCAGGAGCTCTTTGGCGTCCTTGTACGAGAGTGCCGGGGAGTACGCGCTCTCGATCACACCGACCGCCATCTCGGCGCCGGTCCCGACCGCCGCGTACTCATCGGCGATGACCGAACCCAGCGGGTCGAGGACCCAGACCTTGGGCTTGACGTCTATCCCGCCCAGGATGACCTGGGTGATGAAAGGGGCGTACCTCTGCTCGAACATGATGACCGACATCAGCTTCGCGACCGCGCCGGGGCGCAGCGTCCTCTTGACCTCGAGCTCCTTGAGCTTGGTGTAGACCCCGACCTGGCGCACGAGGTTCTGCATGTCCCCGACCATGCCTGCGCAGACGGCGCCCGTGCTCTCGGTGACCTTGAAGACCTTCCTCCCTGACTTGCTGAGCACATAGTTGGAGAGCGTTATCCTCCTCTCTGCGCCAAGCACTACTCCGTCCTTGTAGGTGATTCCCACCGCGGTGGCACCGGGGATGTAAGCATCGAATGACAAGTAAACGACCGAGAGAAGCCGCCGCCGGCACCTTATTAGCTATTTTGCTCGCTCGGGCTGATGGAGAGCACCGACGCGGCCCCGAGGGGCTCCACAGAGTATTCCACCTTCAGGAACTGCTGGGCGACGTGCAGGCTCGTCCTGAGGTGGTCCGTGACCTCGGGGGTCACGAGTGACGAGGGACCCCCTGCGAGACAGAGGAGCGGCGCGAGCATGTCCGCGAGGTGAGAGTCCACGCAGGCGCCCGTGGTGAAGGACTTCCCGAAGCGCCAAGCGGCTTCGGACCCCACTCTCAGCGCGGGCTTTCCGCGGGCGCCGATCGAGTCCGACCCGATGAAACACGCGTCGTCGACCGCGCTGACCAATATGGAGCTGCCGGGAGAGAGGGACTCCTCGAGGTGGACATCGACCACGCCAGCCGAGAGGCCGAAACGGGAGAGCTCCGAGACCGCCGAGGAGACCTGCTGTTCCGGGACGCGGTTCGGAAGCATGCCCGCCCTGCTGACGACCGAGATAGGGGGATCGTGCGTCCGGCTCGGCAGGTCCAGGGGCACGACCCCTCGGCAGGGCTCTATGTGCACGACCGCCCTGCCGCCTCCGCTCGGATAGTATCCTCTCCTCTTCACCTCGAGGGAAAAGACAATCCCTATCCTCTTCAGGCTCGGCGACAGCACCCTGCTCACGTAGTCGGAGGTCGGGCTCCACGGAACGTCTGTGCCTCCGACGAGCTCGAGCTCCAGCCCCACCCCCGCGAGCGAGATCGCGGGGACGAGCGCCTGAAGGACGAGGGTGATGCTCGCGGCGGTGCCCATGTCAAGAGAGAGGGACCTGTTCTCGGGCTTGCCTGGGGTGAATGTGAACTCCGTTGAACCTATCTTTCCTCCCTCGAGAGTCCCTCCGCAGACCTTGCGGAGTATCTCGAGGGTCGCGGCGTGCTGCGGCCTGAGGCCAGGCACCCTGCGGCCGGCGCGGACGTTCCTGACACGGATTGGCGTGCCGAGTATTATGGAGAAGAAGGTCGCGGTCCGGACGGTCTGCCCTCCGCCCTCGCCGAACGAACCGTCGATTTCAAGAATAGTCAACCCATGCCTCCTAGAAAGTCTGTAGGGGCGCGCCACCCCGAAAACCGCTTAAATAGTCAACGAAACTCGGATTGAAGAGATGCCCAAGAACGGGGTGGGAATCTTCGTGGGGAGGTTTCAGCCATTTCACAACGGACATCTCGCCGCGGTGAAGTACGCCCTCAAGCACGTCGACTACCTCTACATCGTCGTGGGGAGCGCCCAGAGGAGCCACGAGCGAGACAACCCTTTCACGGCGGGCGAGCGGATTATGATGATCAAGGCGGCACTCAACGAGGCGGGGGTCGACGCTCGAAGGTGGATGCTCATCCCCATCAACGACGCGCAGTCGCACTCGGTCTGGACGGCGACGCTTAGGTCGACGGTCCCCAGGTTTGACATCGTCTACTCCAACGACAGCCTTACCATCCGCCTCCTCAAGGAGGAGGGGATCAGGGTGACGCCGATACCGTACCTCAACCGGAGCGAGTACTCCGCCACGAACATCAGAGCCAGGATCCTGGAGAGGAAGGACTGGAAGACCCTGGTGCCCCCGGCTGTGGAGCGGATGGTCAGGGAGCTGGACGGCGTCGGCAGGGTCCGGTCCATGATCACGAAGGACACGGAGGCCGCCTAGCATGGACTACCCGAAGAGGAAGCTCATCATGCTGCCGGGCCCCACCAACGTCCCCGACAGGGTGATGGACGCCATGATCAAGCCGATGATCAACCACAGGGGTGAGGCCTTCACGACCCTCCTGAAGGACGTCACCGAGAAGTCGAAGCACCTCTTCCAGACGGCGGAGAGCCCGCTCGTCCTGAGCGCCTCGGGGACCGGAGGTGTCGAGGCGGCGGTCTGGAACATCGTCAGGCCGGGCGACAGGGTGGTCGTGCCCGTCTACGGGGAGTTCGGCTCGCGCCTCTCGGAGGCGGTAGAGCTCGCAGGGGGAGAGGCAATCAGGGTCACCTCTGAGTTTGGGACGGTCCCCAGCCTCGAGGCCGTCTCTGACGCCATCCGCGGCACGGCCGACCTCAAGGCGGTCTATCTCGTCCACAACGAGACGAGCACGGGTTGCACGGTCCCCTACGTGGAGGAGCTGGGAAGGGTCGCGGCCGAGAAGGGGGCGTTCTATGTGGTGGATGCCATCTCCAGCCTCGGAGGCTACGCCATCCCGGTGGACAAGTGGGGCGTCGACGTCTGCGTTACCGGCAGCCAGAAGTGTCTCGCGGCGCCACCGGGCCTCGCCCTGCTCTCGATGAGCAGGAAGGCGGCCGATTACGTCAGGAAGGACCCCCCGAAGGTGAGGTACTTCGATCTGGCGAGGCAGCTGGACTTTCTTGCCCACGGCGAGACTCCGTTCACCCCCGCGATCTCGCTCTACTACGCGCTCGACGTCGCGCTGGACATGCTCATCGAGGAGGGGCTCGAGAAGAGGGTCGCCCGGCATACGCGGCTGGCCGCCAGGTTCTACTCGGTTCTGGAAGCCATGGGACTGAAGGCCTTCGCCGACCCGAGGTTCAGGTCCAACACCGTGATAGCGGGGCTCTACCCCGAAGGGCTCGACGACAAGCTCTTCAGGAAGAGGATGAACGAGGAGCACGACATCGTCATCGGAGCGGGCTTCGGCGCCATGAAATCCAAGATGTTCAGGATCGGCAACATGGGGGAGGTGAGCACGGCCCACGTAAACCGGACGGCCGCCGCCATGGCCCTTACCCTGACGAAATCCGGGCATCAGGTCGACATGAAACGGCTCGCGGCCGTCCTCGACGCCTCCAGTTAAAGGATTTAAGGCGAGCCAAAAGCACGGTGGTGCTTCAAACGAAATGTCATTTGAGAAAGGCACCCTAATCTATGTAAATTACACGGCCAAGGTGAAGGACACCGGCGAGGCCATAGAGAGCACCGTAGAGGATGAGGCGAAGAAGCTCAACATTTACGATTCCGAGAGGAGGTACGAACCTAGGCTCGTGTCGATCGGGGAGGACTGGGTCCTGAAGGGGCTGGACGAGCAGATCAGCAAGATGGACTCCGGGGCGCGCAAGACCGTCGAGCTCGCCCCCGAGAAGGCCTGGGGAGACAGGGATCCCTCGCTGCTCCGCATGATCCCGATCAGGAAGTTCGGCGAGAAGGCCGGCGAACTCACTGTGGGGGACGTGGTCGAGGTCGACAACAGGATGGGGGTCGTCAGGTTCATCGGGTCCGGCAGGGCACAGGTCGACTTCAACCATCGCCTGGCGGGGAAGACGCTGATCTACGACGTCGAGATCGTTAGGAAGGTCGAGACGGACGAGGAGAAGGTCCGCTCTCTGATCAAGAGGAGGTTCCCCGGTGAGCTCGGGGACAAGGTCGAGTTCACCCTCGAGCCGACCGAGCTGACGATCGAGATCCCGGAGCCCGCGTTCATGGCGGAGGGCCTCCAGGTGACGAAGCGGGGCGTCGCCAACGACGCCGTGCACTTCCTCCCTTCGGTCAAGAAGGTGACATTCAAAGAGATCTACGCGAGGAAACCCGACGCCAAGGAGGAGAAGGCCGCAGAAGCCAAGGAGGCCGCCCCCAAGCCCGAAGAGAAGAAGGAAGAGCCCGTCGTAGAGTCCAAGGCCTAGATAACTCCGGTCTCCGCCGCGAGCGCCCGGGCGGTCCTGGTGGTCAGCCCGACCTTCGAGAGGATGGTATAGCGGTCGGGCCGTATCTCCGAGGCCCCGACGAGCGCTTCGACGACCTGGTCGTCGGATACGCCGATCTCCGCAGCCGATGTCGGGGCCTTCACGTTCTTCAGCGCGCCCCTTATCGCGCGCCAGTCAAGACCCTGGAGGTTCGCGACCAGTATCGTGCCGATGCCGCACTTCTCCCCGTGGAGACCGTTTCCCGGAGAGATCACGTCGAGCGCGTGGCTGAAGAGGTGCTCGGAGCCGCTGCAGGGCCTGCTGCTGCCGGCGATCCCGGCTGCGACTCCCGTGCTTATCAGGGCCTCGACGAGGTCCCGGACCGCAGAAGTGTCGCCCCTGCCCATCCTCCTGGAGTTGTCGATTATCAGCCGTCCGCTCATCATCGCGAGGTTGGCGGCGTACTCTCCGTAGTACTCCCCGTTCGCTTCGTGCCCGAGCTGCCAGTCCCTGACAGCGGTCAGCTTCGCCACGAGGTCGCCGCAGCCCGCTGAGAAGAGCCGCGGCGGGGCGGCGGAGATGACGTCGACGTCCGCGAGTATCCCGAGCGGGGGCTTGGCCTTTATCGAGTAGTGCTTCTCGGTCCCCCTTATCGAGGCGAAGGGGCTCGCGATGCCGTCGTGGGACGCGCTCGTGGGGACGGAGAAGAAGGGCAGGTTCAGCTTTGAGGCCGCCAGCTTGCCCACGTCCACCGACTTTCCTCCTCCGAGCCCGACGATGCACTTGGCCCCCCTCGAGGCCCGCATGACCGAGCGCACGTTCTTCATGTCTGAGAACTTCACGTCGACCCAGCTTACCCGCCCGTCCAGCGAGGCGGCCACCACCTCTCTGACCCTCTGCTGGACGTTGAGCCCGGAGGCGACCACTATCCTCGCGCTCCTGGGCATCTCCATGAACTTCCCGAGCAGCCTGAGGACGTCCTGCCCGATCATTATCCTGTGCGGGAGCTCCATCAGGTGAAGGCGGGTACGCACGCGGCTGCGCGGGCGTGGACGAGATATAAGCTTCGTCAACGCC
>JBEKFK010000087.1:0-7520 GCA_050013375.1 Nitrososphaerales archaeon | reverse complement strand
CCTTCGTCGATTCAATTTGGTAGCGGAGAAGACTCTAAGATTCCAGGGAAAGAACAAGGACCTCGACCAGCTCGCGCAGCAGATCGAGCAGCAGCTCCAGACGGAAGGCTACAAGACGCAGTCGACCAAGGCGCCCCTAGGTAACATCGTCCAGGCCACGAAGGCGGGAATCGCCCGGGACCTCATCGCGGCCGACAGGGCGTTCACCATAATGGTCTCGGGCCAGCCCAACGACTTTACCGTGCACATCGGCATCGGCAAGTGGGTCCAGAACCTCGCTGTGACGGCGGCCGAGGTGCTCCTCCTGTCGGTGCTCTTCCTCCCGCTCGACGTCCCCGAGATGCTCTGGACGATCCACGTGGAGAACGGCATAGCGAAGCAGATCACCCAGATCGTCGGGTAATCCCGCAAGGCGCATCGCGAGACGGGATCCCGGGCGCACGACGTCCGGGACCTCCTCACTCTTCGCAGTGGTTCGCGACGCGAGGGGAATTATCATGGAGATGCAACATCGTTTGACCGGCAAGGTTCTTTAGCAAGTGCGAAACCTGGAGCTGACATGACGAGTATACTCCCCCCAGACGGTTCCATAACGTTCGTTGCCGCAATCCTCGTCCCTCTCATCCTCGGGTTCCTGGTGGGAATCATCGGAAAGGCCGCGATCCGGATCGGCGCGGCGATCGCCGTCATAATCGTAATCCTCATCGTCCTGGGCTTCCTTACTCCTAACCAGGTAATCCAGCCCCTTGTCCAGCTCGTTAGGAGCGGGCCGAGCCTCACCTCCAAGGTGAGCCAGGTGGCAGGGTACCTTCCCTACTCTTCGATAACCTTCATCGTGGGCTTTGTGATCGGGTTCTTCAAAGGCTGAGCCTAGAGGAGCCACTCAACGGGAGGGCCGTTCCCGCCCGCGCAGTGCACCTCGCCGGTTACGCGCCGGATGAACGATGGGCATGCGAAGCAGACGAGGAAATTCACCTCACCCTTGACGACTGGGCAGTCCACGGCCTCCTTCTTCATCCTGGATATCATCTTGGGGCTCGCGCCGCCTTTGAGCTCCGTGCTGACCACCTTCGGTACCTTGTGAGGCTTCGCTGACTGGTATATCTTCACTACGAACTTGGTGTCCGTTGACAAGCAAGATACCGCCCTAGAGCGATGGATAAAAAACTTGAGGGTAAGCTCTCGTGGTTGATGGTGCCATGCCCGGATTGCCGGAGTCTGCCGAGCAGAGTCCCGACGGAACCGCGGCGCCGCTGCATGATAGCTTCACCGAGACCACCGCATCCATCCGCGGCAGCCCCTTGAGCCTCCCCATGAGCGTCACCACCGAGTATCCGAACACACCATACTCCTTCCTGAAAAGGTGGAGCATCTCCTCGTTCTCTTGACCAACGAGCACATGCGCCTCGCCCGCCACCCAGTCCCCAAGGCAGGCCCCCTTCCTGTTGGAGAGCATGACGCGGACGTGAGAGTTGCCCTTTATCCGCTTGGCCTTCCACGAATCAGGATCCGTCCGGAAGTAGATCAGGTCATCATGCTCCAGCGACTGGACGATGGTCTGCCTGGCCTCGCCTTCTGCCGTGTAGGATTCCAGGTTGATGTACCCGTGACCCGAGAACTGGACAGTCGCCAACGCAGGTTACCCCGAAGACCCCCGAAGCCGTCCGGGCTGGGACGCTACCGACCGCTTGGCGTTCATGCGTCGACCCCCCAGTCCATACCTACCATCCTCCAGCCTCTCCTGAAGCCCCAGAGCACCCACATCAGCCCGATCAGGAGCGCTACGACGAGCAGAGACGCAATGGCGACGACGACGTTCTGGAACAGACCGTATCGGCTCGACCAGTCCAGAGTGTAAATCACGATGAAGACGAGCCAGAAGACCACGGCGAGGATCGAGGCGATTATCGGGGCCAAGGGCCCGCCATACCCTCCGCGATGCGAGTCGTGCCCAGCTGCTCCCCGAGCGAACATGGAAGCGACTTGGCCATCCCAATATTAAAACGCCGGTCACGATTCTCGCATCTGAGAAACATCGCGCGAACCAACGATGCGTTGTGGGCAGGCTAGATGGCTGGCCCAGTCGTCGATGCGGCCGGGTCAGCGCGCCGGTTGCTCTGCACGATGGCCAGCACGTCTATGGCCAACGGGACGAGGATCAGCACCTGTTGGACTCCATACTTCTTCCTGAACGCGTTGTCGTGCGTGAGCTCGTGCTCGACCTCCTGCCGGGCGCTGTTGTTCAGGCTCAGGGATATCGAGTGTGCCAAGAGCGGGATGTAGTTGAAGCTCAGGAAGAAGAGATAGACCCCGATGCCAGTGGTCAGCGGAGTCTGCTGGTGCGCGAAGAGGAGGAATGCGACCCCCAGGATTCCCAGGACGAAGACGCCGAACCCGAACTCGACGAGTATGGTTCTCTCCCCGCGGTAGACGATGTCCACGGCCGCGAGCTTCCTGACCTCGATGAACCGTCCGGAACCCATGGTGGGCGGCCAACAAGCTCGAAATTTAACGCTGACGGCCGACCGAGGGAATGCGCGAGCCGGTGCGGCGACGGTCAGCCCGCAGACTCAGCCGTACGCAGTCGCAGACAGCCGCAGACGCAGGCTAGACCGGGATCAAGTTTTCGCCAGGATGTCTCGGATCGATGAAGAGAGCTTCCTGTCGCCGGCGAGCTCGCAGTAGTAGGCGAGTATCTCGAGCTGCTTCCTCGTCTCTTTCTGAACGGTCCCCCTCAGCCTCTCCAGCTCGGCCCGGCCCTTGTTGGAGATAACGTAGCGCCTCGTCGTCCCAGTCGTGAGCGGCAGTTCGACTATGAGGTCCCCCTTCCTCAGCTCCGCGACCATGAAGTAGATCGATCCCGGCCCGGGCTCCCAGGCGCCCGCGCTCGAGCGCCGGATCTGCTCCTGGAGCTCCGACCCCGAAAGGGATGACTCCGAGAGCATCTGGAGCGCTATCAGCCTGAGCAGGCCTCTGGGCGCGCTTGCCATCCTTGTGCTCTTCCCCGGGTCGGGTTATATGCGAGCGGGTGGCCGCGGCCATCCCCTTTTATTACGGAGCGGTCCCGGGCCCCGGCCAGCTTGGTCAACCACTGCATCTCCCACGTCAAGGACGCTGACGGGCTGTGCTCCGCGGCCCTGACGCTCGCCGCAAAGGGGGGAAGCTTCAGCCTCGCAGACTACGACCAGCTCGTCGTCCAGCTCGACGCCATCCCGAGGGAGACGACCGAGCTCGTGCTCTGCGATCTGGGAACCGACCCTTCGCGCTTCCCCGACTTCAGGGACAGGATAGGCGCGCTCACGAAGAGGCTGAGCGTGACCTACATCGACCACCACTACCTCTCGGAGGAGATGAAGCACGAGCTGGTCCAGCTCGGGATACGCATCGTCCACGACGTCGACGAGTGCTCGAGCATGCTCACCTACTCGACCTTCAAGGCGCTCCTCCCTCCCGCTTCGAAGTACCTCGCGCTCTACGGCGCGGTCACCGACTACATGGACGCGTCGCCGCTCGCAGCGAAGATGATGGAGCGCTTCGATCGTCAGTACGTGCTGCTCGAGGCGACACTACTCTCGTACTCGATCTCGAACAACGGTGGGGACCACGAGTACCTCGAGGCACTCGTGAGGGCCCTGTCGAGGATGGAGGTGCCCCACACGATAAGGGGCGTGAGCGAAGCCGCCCTGAGGCAGGCCGAGACGGTCAGGAAGCTCGAGGGCGAGGTCGGGTCGAAGGGCCACGTCCTGGGGAAGCTGGCGTACATGGAGACCGAGCAGTCGAGCACGGGCAACGTCGCCAAGCTCCTGCTCGGCGCGTTCAGCGTCCAGGTGGGCGTCTCTTACAGGACGAAGCCGGACGGCAGGGTCGAGATGAGCCTGAGGTGCACATCGGAGTGCAGGGTCCACCTCGGACAGACGATAAGCGAGATCGCGGGGAGGCACGAAGGGAACGGAGGGGGCCACGCCAAGGCAGCGGGCTGCACCGTGCCGGTCGCCGACGTGCTCCCGGTGCTGACCGAGCTCGAGGCGCGGCTCTAGGTCAAGCCCTGCAGCAGACCGTAATCGAACCGCCCAGCTGCCTCGCCCTCAGGTCGACCGAAGAGAACCTCGTGCCTAGAAGCGCCGAAAGGAATCCGTTCTTCATCGTCAGGAGGTAGGTGTCGTAGAGGGAGACGAAACCCAGGCCGGCCCTCCCCCCTGTGATCACGCCTATCACGGGGACGCCGACGCGGATGTACGCTCCGAGGACGACAGCCTTGAGGAACGAGTCGGGCTTGCCGAGGTCGCACAGCGCGAACCTTCCGCCGTCAGCGGTAACCCTCCTCACCTCGCCCACAGCGATGAAGAGGTCCTGGGAGTCCCGTAGCGAGAAGCCGGCCACCACGGAAGAGAAGGCCCCGTCCCTGAACGGCAGGGCCTCGAACGCGGCCTGGACCATCAGCTCTGAGCCGGCGGCGAGGAGCATCCTCCGCGAGGCATCGACGAGCACCGGCGTCCCGCCGGACCTGCCGACGACTCGCGCCATCGTGCCGGGTCCCGAGCCGAGGTCGAGGACAAGGCCCGGGCCGCCGACCGCGAACTTCACTACCTCGTCCCGCATCCTCGAGTCGGAGAAGAGCGCTATCCTGCTCGAGCCGGTCTCGTAGATCGGGATTATCGACTCCAGTGAGTCGAAGACGTAATCCCACCTTGCCTGCAGACCGGGCCGCCGGGGAGAGGCCATCGTCACGGACGAATCGCCGGAGTAAGTAAGCGTTGGGCCGGCAAGTGAGACTATTGGAAGAAAGATTCTCAGAGATTCCATGAAGAATTTATGATATGAATAAATACTGAAATTTCTGGGAGCGATAGACATGGAGAGTTCTAGACGCGGTATCAGGAAGTCTTGGGCCATAGTCGCAGTCGTCATAATTGCGGCTTTCGCAGCAGGGATACTCGTGGATTCTCAGTTCCTGGGGTCAAGCGCAGGGAACACCGTCGGCGTCAGCGACACCTACCCTGTCGGCGACTGTCTCGGGGCATGCCCGCAGCACAACTACGTCTTCAGCGCGGACCTCGTCACCGTAACGCTAACGCACCTGGGTCAGGTCGTCTTCCAGTCGACCTCGACCAACCTCATCACCAACGCTGGTGAGGACACGATCATCGACGGACAGATGGCCTGCGGCGCCCTCGGCGTGGGGGTCCCGGCGTGCAGCGCGACAGGGCCAGTCTACATAGCTCTAACGACTCTGGCAAGCCCAACGGCTGCCGCAACCGACACGACCTGCTTCAACGGCAACGAGTACGCGGCCGGGAACGGGATGAACAGGGCACAGGGGACTTACCAGGCAGGGTCCCAGGGAGCTCCCTACACCCACATCATCAAGAACACCTTCACCTACACCGGGGCTTCACCGCTCACAATAACAGGGGTGTGCATGCTCAACGCTGCCTCCGGAGGGACGCTCTTCGCCGAGGACGCCCTCGGCAGCACTGCAACTGTGAGCGCCAACGGCGACCAGCTCACCATAACCTGGACGTTCACCCCCTAAGGTCCCTGAAGGACTAATGCGGTAGACGGCACGGGCGCAGACGCCGAATGACCATCGGTCCGCGCAACTCCAAGCCGATGGTCGCGCTCGTCGTGACTCTCCTCTGCCTGTCCTCGTTCCTTCCGCTCGTCCCGGCCGCCAGCGCCGCGGGCGGAGGTCAGTACCCGACGTCTATCCTGTCCGTGGACGGTCACGGCGTCTCTGCGGGAGGGTGCAACCCAGGGGCTGGCGGGACGTGTTCGATCCCCATCACCACGTCCGAGCCGTATGACGTGATAGTCTTCTTCACCCAGTGCAACACCGGCGTCCCGGTCGGGTCAGCGACCCCCTCGGACACGGGGTCTCTCACCTGGAGCGCCCGCTACGCGTTCGCGGCGGTGGGAGGGAGGAACCAGGGGGAGTACTGGGCGTACGCGCCGGGTCCGCTCTCTTCGGATACGCTCACGGTGACGTTCAGCGCCGCCCAGTCCAACTGCCGCATCCACTGGTTCGGCATCAGCGGCGCGAACACCGCCTCGCCCTTCGACACGAACGGCGCGGAGCCGGCGGTCGTCAACGCCAACTCCCCCGCATCGTGCACCATGACCACCACGGGCAGCAACGACATACTCTTCGGGGAGGTCGGGCAGGGCGGAACGGGCTACACGAGTTCGCCCACAGGATGGACGCTGCTGGACGTTACCGGCTACGGGTTCCAGAGCGCGCTCTCGTACGAGATTGTTTCTGCGAAGGTCACCGCCCAGGCCGAGACCTGGACGTTCATAGCCGGCAGCAACGTCTCGGGGCTCTGCGACGCGATACAGCAGGCATCCGACGGCCTGGGGTACACCGTAGTTACCGCTGCCACCTCGGGCTCCTCTACCGTCATCAACCCGGTCATCAAGAATGACTGGCTCGTCGTGGTAGTCGGTCTCGAGGGGATCGGGCAGCATGTCAGCAGCGTCACCGACACGGCCTCCTCCACTTTCTCCAAGGTCGGCTCCTCAGCCACAGACGACGACATCGAGACCTGGTGCGGTAGGTATACCGCCTCGACCGGGGGGGACGTCGTGACCGTCACCGCTTCGTCCTCCGCCTCATTCAGCTTCAGGGTCGTGGACGTTTCGTCGGTTACGAGCTGCACCGCCGACAGCGTGGTCGCGGCCCATGGGAACGCGCTTGACCCGGTGATCCCCTCGACGACTCTTACGGCTGGAGACGTCTGCTTCGCCTCCATCTCATACCAGTCTGGCACGGCAGGCATCAGCTGGGAGCTCAACTCACCCGCCGGCCAGCCCTGGGTGACCTACCTGGGCGGAAACGGGGTGACCACTAGGCCCGACTCGGTGGACACCAGCGGGAACTACTACGTCGCAGACACGGAGAAAGCAGGGTGGGCATCGGGCACGTCGACCACTGCCCAATTCACGTCGTCTGGAGCCTCGGCGGTAGGTTGGGACGAGCTCGTAGTTTGCCTCCCCACGAACCCTCTCAGCGCCGGGGCTCAGGGACAGAGGGGCACCTCGGACGCCTCGTCCGCGTCGCAGTCCTTTCAGTGGTACAACCCGACCACCGGCGGGGAGTATGTCCTCGCCGAGATCGCGATCCCCGGCACCAGCGTGACGGTCAGCGGGATCAGTTCGGCGAGCCCCTCGGTGGCCTGGACGAAGATCGGAAGCTCCGACACCAGGGAGGACGTAGAGATATGGGGCGCGCTGCTCACGGGCGGCTATCAGACATTCACCGCCACGGCCTCCCTTAGCGGAGCCGCGGTCATGGAGGCGAATGTCATCGTCGTTGACAACCTGGCTGGGACCGCGAACGTCTGGACCACGAAGACCGCCTCGGGAACTTCGGCCTCGGCCTCGGTCACGTCCTTCACGCCCACGACGAACGACTTCTGCGTGCAAGCCACGAACTTCAACGCCGGCGCTACCACCGCGGCCACGACGGGCTCGTCCCCTTTCCAGAGCGCCTATCCCGTGCAGCAGTCTGGTTCGGCAACGCG
>JBEKFK010000086.1:0-7539 GCA_050013375.1 Nitrososphaerales archaeon | reverse complement strand
AGCCACCGCGAACCCCCGACCCTGTCATCTATCCCGACATCAGGCGCACGAAGACGATTCCGGGGAGAGCAAATCCCCGCTCCGAGGCTCACCTCCTCTTGTCGAGAAGGAACCTCGATACGCACGCCCCATATCTCCCTCGAAGCTCGGGGTTGAGGTAGCTGTAGCTGCGGATGACCCTTCTGCACTCCCGCGCGCCGCACGAACACTGCATGGTGAAGCCGTCCCACCCGACGTTCGTCGAGTAGTCGAAGGTGACCTCGTCGCCCGGCTCGATCGTGCTCAGCGCGACTATCCTCGTCCTTCCGAGTATCACGCAGTTCGGCTGGCACGAGTGGTTGAGGTACCAGCCGAACGATCCCTTCTCGGGCACGACGTATCGGTCGTAGTCCACCTGGAACGAGTACTGCCAGAGATCCTCGGGGATCTCGGTGATCCACTCCTCCTTCCCCTCGTAGTCCCAGACCAGGTCTCCGGCCTCGAATCGCGAGAGGGCGAAGACGCCCTTCCCCTTGGGACCGGCGTCGGCTATCCGTAGTTTCTCCGACAAGAGTCTCTGATGCGGCTTCCCACCCCCCTACTATGTAATGTTTATAGTCCTGTCTGGATTATCCAGCCCACCTTGACAGCACCGAGAACCCTGTACGTCGTCATAGTCGTCCTGCTGGCCGGCATGCTGATTTCATCCACGTTCGCCGCGCTATACCTCTATCAGTACAACCAGGCCGAGACCGACGCGAACGCCTACCTATCCCAGCTCAAGAGCGTCCAGCCGACCCAGGAGACCAGCATCCTGCTCGACTTTGGGAATGGCACCCTCGTCTGGCACAACGACACCCAGGTGCCGACCGGGGCGAACGCGTACGTGGCCACCATAATCGCCGCCCGTGGAATCGTGAACGCCACGTACTACCCGCCTCCTTACGCCGAACACATCGTGACCGGCATCGACAACGTACAGGGGAACCAGCAGGAGTCGTGGTTCATCTGGACCTACAATGCCACCGCGCGCTGGCAGGTCGCACAGGTCGGCGCCGACGAGCTCGCTGCCGGCACCGGATCGATCTTCGCATGGACCTACTGCACCTACAGCTCCGCCACATACGTCCCTTCGTGCATCCCATGACGACGCCCGCAGGTCGATCGTCGACAAAGAGACAAATATCTCGGGATGGCGAAGCCCGGGAGATGTTTCTGGAGACCCTCCGTGAAGTGCTCGACTCGGACTATCGGGGACCACGAGCCGTCTTCACGCAGGTGCACGTCCTAAAGGCGCTCATCGCCATAGGCCGGACGGGGTCAGTGGGACGTGGGAGGCTGGGCACCGTGACCGGGCTCGGACAGGGGGAGGTGAGGACCCTGATCAAGAGGCTGAAGGACAACGACCTCATCGTGATCGAGGCGAACGGGTGCGCCCTGAGCAAGAAGGGCGAGAGAGAGTACTCAAAGATCGCCTCTCTCCTCGTCTGGTCCTCTCCTGTGGACGCGAAGCCCCTCCACATCGGGATGAGGTGCTGGGCGGTTGCAGTCTACGGAGCGGAGAAGAAGGTGCGCTACGGAATCGAGCAGAGGGACGCAGCGATCAAGGCGGGCGCCGACGGGGCCTTCACCGCCGTCTTCAGGGCCGGCCGTTTCAGCGTCCCGGGCGAGGGGACCGACTGCGAGGAGAACGGACCTGGCGAGCCGTGGACGACGGTCCGGAAGGCGGGGCTGGCGGACGGCGACGCGGTGATAGTGACTGGGTCCCACCGCGATGCCGACTCGGAGAACGGCGCCCTAGCCGCCTTCCTTACGCTGGTCTGACGCCCATCGTTTAGGTTATAAGATTCCAAAATTCGAAGCGTGAAGTGTGTACACAAGTTCGGTCGTCGATGACGAGAAGCACTGCCTTGCGGTCATGAAGCAGATGGAGGAGGAGTATGAGAACAAGAACGAGCAGTTCTTCGTGGAGGTGCTCACCAACGAACCGAGCCTGGTCCTCCGCGTCCACGCGGTGACGATACTGGCGGAGCTCGGGGGAGAGGCAGCCGTCCCGGTCCTCTCCGACATAGTGCTCCACGATCCGGACCCCCTCGTGAAGCACGAAGCCGCCTTCACATTGGGCCAGATGGGGCTGGCCTCGGGAGTCCCTGCGCTCGAGGCGGCGGTCCGGCACGACAAGGAGCCCATAGTTCGGCACGAGTCTGCGGCCGCCCTCGGGTCCATCGGCAACCAGTCCGCGAGGCCGACTCTTGAGGCCGCGCTCCGGGACGAAGACGAGCTCGTCAGGAACTCGGCCGCGGCTTCGCTCTTCAACCTGAAGTTCCTGAAGGAGTATGCCGTAGGCGGGACCGCGAAGGATAGGATGCCGAGACCCTAGATCTCTCCACTCCAGACAGGCGGCCCGAGCGGCGCCCGCAGGCGAGGGCTCGGAATCCATCTGTCCGACGAGCGAGCGACTACTCCTGGGCGGCCTGATAGAGGCCTCCGCCTTCGTCGATCTTCTTCAGCGCCTCGCCGATATCGTCGTCGGGGCTGATGACACCTCTCCTTATGGCGCCCTCCCAGAGGTGGATGTAGATCTCCAGGGCCTCCCTCACCTGGTCGGGCTTCTCCTTGCGCGTCTGCCTTAGCTCCCTCAGATACCCGCTTACAAGCCTCGACTTCTCGGGCAAGTCTCTCTAGGAGAAGCCTTGTTACCGGTAATAAGGATAGATGAACCCTAACCCCTCTTGACCCTGGCCTCTCTGCCGACCGACGATGACAGGGTGCGATAGCCCAGCCTGCTCATCGCCCGCCTGACCTTGGGCTCGTCCTCCTCGCTGGTGTTGATGAAGACGGACGGTCCGGTCTGCATCGAGAAGAACGCCTTCACGCTGTTCGACCGGAGCTCCCTGACCTTGGTGATGACCCTGATCGTGTCAGGGCTCATGACTATCATCCGGTTCTCGCCGGTCATCGTCACCCCGTGCAGCTCCATGGTGTCCTGCTCCACAAGCTCCCCGAGCTTGACGAGGTCGCCTCCCTTGATCGCTTTCTCGACCAGGTCGCACCTCTTTGCGGCCGACTCGATTCTCGCCTTGAAGAAGGGCGAGCTCTCGACCTCTTCGTGGGCCATCTCCGTGCTCACCGTGGATGGCAGGGGGACTATGACTGTCCTCAGGGGAAGGTCCCTCTCGTCGGCTATCTTCTCCGAGTAGGTGTCTTCGTCTCCCCGGCCGGCATACAACCTCGAGTACCCTCCGACCATCGTGCGGGAGGCAGACGCCGCGAAGAGCCTCGAGACCCTCGAAAGGTCCTTCATGTCCGGCGGGCCCTTGTTCAGAGCCCGGTTGATCGCGAAGGTGAGCGCGGCGCCGGCCGACGACGAGAAGCCCAGACCCTTTCCCTCCACGCCGGGCGTGTTCTTCGAGTCGATGGCCAGCCCCAGCTCAGTGAAGGGTTTTCCGGCCAATCGCTGGGACACGTGCTCGATCCTCCGGAGCGCGTCCTCGTTCTTCCTCCCGGCTACCAGGAGCCTGCCCTCTCCTCCCTCCGTGACCTTCACCTCGGAGTAGAGCGAGGTCGTGTTCACCGATATGCTGTCGTGGTAGGGAATCCTCAGCTCCCAGTTCTTCAGCCCGTGATACTTGACAAGGGCCTGCATGGTGTTCGCGACTACAGTGAATGGCATCATACCCGCACCTCTATCCTGAGTAACCCTCGGCAGTCGGGGCTCCTTAGGTCTTCCACGATGCCTCTCGGGATGTCCTTCGCCGCGGCATCTGCCCTGATCGCCAGGGTCCTGGGGGAGACGAACTCACTCTTCCTCAACACGATTTCATGTGAATCCTCCAGCGAGAGCCTGCTGCTCCCGAAGGCCCTTACCACGAAATCCGCCAACGGGACCTCGAAGGTCAAGGTGAGCTCGCTGCCATCGACCATGATGGAGTCCCTGACTTCCCCGGAGAGATCCGCCAGGCCCTTGTCGGCGCGGACGCCGATGATGCAGTCGCCCCTCAGCGTGAGCTCAGGATCACGCGTGACCTCTATCGTGTTTCGGTGCCTCGACCGTACCATGGGATGTCCGAAGAACTCAACCTCATCTCTGTACGTCTTCACTGCCATGCGTTCAGATGCCACGGTTAATAATCTTGGATAGTGAGCGCTTCTCTTCGCCGGACCCTGATGTCTTTATACCCCGACTCGCTTCTCGAGCCGTCCCTCTTGGCAACCGAGTACGAGGACCTACTCAGCGAGATGCTCGACGAGAGGAAGGCGAAGCTCGAGCTCTTGGAGAAGCAGGATGGCACCGAGAAGGCAGCCCAGGTGCTCAGGACGGAGCTCCGCTTCATCGAGGTGGAGCTCGACCGCTACAGGAAGGGGTTGTCCCTCTTCAGGAGAAAGTCTGTCCCGAAGGTGGGACGGTGGGGAAGGCCCGAGGATGCCGAGGAGACCGCCGGACACTGACCCATTCGACGCCCCAGGGCCGCTCTCTTCAATATGTGGGGGACGGGGCCGACGCGCGCTCTGTACCACCCGGCTTCACCATCGTTTAAATACGGATTAGAGGGCGGAGCCGAAGGTAAAACTTGCAGCGTCTCCTCCCGCGCTTGGTCATCGCCGAAGCCTACGTGACCTTGGTGCATCCGCCACGCGGCGCGGTGGGCGCGGCAACCCTTTACAAGGCGATCTTCGGGGGCAAGCCTGAATGAAGGCCGGCCTCAGGATGGATCGGGAGAAGGCAAAGGAGCTGTTGGGGGAGGTCGAGGTCGCTGCCGCCTCCACGAACAGCGCCGAGGTGAGGCAGAAGGTCGTGAGGCTCCTCAACCAGACTCCCACCTACAACTGGGTCGGAATCTACCTGGTGAAGGGTACCGACCTCAAGCTCGCCGCCTGGGCCGGGCCCGCTGCCACGGTGCACACGACGATCCCGATCGGCAAGGGGGTCTGCGGATGGGCTGCCAAGTCGGGGAGGACCGAGATAGTATCCGACGTCAGCAAGGACTCCCGTTACCTGGAGTGCTTCGCGAACACAAAGTCGGAGATCGTGGTCCCCGTGCTCTACGAGGGGAGGGTTGTGGGGGAGATAGACATCGACAGCGACGAGCTCAACGCCCACTCTTCCATCGACAGGGAATTCTTGGAGGCGGTGGCAGCGAAGATTGCCAAGCACTGTGTCGCCTAGTTGGCGTCAGGCAGCTGGTCCACTAGCTTGATCATCTCGGCGTAGTGGTGCGCGATTATGCTCGATCCCGCCGGGCCCATCATGGACTCGGCGTTCGCCTTGCACTGGTTGATCGCCGTGAGGATCCCGGCCTTGCTGGGGTCCGCGAAGCTCACGCCGCAGTTCTGGAAGACGCCCGTGACGAACTGATACACCTGGGCTCTTATCGCCTGGTCGTCTACCGGCTGCTTCAGCACAACCATGAACTCAGAGTTGGCGCTCTCGAAGCATTTCAGGAGCTCATCTCTCACCAGGGTTGGGGTGACCTTCTCCGCTGAAACATCTGGGGCAGTGTAGCCTGTCATCGGGATGGACCCTGCCCGCCGCTATTTAATTCACGCTGGCACTTTTATTCGTATGAAATTATTCCCAGAGTTCATCGTCGCATTATAACCGCTGTTATAAGGCTTAAATAATCTGATGCGGGGCACTCGAACTGATTCTGATTTGACGAAGCTGGAAATACGCGACCTCCACGTTTCTGTGGAAGGTAACGAGATCCTGAAGGGTGTTGACCTCACGATAAACCAGGGAGAGGTGCACGCTCTGATGGGGCCCAACGGGTCGGGGAAGAGCACCCTCGCCTACACGCTGCTCGGGCACACGAAGTACAAGGTCACAAAGGGCGACATCCTGATCGACGGCCAGAGCATCCTCGGCTTCACCCCGGACAAGAGGGCGAAGAGCGGGCTCTTCCTTGCGTTCCAGTACCCAGTGACCGTGCCCGGGGTAACCATGTTCTCATTCCTTCGCGCGGCGTACAATTCGGTCCACACAGACGAGAAGAACCAGGCACCTACGCTCTTTGAGTTCAGGGAGGCCATGAACGAGAAGATGAAGCTCCTCGGCGTCGACGAGTCATTCATGAACCGGTACCTGAACGAGGGCTTCTCTGGGGGGGAGAAGAAGAGGGCGGAGATACTCCAGCTCGCGCTCATGAAGCCGAAGTTCGCCATCCTCGACGAGACAGACTCGGGTCTCGACATCGACGCCCTCCGGGTCGTGGCCGAGGGCGTGAGTAAGCTAGCGGGGAGCGACCTGGGCGTCCTGATAATCACCCACTACCAGAGGATCCTGAAATACATCAAGCCCAACTTCGTCCACGTACTCTACGAGGGCAAGATTACAGCCTCCGGAGGGGAGGAGCTATCCCTGAAGCTCGAGGAGAAGGGCTACAGCTGGCTGAAGGAACAGGCCGGGGTCGTGGCCTAGGACGCCCCGATAAGCAATTGTTATATAGTTATAACAATAGTAATAATGCGAACTAGTCATGACCTCCGCATCTGAGATTGTAACTGACGATTATCAGGCGAAGTACGGGTTCGCCGACTCGACGGCCTATCTCGACCACAGCCACAAGGGGATCAACGAGGACGTCGTGAAGGAGATTTCGCGGATTCGAGACGAGCCGATATGGATGGAGGAGTTCAGGCTAAGGGCGCTGAAGAACTTCCTTGCGCGCCCGGTCCCGGAGTGGGGGGTCGACCTCTCTCCGATACACTTCCAGGACTTCTACTACTACGCCCAGCCTGCGAAGGAGACGGCGAAGAAGTGGGAGGACGTCCCGCCGGAGATCCGGAACACGTTCGAGAAGCTGGGCATCCCGGAGGCCGAGCGCAAGTTCCTCGCGGGCGTCGGAGCGATATACGAGAGCCAGGAGGTCTACAACAGCCTGCAGAAGGATCTCACGGCGCAGGGCGTGATCTTCACGAGCGTCGGGAACGCCGTGAAGGAGTACCCCGACCTGATAAAGAAGTACATGGGCTCGATCGTCCCGGCGAGCGACAACAAGTTCGCGGCGCTCAACAGCGCGGTCTGGAGCGACGGCCCGTTCATCTACATACCCGAGGGCGTCAAGATAGCGATGCCGCTTCAGTCGTACTTCAGGATCAACGCGCAGGGGATGGGCCAGTTCGAGAGGACGCTGATAGTGGCCGAGCCCAACAGCGAGGTCCAGTACATAGAGGGCTGCACGGCCGCCATGTACCAAAAGTCGATGCTCCACGCGGCGGTCGTCGAACTCATGGCGAAGAAGGGAGCGAAGATCAAGTACATCACGATACAGAACTGGAGCAAGAACGTCTACAACCTGGTCACGAAGCGGGCCCACGCCTACGAGGACGCGAGCGTAACCTGGCTGAACGGCGAGGTGGGATCGGGAAGGAACATGAAGTATCCCTCGATCTACCTCCTCGGGCGCCACGCGAGCGCCGAGATACTCTCGATGGCCTACGCAGGCGCGAACCAGATCCAGGACACGGGCGGCAAGGTCGTCCACCTCGCCTCTGACACCTCATCCAAGATCATATCCAAGTCGGTCTCCAAGGACGGAGGCATCGCGGTCTACAGGGGCC
>JBEKFK010000085.1:0-7552 GCA_050013375.1 Nitrososphaerales archaeon | reverse complement strand
CGGGCCGACTAACATGGCGACCATCATGGCGAGCAGCAGGAGCAGGATGAGGTTGTCAATCCCGGTCCGCGCTTTGACGGATCTCGTGATGAGCCAGCTTATGAAGGCCACCATCACGAACGCGACGGGCACAAGGTAGTAGATCAGGTATGACAGGTGGCCACTCCGCTCCCGTCAGTCGTCCCGACCGCGCCTCATAGCTTTACCCTCGGATCGACCCATCACTCGGTCTTGGCCAGAGCGCCGAAGTCGATCGGGCTCTCGAGGGGCTCGGTCCTGACGGGCTTCGCGAGGGGCGGTAGAGGCCTGTTGAGCTTCGTCCGGACCCAGTTCCTCACGTCGAAGAAGTACTCGTTCTCGTAGGGGCAGGCCGAGACGCAGTCTCCCACCCCGATGCACTTGAAGCTCCTGAACTCCCCCTTGTCGATGAAGGCGCCCGGCAAGTCGGTGAGCCCGACGGGGCAGACCTTCGCGCAGTCTTTGGTCTTGCAGTTGATGCACGTGTTGCTGTCCTTGACTTTGAGTCTGAACAGCCCCAGCCTGGAGACGAGCTGGTTGAACGAGCCCCAGCCGCACATCCCGGTCGTGGCGCAGCCATAGGTCCCGACGAGCGGGATCATGATCCAGACGAGGTACCAGAGGAAGGAGAAGTAGAAGACGAAGAAGAAGTAGCTCGGGTCAGTGCCGAATATCGAGACGTTGATGTAGCCCGTTGAGGTGAGGTAAGAGAACGCGGCGCCCCCTATGAGCGAGACCCAGACCAGCGTGGTCACAACCTTGTAGGCGCCCGAGATCCGGCTCGTGAGAAGGTGGCGGCCCACCTTGGACGTCCTGTTGAACGAGCTCATCGCGTCGTATGTCGTGCCCTGGTACATGAGGGCCGCCGTGCAGAAGAGGGAGCAGACGTTCCTCGAGCCGAAGAAGAAGGAGATACCGCCGGAAGTGAGATAGGTCGCCACGACAATCAGAATGACGTCGGGGGCGAGCGCGCCCGCCGTTCCGACTCCCATGGACCACCCAATCCAAGGGACGGTCGACATTCCTCCCATGATTACGTAGGTTGGGATCAGGAGAGTGTAGAGTGCGTACGCCACCAGCACCAAGGCGAGCCTGATCTTGGTCTCCAACTCCCTTGCGTACTTGATCTTGAAGGCCACGAGGGCCCCCATCTCGATTCCCATCATCAGGAGGAACCAGAACGAGGCCGTGATGCTGGCCACTCCCATGACAAAGTCGTAGAAGGCCGCGGCCACCACCGTGAGTGCTCCTCCAGTCAGAGGTGCAAAGGACAGGCTGGTGAAGTAGGTGTTCCCGACCGCCAGGGCGTCCAGGACGCCCCCCATGAAGAACTCGGAGATGAAGACCCCGCCGAGGAGCGCCAGCGTCCAGATCGGCTTGGACTGCCAGCTGACCAGTGGAGGGGAGACCAGGCTCTTCTCGTCGAGGACGATGCCGAAGTAGATCGTCATCTCGGCGATTATTGACACGACGAACAGCGTCACGTCGCTGTAGAGCACCCATACGAAGAGGCCCGCCATCATTAGGCCGTAGGCGCCCATCAAACGAAGGAGATAGTTGGACGCGCCGCCGGTGAGGGCGCGGTTCCTGAAGATGTACTCGAACATGAATATTATGGCAAGAATCATCACGGCGCTGTTGGCCGCGAGGGCGAAGTTCGACCACTCGGTGCTGGCTATCGCCGTGGGCGAGAGCACCATAATGGCTATCTGTATCGCGACGAGCCAGCGGAAGCTGCTGGGGAAGTTCCTTCCCACGAGGTAGAGCGTGACGGCCATCTCGGAGGCCATGGTGAAGATGAACCAGTAGGTGCTCATCGAGTCCACGAGCGCTGAGAAGACGCTCTGACCCGAGACAGAGGCTGCTCCAGAGAGTATCGCGAAGGTCCATCCCATGAAGACTTCGGACAGTATCGCAAGGACGATGATGGTACCTATCACGATGTGCCTCGAGGACACCGTGCTGCTCTTCCGTGTCTCGTCTAGCTGCCTGTCCCCCCTGATGAGGGCCGTGAGTATCGGGATGAGCCCCAGGCTCATCGATATCATGTTTAGGGCCACGAGCTCGAAGATAGTTACGAAGGTGGGGATGTAGAGATAGACGACGGTGCTGACGAACATCGACGCCATCATCACCAGCAGGAAGACAACCACTCCCGCGTCCGTCAGTGTCTTCATGGTCGAACCCCTCTTCAGCAGCCAAGCGGTGAAGACCGCCATGGCCCCTGCGACCAACCACAAGACAGGCAGATCCATGCTCTGTGTCTGCCGAGATTCTTTGGCTCGAGTCCATTTAATGGTGTTGGCTCAAACAGCGAACCGATATGATGCCGCATCGACGGCAGAAGGAGCTGCGTCAAGACTTGCTCCGTGGAGGGCCACAATACTCATATCAGCGAGTGGCGTCTCCAACGCGGCTTGGCCAAGAAGGAAGGCTTCCACAGCACCATCCTGACGTCTCGCCAGTGGGAGGTCATCCGCTACAGGGCCCAGGGACTCACCCAGGCCCAGGTGGCCAAGAAGCTGAAGACCTCCAGGGAGAACGTGAACGAGATAGAGCATCGGGCTAGGCTGAAGATAAACGCTGCAAAGGCAACGCTGGAAGCTCTCAAGATGCCCGATGTCTCGGGGGAGGTGCTGATCCCAAGCGGTACGTCCATCTTCGAAGCGGTAACGATGATCATCCTGAGGGCCGATGTCCTCGGAGTGAGGCTACAGGGCTCGGCAGACGACGTACTTGTCGCCATCCGCTCCAATTGGGCGGCGAAGATCAACGGCCATCGCCTGACCATGGCGGCGAAGGCGCTGATAGGGGCCGACGGTTACCTCATAATCAAGAAGACCGTCTGAAAGGGCGCCCGGGCACGTCTTGCCAGGACCCGGCCTTGTGCTCGGACTCGTCGATGCGGGTCACGGGCCAAATTGTCTGGTCGGCCTTGAACCCCACCCCATGCGCGAGGATCCCGTCAGACGCCGGTGATACTCCGATCGCTTCGGCCCCAGCCGATGCCTGGTCAGGATCAGATGTACTCGTCACTCGCTTCTGTCCTCGAGACGGAATCGGCGCCATGTCTTGCTGCCCTTCTCTTGACTCTGGCGATTCTGTCCAGCGCCGCCTCACCGGGCGACTGCTGGATGCGCACGATGGCCGAGGGTGGCCGCGCCTCTCAGGATGGTCTCAGTCAGGCGTGCCCCTGCTTGCCATCCATTCCTTCTCCTCCTTGTTGGGAGTCAGGGGATAGCCTACCGCCCACAGGAACATCCGAGCCGTGGATGGGCCGATTTGATGGAATCTCTCCTGCAGGTCTGTCTGCAGCTTCTCCTGAGCCTTCCCGAACTGGTCTAGATATCGCTTGAAGGACCCGTATTCCTTGGTGACCTCGAGGAACTGGCCCGCGTTGTAGATCGCGGCCTGAATCTTCTTCTCGTTCCGGACTATCCCTGGATCGTTCATCAGCCTCTTCACGTCGTCGTTCGTGAACTTCGCGATTCTTTGCGGCGAGAACCCCGAAAGGGCTTTCTCGAAGCCGGGCTTCTTGTTCTCCACCACCCTCCAATTCAACCCTGCGGAGAACATGTGCATTATCATCCTCTCAAAGTACTCGCGGTCGTCTTTCGGCGGGGTCACACTCCAGGGAGACATCGGTTCGTGAAATCGAGTCAGGCGTTAATATTCGTTCAGCTCGTCGAGAGGCTCCAGGCTTCCCGTCACAGGCCGGACCGGAGCGCAGCAGGTGCGGCCCAGAGTTCGCCCTCTTCGGACTCGAAAGGGCCGCGGCTCAGGTCAGATTATGAGAGCGCATGGCCGGCAGATCACAATATGACCGGTTCCGTCTTCCCGTCGGTGGGAAGAGGTTTCGACGATCTTATCTTCAAGAACGCGAACGAGACCAGGCCCACCACCGTGACCCCCACAGCCATGTAGGGGATCTTGCTCGCGGTTGAAAGGACAACCTGAGGGTTCATGAGACCGCCGAGAACCACAGAGAGCACGATGATCCCGGCGGAAAGGATGAACAGGGCCTTGTACTCCCTGTCGGGCTTGTAGCTCTTTCTGAGTTTCTTTCTGTCGATCTCGCCGACGAGGAAGTTCATGACTACTCCCGTCACGCCTAGGGTGAAAGGCAGATAGAAGGAGAGGCTGAGTGGGCGGATGGTTATGTCGATGAACTGCTGGAAGCCGAGGGCCGAGAAGGCGAGCAGCAAGAGGATAAGTGTAATCGACCCGATGAACACTCCCTGGTCGAACAGCCTCCCCGAGAGCGCAGGGCCGTAGGTTCTGCGCCATGGGAGCATCTGCTCCCCCGGCTTGATGTCCTTCGTGGTCTTCTCCGTCAGCACCGGCAGCTCGTTCTGGAGCAAGTAGATCTTGTGACTCGGGTCGAGCGGCAGCCGCTTCCCGTCGTAGTCGTACACCGATTTCTTGACGAGTCTCGTAAAAGGATACAGCCACTCGACACCCCTGTCCCTGGCTGTAGTGAGCGCGTCAAGGAACGTGTGCAGAAAGGCTCCGAGCGCGACAAAGGGGTTTACCAGATAGACCAGACCCAGAAACAGGAGGTTGTGGCACAGGGCACGGTGGGGCTGTCTGTTGCGAAAGGACTCCTTGCTCATGAAACCATACTCCCTGTCCAGGTCGGGGATCGCCGAGCCGAGACCCACCAGAAGTATGATCTCCGGCTCCCTGAAGAAGAGCGCCCCTACGGCCATCCCGAGCAGGACGTGGGTTGGGAAGTTCATTTCCGCTCGTCGTCTGTCAATCTCACACCGGACTTCTACACGTCTTTCGCATCCGTCCTCATCCCGTCTCGGTCAGCATCCCGTCTTCCCGGTCCTCGATCTCCTCTGACTCGTGCTCCTCGGACTCCTCTTCGGTCTCAGACTCCATCTCCTCTGAGTCCGCCTGGTTCCTCGACTCGATCCCAGGTGCCGCCGCCACCTCACGCTCCTGCTCTACCGCCTCAGTCTCTTCCTCAGATTCCTGCTGTGTGTCGCCACTCATCAAAATCACTGTCCTGCTGGCTCAGACCGAATCGATGGGGCGAACCGTCTTTGTCTGTCTGGGGGTCTGATCCGGATTCACCTGCCATTCGGTGTCTCCTCGAAAGTCGGGTGGTTCCGACCGATTGGATTCCTCGTTCGAGAGGTCGTTCCTCTCTCCCTCGGTAACATCCCTCTCGGAACGGGCATCTTCGCTCGACTCGTCCAGCCTGATCGATGGCATCGGTGCCATGACGTCATTCAGACCCACCCGCGGCACCTGTCTGTCGATGTGCAGGTCATCAGGTCGGGTCACCATATCGTCTATCGTTCCTGTCTCATGGGACTGCTTGTGCCTCATCAACTCGTCCAGGTCTCTGAAACCCGTGGTGCACCTGTCGCACATGAACCCTAAAGGAGGCAAATGTTCCATCTTAATCTGAACCGACTCCGGTTCCGTCCTTAACTGGGTGCTCATCGATAGTTCTGTAGCGAGCCTACGTGGGGCAGGCGGTGGAGTTGCCGCCCGGAATCAGTCCGGACACCCGTGGCTAGGATTGTGGGCGAGCGATCAGAGGGGACGGGTCGAAGGGTCAGCCGTTGGCAGCCCTACGCGGGACCTCCCGTTCAACTCCCCATCGCTTTCTCGATCGGGAACATGCTGGCAAGCAGTCCGGAGTAGGGGGCAAGCCCACACTTGTCGCAATGGGGTTGCAAAGCGTTCTCGCTCGCGCTGCCCATGCAGCATGGCGTCTTGATGTTCCCCTTGTAGTCCAGCGGCAGGATCATCCAATTGGGGCACTTGTACCCCCAGTTGCCGCGCATGAGCTCGAACTGTTCCTTGGAGTTTATCACAAAGTGCTTGTTCTCGGTGCGGCTGAACTCCAGGATGCTGTCGATGGTCCTGTTCCTCTCATCGCCGAAGGGCAGCCAGAGCGGGTCGTTGTCGATGAAGGGCGTGTGGAACTGGATGCTGATCCTCCCCGCGATGTCGTCCCACTCGTGCAGGACGTCGACTATCGTCTTGTAGTTCAGCGTGTTCAGGGTCATGTTGATGGCGACGCTTCCGCCTGAACCGACGAAGTCCTGCACGTTCTTCTTTATCCTTGAGTAGGTGTTCGGGCCGCGGATGCGGTTGTGGGTCTCTTCGGTCCCGTCGATGGACACGAAGTAGAATCCGTTGATGTCCATCATCGGGAACATCCCGTTCGTGACCACGCTGATCCTGTTCTTCAGCTCCTCCGAGAAGACCTTGATGACGTCCTTTCTGAGCATGGGCTCGCCACCGACCACCGTCACGTTGGCTATCTTCATCTTCTTGTAGGAGTTCTGGATGACGGTCCTCCACTGCTCCGGGGTGAGCTCCCCGGCCGTCGCCTCCCTGTTGGTCCACCAGTAGCAGTGGACGCACTTCAGATTGCAGACATTGACGATGTCAGCGGAGCCGAAGAGCGGTGTCTTCGTCCCGTCTCTCATCTTCCCGTACCAGTGCATGAGGTCGCTAGCCCTGTTGTCCCGGAGGAAGTTGTTCAGGGACCTGAGATAGTCAGCGGGCGTCGGGTCCTTTGCGAGAGCGGGGAGCATCTTGACGAGGTTTGGGAGGTTTGTCACATCCTTGTAGGCAGTCTTCACCTTCTGTACCGAGGACGTCTTCTTTATCTTCAGATCGATGTAGTCGTCGCTCTGTCTGAGCCGACCTCCCGAGATCTTCTCGACGAACCGTTGTGCAAACTCCTCCTCAGACCAACCAAAATATTCGCGCTGAAAAGGCTCGGCAGACTCCAGAGTCACTTTGAACAAGACATCCCTGGAGCGCCCCCTTTTCTACCTTCGCCTCTCAATTGACCATCGAAGGGCAGGGCTGCTGACTAGTTCTTCTTGGCCCTTCGCTGTGCTTTGCCCAGATTCTCTCTGGCCTTGCCCTCGGCCTGTTCGAGCTTCCCCTTGGCTTCCTCCGTCTTGTTGTTCCTTAGCTTGCCCACTTCTTCACGGACAATGCCCTTGATCTGTCTGCCCTTTCCCTCTATCTCGTTCTTACTCATGGCGAGGAATTGCGGCTCGGCGTTAATAATGGAATGTGAGTATCGTAGAGAACTATCTTCGCGGGACCCTTTTGTCGGTGAACCAAGACTCGTCGAGCCGGTCACCGATATTGGTTGCCGGACGTTCGCCTGAATCCCGCCCACCGTCAGCTCGGATAGAGCGCCCTGGGGCCTGCTCCTTCTCGAGCCGCGGTGGTCGCTGGTTCCATATCAAAGTTATTCGTGAAGGCACCCGAATGCACTTACCCAGTCAACCGTATGCAGAGGCATGACATTCAGAATTGGAAAGAAGAGGGCCGGAGAGGGATTGCTCGCCACAATCATAATCGTCGTCGTCGTGCTCGTGCTCCTCGGCTGGTTCATTCGTTAGATAGAGCCGCCCGTTCCACGGATGAGTGCTTGAGGAGGAACAGGTCGTCCTCATCCATTCCCCGAGACCGAGGCGCAGCTTCACCGTGTCGCCGACGCGTGTCTCTCAAGGCTGATTCAAGTCGTATCTCATGTATTTCCAGC
>JBEKFK010000084.1:0-7673 GCA_050013375.1 Nitrososphaerales archaeon | reverse complement strand
TGCCGGAGACTACGAGGTCGAATTCCTTCAGCTTCGAGTGGACGCACATCCCCCTCTCGAACAGGTCGGCGTTCAGCGGGTCGTTCGGCTTGAACCAGACGCAGGCGAGACAGTTCTCGTACTGCCAGGTTATCCGCTTGAGGCTCCGCTGTGGTTCAGGCTCTTGGTTCGAACCCATGGCGCGTGGGGTGGGGCGGTTTCTTACTTAAGGTCGTTCCCAGGGTCAACCCTCCTCGATGACGATGGCCTCTGGAGGGCTGGGCCTGCCCCGCATCAGCGAGGGAACCATCGCTATGAGAAGGAAGGCAGTCGAGAGCAGGAAGACGAGGTGGATCGAGTTCAGGAAACTGGCTATCGAGGAGGGGGTCCCTGAACCGCTGACCCCTACGAAGATGTCCACGAGCTCGCTCACCGGTGTGACGGTCGCCATGGCGAGGAAGGCGACCGCCAGGCTGAGCGTGTTGCCAAGGTTGACGAAGGTCGTGCTGATTCCGGAGGCGATGCCCCGCGCCCCCGGGGGAACCGAGTTCATTATGGACGCCCTGTTGGGGGCCGCGAAGATGCCCATCCCGCTCCCGACGAAGATCAGAGGGAAGGCCAATCCGAGGAAGCTGGTCCGTGGACCTAGCTGCGTCAGCATCAAGAACCCTACCGACGAGACGAGCAGGCCGATCGAGGAGAGGAGCCTGGCCCCATACCTGTCCGAGAACCAGCCGCTGATGGGTCCGAAGAAGGCCAGCGAGGCTGAGGTGGGGATCAAGAAGGCGCCGGCCACGAGGGGGGTCAGCTGCATCGAGGGGCCCTGAAGGTAGAAGACGAGCACGAGCGTGACCGCTCCCCTCGCCAGTGAGTTGAGCAGGATTGCAAGGTTCCCGGCCGCGAACGCCCTGATGCGGAAGAGCGAGAAGGAGAGCATCGGCATCTCGACCCGTGACTCAGTGACGAAGAACGCGACGAGGAGCGCGGCGCCGAGACCGAGGAGGAAGTAGGTGGTGAGCGCGTCGAGGCCGGCGATAATGTTGAGTGTTATCCCGACGAGGATCGAGGAGAGACCGCCCGCGAGAGTGATGTTACCTATCACGTCGATCTTCTGACCGCGCGGCGCCCGGCTGATCTCGCGCAGCTTGTAGTGCGACCAGACGGTCGCGAAGACCCCTATGGGGACGTTCACCCAGAAGATCGCGCGCCAGCCCACGGTCTGGGCGAGGACTCCACCGAGGACAAGCCCCGTCACAGCCCCGGCCACTATTGAGCTCTGGTTTACACCGAGGGCCTTCCCTCGCTCGTTCGACGGGAAAGCGTCTGTCAGGATGGCGGCGCTGTTCGAGAAGAGAAATGCAGACCCTGTCGCCTGCACCATCCTGAAGAGGACGAGCTCGAGCCCGGACTGCGAGAGGCTGCAGAGAGCAGACCCAATGGTGAAGACAGCGAACCCGAGCGTGTACAGCCTCACTCTCCCGAACATGTCCGAGAGTCGCCCGAAGTTGACCAGCACGGAGGCGGTGATGAGCTGGTACCCCAGGAGGGTCCAGACCAGGTCGAAGAGGGTCGTGTTCGGGAGCTCCCTCCCGATCGTCGGGAGAGCTATCAGGACTATGTTGGTGTCCAGGGATGCCATCAGGGTGCCGATGGTGGTGTTGGATAGCGCAACCCACTTGTATTGCATCCAAGAGTGCGCCTCAGGTCAGGATTTCTCCCTTTCGCATCGACAGAAGGGCTCTGGAGAAGAGGGGGCACTCGTCGCTGCTACATCGGGGCGGCCGCAGGGATCTCTTCAGGCTCCTTCTTCGCCGCCGAGGCCGCCTGACGGGACAGGAGTTGCTGCTTCATCGACCCCTGAAGAAGGAGGCCAGCGCAGACCGCAACAGCCCCGATTATCACGCCTGCTGTGAAGAGCGGGGTGATTGAGAGGACGAAGGCGTCCCTCAGCTGTGGAATCAGCGGAGCGAGCGCAGGGTACTGGGCCAGCAGCTGCTGCAGGACCTGCGGCGATGCAAGGATCTGGCCTGCCTGGTTCGCGTTGCCAAGATACTGCGACGCCAACTGCTGGTACTGGGGTGGGACTGCTGTCAGCACCCCGGAGACTTTGGATGCGAACGTGTTGACCTGGATCGTCCCGAGGATGGCCAGGCCTATGGTCCCTCCGAGGTTGCCCATGAACTGAGGCAGTGAGGAAGCGATTCCGATCTGCTTCCTTGGGGCGGAGTTCTGAATTGAGAGGAACGTCGAGGAGAAGGTCATTCCGACCCCGAATCCCATGATCGCGCACGACTCGGCGAGCTGGGCAGTCCCGACTCCCGCGCCGACGAAGGTGAGGGTGTACGCCCCGAGCGTAGCTATGACCATCCCGGTGACCGTCAGCGCCCTGTAGCTGAGCCTCGTCACGAGCGACCCGCCTATCACGCTCGCGACGATCATCGGTAGGAGGAAGGCGTCTAGGATCTCGCTGGAGGTGTTTATCGAGTGCCCCAGGCCCGCCTGGACGAATAGCGGGATGTAGGAGACCACCGCAAGGAGCATGAGGCCTCTCAGGAATGACACTCCTGAGGATGCGGAGATGTTTCTGACCTTGAAGAGGCTGAGCGGGAGGACGGGCTCCGCGCTTGTCCTCTCTATCTGGATGAATATCGCGAAGAGGGTAGCCGAACCTGCGAAGAATGCAGCCTCCTCCCATGAGAGCCAGGGGTACGTGGACCCGCCGTTGAGGAACCCGAGGTCCAGGAGCGCGATCCAGCCGGCGAGCGTGGGGATTCCGAGCCAGTCGAGCTTCGGTTTGATCAGGCTCTTGGACTCGGAGAGGCCGGCGAACAGGAGAATTATCGACGCGATGCCGAGCGGGAGGTTGATGTAGAACACCCACCTCCAGTTTACCACGTCCACGATGTAGGTCCCGACGGACGGGCCGAGGACCGAGGCGATCCCGAACACGCTGGAGAAGATGCCAGTGATCCTTCCCCTCTGCTCCGGAGGGAAGGTCACCCCGGCGATGCTGAGGGCTATAGGGAAGAACGCTCCGCCGCCCATCCCTTGCACCGCCCTTGAGACGATGAGCTCGTCGATGTTCTGGGCGGCTCCCGAAGCGATCGAGCCCGCCATGAAGATCACTAGACCGAGGACGAAGAACCGTCTCCTCCCGTAGAGGTCCGAGAGCTTCCCAAAGATCGGCATTGCGACCGTCTGGGCCAGGATGTATGCGCTGAAGACCCACGCATAGAGGTTCAGTCCGCCGAGGTCTGAGATGATGGTGGGACCCGCTGTCGCGACGATGGTCTGGTCCATCGCGCCCAGGAGGAGGCCCGTCATCAGACCGGCGATAATCAGGATGAAGTTCCTCCTCGGGATGGTCTGCGTCGGCGCGAGCGCGGAGCCCGCTCCCGAGCGGTCAGGCGAAGCTCCAGCGGCGGGTGCGCTGTTCGTGGTTGAATGAGATTCTGTCACTAGCTTTCCCTGAGAAGTATTGGACGCCCACTATTTTTTGGTTATATAACTTTAGTGATAAATGCTGTCCATGGACGCTAGCGCGGCCGTAGAGCGCAGCGGGTCCCTAGTCATCCAGGCGGGGCTTAGCTGAGCTTAACGAACTGTTGAGCATCGCTTACAGGGGTCACGACGACGGCAGTACCGAACGCAATTATCTCATCCATGGTATTCCCTATCTCGGTCGAGTCGAACATCACGCTGATGACGGCGTTCGCTCCGATCTTGCTCGCCTGCTCCGAGAGCCGGTCAAGGGCCTGCTGTCTTGCCTGGGTTGCCATCTCTGTGTACTCGCTGATCTCGCCTCCTTTGAGTGTGCGGAGCCCTGCCATAATGTTCCCACCGATGCCACGGGACCTCACGGTGATTCCGTAGACTAGGCCAAGAACCCGATCAACTTTGTAGCCGCTTACGTAGTTCGAAGTCAGAAGAATGGGCTTGCTAGGAGCTGACATGAATCGCACGCGCTAGGCCGAGGTAGAAAAGCGTTTTGCGGCGGTGCAGACCGAAATGTTGGCGGTTTAAGATAAGAAAAGCGTAGGGAAGGTGCCTCGTTCAGGCACCTTCGCCGAAATGGCCCTAGGTCGGGCCAGTCTTACCGTCCAGGGAGGCTGTCAGGAGTCCCGGCGAGGCAAGGTACTTCTGCATGCCCTCGGAGGCGATCTGGACCTGTGGCCCCGCGATGTGGGTCCCGGATGGGACCGTGTCGCCGGTCGTGTTGTTGACCTCACCTGCTGCGAAGAGGTTCGGTGCCGTCCAGGCCTGCTGCCATCCGTTGAAGACGGAGGTGCTTGCGCTCACTCCTACTCTGTTGCCGCCCCTCCAGTGGTGTCCCCACCAGTCGGTGTGGGCGGAGAAGGGCGCAACCACGGTTCCGCCGTTGCTGATGCCGGTCGCTCCCATCTTGTTCAGGATAGCGATGAACGGGGCGTTGCCTGGGCTCGAAGCGAAGTACGACGCACCCAAGTAGCCGTTCGGCGTCCAGTCGTGGGTGATCCTGGCGCAGGGGTCTCCCCAAGCGTCGACGTAGTGGGGATCGATGTCCCAGTAGCTGGTGGTGTTGGGAAGGTCTGGCGCCACTCCTCCGAAGCTGACGTGGCCCGTCGCAGCGGCCTGGTACTTACTCTTCTGGGTAGCCTTGTAGGCGCTGCCCTGGCTGGCCGAGCTGACTCCACCCGCCTGGGTGAGGTTGCCGGGTCCGCCTCCCGAGTAGCCGCCGGCGCTCTGCTGGGCCCCGCCGATGAAGTTGAGCCCTGTGTGGTCGAAGTTGTCGTCCATGAAGTCGTAGAGGAACGTGTCTCCGCCCGCGGCGTTGCCTGCGCAGAACGAGTTGAGGCCCATCCCGGCTACGGAGCCCGAGGGACCGCCCGTAGAGCTGTAGGTGCCGTATCCGTAGGTGAGTCCTCTCCCGACCGAGCCAGTGGCGGTGGTCGGGTTGTAGGGGGTGCCTACGCCCGAGATGAGCATTGACCTTGTCTGGTTGTAGCCCCACATGCCGTTGAAGAAGACGGTTCCTGGCTGGACGTGGATGTTGCCCTGGGCGTCGTAGTACCGGATGTCGGAGATGGTGCCGTTAGCGTTGGTGTCCATCCTGAACACTTCGCTGTTGAGCACCATCTTGAACTTCCCTGTCTTGATTGCTGCGGGAATCGTCCTGAACGCCGAGTTGGCCTTGGCGCCGGTCTCGCACGGGTAGTTGCAGCTGGAGCCGCACCATCCGTCGTAGACGCACCCGTTGATCTGGACCCCGTATGTGTTCATGTATGGCACAGAGGCGAGGGAACTGACGTGTGGGCAGGCGTAGTACCCGAGCGACTCGGTCGCGGACTGGAATGCCGATCCAAGGGGTGTCAGGGGGTGACCTGGCATAGGGTAGTTCTTGCTCATGGGCATCGGCGCGCCGTTGACGTTGCCGTTGCCGTTGCCCGAGATGCCGAAGGCCTGCTCCCAGGCGACATAGTAGGGCTCGTACTGGGCATAGGTGAATGGCCAGTCTTGCGTGTCGTCGTTGGGGTTGATGGAGGCGAGGTGACCTGCTCCGTACCTACTTGCTGTCGAAGAGTTCATGGTGAAAGCCCATGGACCCTGTCGGCCCATGTTCCCACCATAGTGTTGTGCAACTCCTCCTACTCCGAAGCCGAGGGAGTGGTACTGGATAGGGAACGTCGGTCGCCTTGCTGGGAGCGCATACTGGTTGACGTTGTTCCTGATGGTAGTCGTCTGGAGCGAGGCAGGGAAGTCGAACTTCCTCTCGAAGCCGATGCCCCACTCGTCGTACTTGTTGGAGGCGAAGTCCGTCGCGTAGTTCCAGTATGGTCCTCTGGTGACGCCCACAACATTGTAGCCGGCTAACGAGAGCTCGGCCGCGATGGTGCCGGACATCACTCCTAGGCCCATAATCACTACGTCTGCGGGCGTTTCCTGAATTACGGTTGACATCTCCAACAGCTCCTATGGGGACCCCTTCTGATACATCCCAAGGCTCGCTGGCTTCAGGGTGATTGGGTTCGGGTTGACCATTATCTGCTTCGTGGTCATTCCTTCGCCGTAGAAGTTGCCCTGGTTCACGCCGTTGAACCCTGTGTAGAGCCAGCCCACCATGTTCTTGTTCCCGCCATAGACCGGGTCCATGCCGAATCCTGCCCACGTCAGGAAGAATAGCTCGTATGCGAAGTCTGAGGGAAGGATGTCATTGAACTGCGCTGCCGTCGGCTTGTTGTTCCACAGGTCCGTCAGGCAGGCGGTCTGGTTTGCCGCCGAGAGGGTCTCGAAGTTCCCGCCGTACGCCGCGTTGGCGTAGGTCTCGATTCCCGCAAGGCTCAACCTCCAGAACTCCCTCTTGTTCCAGGTGTATTGATAGCGAGTACCGGCCCCGACTCTCACGTTCGCTGTCGGCTGATACTTGACAGTGTATGTGGTCGAGCCGACCTGATAGTTGACCGTAGCACCGTTGTACGTGATTCCGTCGACCGTTATCGGGGTCGCGACGTTCGCAGGGATGTAAGGTGCGCCAACGTAGTTGTTCCCATCGTTGCCATACAGCCCTTTGAGCTGATGGTCGATGAAGTACGCCACGCCGGCTTCCTTCGCGCCGGGGCCCGTGCTGTCGGATGGGATTATCGCTGAGACGAGGGCCTGCAGCTCGGTCTGCTCGGTCGTGTTCAACACCAGGAAGACAGCGTCAGAGTCGTAGCTCTCCTGGAGCGCGCCCACTTGCGAAGTCAGAGAGGTCACCTGAGAGTTCGCGCTGCTGACCGCAGCGTTAAGGCTGGTGATCTGCCCGTTCGCGCTCGTGAGCGCCTGCTGGGTCGCCGTGAGCTGCGAGTTCACGCTTGTGAGCTGCGAGTTGACGCCGCTCAGCTGCGAGTTCGCGCTCGTGAGCTGTGCCTGGGTGGACGACAGCTGGTTGTTCAGCGAGGAGACCTGCCCCTGCGCCGAGCTCAGCTGGGCCGCGGTCGAGTTCAGCTGGTCCTGTGTAGAACTGAGCTGCTCCTGGGTTGAGGAGAGCTGGTTCTGCAGCGAACCTACAGCGCTGCTCGAGCTGCTGCTATTGTTTCCTAACGCATTGTTGTAGTAAGCGACACTTGCGACGCCCACCACCGCAGCGCCTGCGACAACGCCGGCGCCGATTTTCAGGAAGGTCCTTCTGTCGCCTTCCTTGCTAATTGGCTTACTGCTTTCAGCCATCGAGTCGGCAGGTTGATTGTCAGCACTTATAAATTATGTGATAATTAGTTCCTGAATATTAGCAAAATCGGGGTTTTCGGCCTTGATCTTGATGTATTGGTCAGCCCTCTGACAGATTCTCGCCCGAAAACAGAATCCGGTCGTCTCATTATCTCCTCGGATCAATCGGACGATAGAAAGACGACGGGCATCCGAGCGCGAGGGCATGCTGGCTGTGATGCCGGCAAGACGAATACGGCACATCCAAACGCGCTCGCCCGGAACTTGATACTGTTCGAGCGCAACTATAATTATGTCTCATCTGGACTGTTGACTCCGTGCCGGACCTCTGGATGGGACCTAACTTGTTCAGATTCGAACAGGTCGTCATCGATCGAATGGTCGTGCCTGGAGAACCTGGCAATTACGTCCTCGGACTCAAGGATGACTCAGGCGAGTTCATCCCGAAATATATCGGACGGTCCGACTTGGACCTGAGGGCAGAAATGACCGCCAAACTCGCGACCATG
>JBEKFK010000083.1:0-7847 GCA_050013375.1 Nitrososphaerales archaeon | reverse complement strand
TCCGCCCGAAGACCAGACCGACGAGCAGGCCTACCGCCACCGCGGCGCCTACCGCCATGAGAGGTCTCTCCTGGATGGTCGTCCTGCCCGTCTGGACAGCGTCATCGAAGGTCTCATGCGCGCCGTCGATGCTATCGCGGATGTCGCTGAGCCTCTCCCCGAAGCCCGTCCTCATGTCGCTGAGGGACCTTTCGATAGCTTCCGTCGCGTCCGGCCCCTTCGTCTTCAGCTCGGACCTGATCGCATCGATTCTCTTGTCCAGGTCCTTCTGCATATCTCTAATGACGCTCTCCGCTTCCGCCCTCGAATTTCTTTCAGTTCTGGCCATAATATTTCATAAATCTAAGTCGAAATTTGTTATTTAGCCTTCGTATCCACTCTTCCATACTCAAGTCCCAGAACAATCATGTTCCGGATGGGAAACACCTCCATTTCTGCTTCTGGCTGCTCAAGAGGAGGAAGATCGCCGGCGACCGCTCAGAACCCCGTGTGAAAGAGGGGCCGATGATTCACAGGGAAGAATCGTCTACTCGGTTATTATAGTCAGGCCATGACTTGAATGCATGTCTATTGTTACTGAAATCGATGCGTCTGGCGACGAGAGAATGATGGTCGCAGACTCGAAGCGCGGCGTCCTCGTCGTAGAAGGACAGGTGGAGAGGTTGACCGGAGCGGGCAAGTTCGTCGTCGCCCCCGTGCGAGAGGACTTGGAAGTCGAGGTCGGAAACCAGGTCATGATCGTCGTCTTGGACAAGCTCCTCCCAGCGGTCTATCTCGAGACCCTCAAGGAGAGAGTGACGTGGCCCTTCCCAAGCAACTGGTCCATCATAGTCAAGGGGAACAGGTATGTGGAGAAGTGCAGGGTTTCCTACGCGGGCACGCAACTCAGCGCCATGGATCCCGCTGGCATCGCCAGGACCGAGCTTCCGCTCGCACGCAACGGGACGCTCCACTTCCGCATCCCAGAGGCCGTCAACCTGGACAATGAGGCCATGGTAGAGGTCAAGGACGGAGAGACCTCCATCGACCTCGAGAAGTTCGGTTCAATCGCGCTCATGCCGACCAAGGAGGAGTATCCGACAGTCACGGTCTCGGGCCGTTTCTCCCCCGCAAGCAGGACGGACTCGTATCCATCGAGCATAGCGTTCAGCAACATCACGACCGGTCAGAGGTACATGGCCGTGGCCACCAACGGCGAGTACTCGGTCCAGCTGCCCAACCGCGAGTCATACGCGACGACCGTGTCATGGATCTCCATTCCCGGAATCAGGTCCGGCACAGCGCAGGCCGGGACGCTGACCCTCAACGCACAGGACCACGCGTACACCTTCGACGCCAACTGGTGATAGAGAATGGTGGACCTCTTCTGGACTGTAGCCATAGTCCTCGTGGTGCTCTGGCTCTTCGGATTCATCGGTGGATTCGGGGGCGAGCTGATCAACATACTGGTGATCGCAGCCGTGGTCATCGTCGGGATCAGGCTCTACGAAGGCAAAGACCCAATCACGAACAGGTAACGGACCTGTCACTAGGAAGAGAAGAAAGGCTGGATGGCTCGGCCGTGAGCTCTTGGACATACCGGAAGTCTGGTCCGAAGAGCATCACGAGCCGACTCATCAGCGGAACTGATTCCTGCCAATGTCAAGAATAAATAGAGATAACCGCCTTATGACTCTTATGAACCCCCGGCGCGGACGGACAGAGCTTCTGACCCTTTCGACAGATGTGACGGGGACGATTACAAAGTTCTTCACCAATGGGAGGAAGCTGGTCGACGTCTGCGCCGTCGACGTGACGCTCAACCATCCCGGAGGAATCGCGGGGATGGCAGAGGCCTACGCCAACGTGGTGAAGAATGGAGGAAGGATAAGACTGCTCACCGAGATAACCAAGGACAACGTCGGCTCCGTCGAGGTGCTCATGAAGTCAGCAGAGATACGGCACCTGTCTGGCATAGGTGGCAACTTCGTCGTGAGCGACACGGAGTATCTTGCGACCCCTGGGACCAGGGACTTCCGCCTGAAAGGTCCCATACTCTACAGCAACGAGGACGCCTTCGTGCGTCACAATGAGGCCCTATTCGAGACTCTCTGGGTCAACGCGATGCCCGCCTCGCAGAGGGTCAGGGACATCGAAGAAGGGTTCTCGGTGCCGACGACCGAGCTCCACTTTGATGCCTTGCAGATCCAGAGGCTTTACACTGAGCTGCTGAAGCAGGCCAGAATCGAGATTCTCCTCCTGCTCCCAACACCCAGCGCGTTTCATCGCGATGAGAGGATCGGAATAATCGACCTCCTCAGAAGAGCGGCCGAGCGAGGGGTGAATGTCACCCTACTCGCGCCTACCGACCCGAATATTCAGAAGATGTTCCCAGCGTTCGAGGCCAAGGACAAAGAGAAGAAGGCCCGAAACAAGATCAACTACAGAGCCATCTCAAACACCTCAGCTCGGAACACGACGAAGATCCTAGTAATCGACAGAAGCGCCTCGTTGATGATAGATGAAAGAGACCCTTCAAAGAACGACTTCATAGATGCCGTAGGCGCGGCGACCTACACGACCAGCGACCCGACCGTGAGGTCGAACATCCACTTCTTCGAGAGGGTGAGAGACGAGACAGACCAGAGGGTCAAGGAGGAGCGGAGCAGAAGAGATGCTGAACTGATGCAGGACATTCTGGCCCACGACATGACCAACTACAATCAGGTCATCAAGCTGAACGCCGAGGTGCTCGAGGGTAAACTGGGGGACAGAGATTCGCTGGCATTCGTCCAAACTATCCTGCGCGCCGCAGATGGCTCGAGCGATCTAATCAAGAGAGCGAAGACGCTATCGAAGGTACTCTCGCAGGACAAAGGGGCCCTACACGAAGTTGATCTCCGGCAATCTTTGGAACGCGCCATTTCGCTGGTGAAGGAGAGCAATCCTAGCCGCAGGGTGAAAGCATTCAAGGAACTGCCTGAGGCCAAGGTCATCGCCGATGAGCTCTTAGACGAGGTCTTCGTGAACATCTTCTCAAACGCCCTGGAGTACACCGACGGAATCCGGGTACCTATCGATCTAAGACTTGAGCAGGCAGTCGGTCCTCACGGAAGCGGCGGACACCGGACAGACTACTGGAAGGTGGTGATAACGGATCACGGGAGAGGCATACCCGATGAGACGAAACATCTAGTATCAAGGCGCCACCTGGAATCTGCGAAGGGCAGCGGCCTCGGCCTATCGATTGTCCGCGCCCTCGTCGTCGACCGGTACTCGGGGATACTGGAGCTCAACAACAGAATACCGGGCGACTACACGAAGGGAACGAGTGTCGAGATATGGTTGCCAAAGGCGCGGTAGTGGCCGCAAGGTCTCCACGAACCTCAAGAGCTCCCTCCAAGAGGAGAAGTTCGCAGAAGAGAGGTGAAAGAGGTAGTGACAGGGCCAGCATCGCCATAGTGGAAAACCAGCTGAACCTGAGCTCGATCTACTCCTACGTCGTCAAGCAGCTGGGGTTCAACCCAGTATTCATGGCGAGAGAAGGAGAGGAGATTCTGAAGGCAGTTGCGGACGGGAGAACCTCCCCGGACGTGATAATAATGGATTACCGCCTGCCCGGCATGAACGGCATAGAGACGGCGAAGAGGATACTGGAGCGTCGGCCTTCGACGAAGGTGATCCTCGCAAGCGCCGACGATTCTGTCAGAGACGAGTCGATTTCCCTTGGTTTCTCCTTCCTGCAGAAGCCGTTCTCGCTAGAGACATTCGCCAACAGGATAAGACGTGTGATATCACAACTGCCTAATGATCCCCATTCGACGGACAGGGTGGGGGGTCTCCCCCGACGGAAGCGGCGTTCGCCCGCGTCGTGACCGCCTCCATGGTCGAATGTTATAGTAGAATCTCGCGTCTCTGCTATAACCGTCGAAGGGTCACCAATCCCGATTGAAAGTAGCGATTCACCAGCCTCACTATTTCCCGTACCCCGGCTTCTTCCACAAATTGAGCCTGGCGGATACGTTTGTAATCTTGGACGAGGCTCAGTATGACAAGAGATTCACCAACCGCAACATGATTTTGGATTCCCACGGTCCGATCTGGCTGACCGTCCCCATCGACAAGGGAAACAGGTTCTCCGCTAACAAGGACGTGCGGATCAACGAGTCCCTCCCGTGGAGGAAGGAGCACTGGAAGAAGATAACGATATCCTACTCGAACGCGGGGTTCTTCAACCTCTATCGGGCGGAATTGCAAGAATTCTACGACAGGACATGGTCGAGCCTCTTCGACCTCGACCTAGAGACGACCTGCAAGACGATGGAATGGTTGGGAATCAGGATTCCGATCGTCAGGGAGTCCGAACTGGGTGTCAAGACCACAGGGACTCAGAGACTTGTCGACATATGTCGAGCGGTCGGCGCCGACACGTACGTGTCGGGGCGAGGTGGAAGGGAGTACATGGACGAAGGTCTTTTCCAAAGCAGCGGGGTCGGCATAGAGCACCAGAACTACACTGCTTCGCCATATCCACAGAGGTTCACAGACAAGTTCGTTCCCGACCTCTCCATCCTTGACATGCTGGCCAACCTAGGCCCCGAGAGCATGAAGCTCGTCTCGCGCTCCCTCCAAGCACCGAGCGTGCCCTCTTCGTGACCGGACGGCGCTTCGCGCCTTGAAGAATGTTAGGTAAGAATGCCCCGTAACCGATACATCTTCCGCAAGGGAAGGATTCACGCTGGTCAACATGCAACGCGAACTCTCAGGTGCGTGGAGTGCGTCCTGTGAGCATTGCGGAAGGAGCACGGGGGGCGGTTACAGGTGGGCGTGCCACCTCTGCGGAGCCACCTACTGTTACTCGCATATGGGGCGGCATGCGAAGCACGAACAGGCTCCGATTACCCCGCCTGCCTGAGGCCCGAGGAAAAGCGCGATATCGGCACCCCTCAGCCGCAACTTCCACATAGAATCCTACAGAACAATTTTAGGATATCGATATATAAAATTACCAATAGTTGGTCATGTGAATATTCTCGCTATAGGCGCCCACCCCGACGACATAGAGTTGGGATGTGGGGGGATGCTGGTGAGAGCCGCTCGGTCCGGCCACCAGGTCTACATGTGCACGGTTACCAGAGGTGCCGCGTCCGGGGACCCGAATGAGCGGACCCAGGAACTCTTCAAGTCGGCCAAGTTCATGGGGGCGAAAGGAGTCACGATCGGTGACTTCCAGGATACTAAGCTGACCGTGGGCAGCGAATTGATAAACTTCCTCGAATCCTGCATCAACAAAGCCGACCCCGACATAATCCTGACCCACTTCCACGGCGACATTCATCACGATCACAGGGCCGTATCGACCGCGACCCAGGAGGCCGCGAGGTTCAACTCCAACGTCCTGGCCTATGAGATCCCGCTGACCAGGAACTTCGAGCCAAAGGTCTACTATGACATCTCCGACGTCATAGACGACAAGATTGAGCTGATCAGGATCTACTGGTCCCAGCGAAGCAAGCTCTACACGAAGGCCAACGCGATAAAGTCACTTGCCGAGTTCCGGGCCCTTCAGAGCAGGCTCAACACTTCCATAAACTACGTAGAGGCGTTCGACGTGCTGAAGCTGTGCCTCGACAAGGAGTTCACGCTGCACAAGGTGCCCTACGAGAAGGTCCAGACGGGCGAGCCTCACATGGCCTCTGTCCCGCTCGATCCGGCCGATGAGATAATGCCGCAGCAGATGGCGGAGAGGTAGTGAAGAGCGATGGAGGAGCTGGTTCCGTTCGAGGCGAAGAACGTCCTGGGCTCTGGGAACAGGGAGTCGCTGGACATCATCGACCTGATCCTGCTGGTCTGCCTGAACGGGACGATGAAGACCCATATCATGTACAAGTGCAACCTCAACTCGAAGCAGGTGCAGGAGTACCTCGAGATGATACTCAAGTTCGAGCTTGTCCAGCGGGTCGAGAGTGAGTCGGGACGGTCCGTCTATGAGACCACAGAGAGGGGACGAAGGTTCATCAAGGTGTACGCGGAGCTGCTCGAGATATTCGATCTCCTCGGCGAGCGCCAGGCGCGAAGCTACGTACCTCGGTAGACTGCCCCGCCCTCTACGGTCTTCTGCTCTCTGACCGTTATGCCACCATGTTGGACACGTAACGGGCAGCGTCTCCGTCTTACGCCTGAAGCCAACCACCTCTCTGCCCTTGCCAGGGGAGACCAGTAGCCACAACGCGCCTCCTCGAGCCGTTGGATTGAAGGGTGGATGATTCTACCTGTGAATTCCACGCAAACCCAGTTATGCACTCAACCGCCCGTATAGCTGATGAAACGCGTCCTCGCGGCTGTGATAATCGCGGCTATTCTGGTCATATCGGTCTTCTCCGTCATATTTCTCACCGGAAATGCGTCGGTCGTTGGGCTTGCTCCACCCAAAACCATCAGCAGGGTGCAATCAGGTCTGATTGCCTCCGATCCGCTCAACGGCTTCGAGACCCAGCAGCAGCTCCAGTCGAACGGAAGCTACTGGCAGTACGGTGGGACGGGAACCTCGAACGAGTCCTACACGTTCTTCGAGGCCGCCAACCAGCTCTCGATAGGAGTAACGGCTCAGGCTAACGGTGGCTGGAACGGATACTACGCAGTCACACCTCCGACCACCGCGAGCCTCGTCCACGCAGTCCTGTCCGTCTCGAACGCCTCTGACTCAGCGGGGTATTCGGACACCGGCCTCTACATGAGCGCTTCGAACCAGATACTGAACTACGTCGCCTGCCTGGCAATCACGACCCCAACGGGCACCGTCTGGGGAGTGGTGCACGCGCAGAGCTACAACGGTCAGAACCCCGTGATCACCCCGCTCTGGGTCGACGGTAACAAGAATCAGCCGCTGACAGGGGAGTGCGCGATGATGACCAACGGAGAGAACTCGTTGAGCGTCTATCTCAACCACGCCCTGGTCTACCAGGCCAACGACCTCAGCCTCGGCATGCCTGCCCCCTACAGCTTCTCTGTCGAAGAAGAGACGTCGGTGGCGAGCAGCACGGTCTACGCGAACTATCAGGACTTCTACGTGACACTGGGTGGCACGGTCACGGTGACGGGGTTGCCCTCGAACGCCCAGAGCGTGGACCTAATCGGCGCCTCTGGCAACGTCTACGCGACCGCCCCGGTCGCAGACAGCAAGGCCGTCTTGAACATCGGAAACTACACCTATCCCCTTGAAGGCCGGATAAACGCCTACAGCACGAGCACGGCGATGGGGCACCCGAACAGCAGCCTGGTTGCCGCATCGTCCGGACTCCAGTCGATCTACGGAGGAGACACCTACGCTTTCGGGAATCGTCCATCCACGACTATCACGCTCAGCCTGCAGGCCGAGGACCTCAGCGGCCACGATTTGAGCGGATTGGCGGTGATAGTCGTGCAGAACCACCAGACTATCGGCAATGAGTACTTCCCATACCAGTTCACCCTGAACAACACGCAGACCTACACGGTCACGGCCTACGACTACGGCTCGTATACCTTCGATCACTGGAGCGATGGGTCCACATCGAGGGTGCTGACATTCTCCCTCAGCAGGGACACCACACTGACGGCTTACTACAGGAACGTCGGCACAGCACCTCCGGCGGGCAAGTCCATAATCACACTGGCGGCGGTCGACTCGACAGGGAAACCGCTCACTGGGTTGACCGCGACCCTGTGGCTGAACGGGATCAACGTCGGGCTTACCTACACCCCCAGCAGCTTTGAGATCAGCGATGGCCCGGTGTACTTCGTGGCCGCTTCCAGTTATGGGGGCTATACCTTCAGCCACTGGTCCAACGGCTACACCCAGAGCTTCTATCCGGTCGCGCTAGGCGGCA
>JBEKFK010000082.1:0-8035 GCA_050013375.1 Nitrososphaerales archaeon | reverse complement strand
CCTTTACTAGCTTCGGCGGCTATGGGAAGGCGGCCTTAATTGAGATGGCGCACGTGGAACTGGGGTCCTTGTCATTCGAGAAGGTCGACTTCCTCGCCATGGACATACCTACTGTGACGGGATTCGATGTGGTGCTCGGTTGGAGCCTCCTTCAGTTCATGAAGGTCGAGCTTGACTACTCCCTAGGCCAGCTAAGGATTCAGGACGCAAGGAAGAGGGTGGACGTATGAGGTTCGCACTCAAGGACCCGATGCTGGTTACCATCCGGGTGGAGGGGAAGTACGGGGCAGTTCGGGAGCTGAGCGCGGTCATCGATTTCAACTCGCCCTTCTGCACGGTCCTCAGCCAGGACGCGATTGATCTGGGCTATCCTGAGGGGGGCAACAAACACAGCGAGCGGGACAGGACCCATCCCGAGGAGACCCCTCGGTTCACCAGCATGAGGGGAATAGACAGGGGCATCCAGGTGAAGCTTCACAAAGTGTCCGTCGGAAGCCTCTCGGCAAAGAATGTGGACGCGGTCGTGCTGGAGCTCGAGCATCCACGTCACATCACGTTCGACTTCGTGCTGGGCCGGTCCTTCCTGAAGCACTGCAAACTTGTGGTCGATGTGAAGGCAGGCTACGTCTCTTTGACCTGAGTCGGTCCCAGATGTTGCACGCCCAGTTCAGGAGTGGCTCTCTGTCCTGCCGTCGGCCGAAGATGATTCCTCGCGCGGGTGGAAGCAGACCAATAGTCCTATCCCTAACAGATTGGGGATGGCTTTTTATACGAAGCATGGGGACGCAACTTTGGCAAAATAGGAGTGCTTTGTAGCTTTGAAACCAATAGTCGCCCAGCGGGGCGGAGTCGGCATAACGGCCTTCCCCGCCTTGGTTGCTCGCTGCAACTCGACGTCGGCTTCCTCACCTCTGCTTCATGGACTCCGAGTGGGAAGCAGCGCTGATGTGCGCGATGGTTCCTCCGAATCCTCTCCTGCCCGCTTGTGTCTCTGGGCGGTTCTCGCCTCAGGTAGCAGAATGAAAGTCCCGTTGCCTACTCTGTCGGCGATGGGGAGACTCACCCAATGAAAGAAGTAACGATCGAGGCGGTTGACCACGTAGACCACTGGGCGACCACCATCGTGAACAAGTCCAACGCCATCATCAAGATGGTGGACTGCAGGCCCTTCGGAAGGAAGGGGATGATCGAACTCATCGAGGTCACGAGCCACGCGTCAGTGAAAGACGTGCTCCGCTCGATCAGTGCTGAGCCAAACATCATCTACACCAGTTTCAGCGTCTTCGACAAGCACAGGGCGTCGGGCATCATTGTCACCAAGGTTTCCCCGGTCTGCAAGGCGGTGTCCTCGATGATGGGCTTCTGTACGAACTGCGCCATGGTCGCGAGAGCAGGATCCGACTCAACGATGAAGTGGCACGTGGTCTTCCCTGGAAAGACCTCGGTGAAGAGCTTCCTGGCCGAGCTCAGGCGCGAGGGAATCCAAGCCAACGTGACCGAGGTCGGCAAGCAGATGGGGAGCAGGTCGCTGACTCTCAAGCAGGAACGGGCGGTAGGGCTCGCCGTCGAGCAAGGTTACTTCCGTTTTCCGAGGGAGACCAGCCTGAAGGCGCTCTCCTCCGAGCTGGGAATCTCTCCGTCGACGTTGGACGAGGTGCTCAGACGCGCAGAAGGCAAGATTGTTGCTGACCACGTCGGGAAGCCGCGCCGCGCCTCGCGACGTTAGTCAAGTTCTTGGTCTCCGTCCATCGACACGAGCCTCTGCAGGACGTGCTGTGCTAGGACTGGGCCACCGCTTGTTGGCATTCATCCCCTAGAGCCCCAAGAAGTACGGGCACGCGCGCCCTACCTCACCTCGCCTCTGAGAATCTTCGCTGCCCGTACCATCGACGCAAGCTTCTGAGTGGCTATCTCAGGCGTGTTGAGCGGCCTCTGCGCAAAGGTTCCAAAGCCACAGTCGGGATTGAGAAAGAGCCGCTCAGGCGGCACGTAACGGAGCGCCTCCCGTGCCCTCGCCAAGATCTGTTCCGGGTGCTCGATCTCCGGCGTGCGGGGATTGACGACCCCCAAGCCGAGCTCCCTGTCCTCGAGAAGCTCGGATACGGCTTCTAGGCCGCCGGCCCTCGGGGTGGCGAACTCAAGGACGAACTGCTGCACGTTCATCCGCTTCAGGTACGGCAGGAGGGGAGAGTAGCTACCCTTCAATAGCACATCCTCGTTCTGACTCCAGTTCCCGCGGCATATGTGAAGGCCGACTCTGACTCCTTCCAGTCCGTCCACGACTCGGTTGATTAGAGAGGTGGCAAACTCCAGCTCCTCGGCGGGGTCATGGCGGGCGGCGAGGGCGGCGCACATGAACGTCCGGGTCTGCCCCTGGGTGAAGACTAGTTCGGTCAGGACCGGCTCGTCGAACTGGATGAAATCGACCCCGGCGTCACGTAGGGCAAAGACCTCCTCTCTGAGGACTCGGACGACGTCCTCACCGAGGTCCTCTTTCGAGGGATAGACCCCACGAGAGACTTCCTTGACCCACATGGCCCGAGTCAGCAGGTACGGCCCCGGGAGCGGGACCTTGATCGGGCGCTGCGTGTGTTTCCTCAGGAACATGTACTCGTTGAGCGCCAGGGGTTCTCGCCGACTGACCTTGCCGACGCACGTCGCCGTCTTCATGGCGAACGCAGGGACGTCGAGGGTCTGCAGGATTCGCTCGAACCTGGCCTTGTCTTCAACCACCTCCAGCATCTCGGCCAAGGTCATGAGTCGCACCCCGTCCATCTTCTCGGCCACAAACGAGTAGAAGTTGTCCCGCCGCTGCTCCCCGTCTGTAACCAGGTCGATTCCCGCCTCCTCTTGGGCGCGGAGTGCCTTCAAAACGGCAACATCTCCGACGTCGTCGAACGCCTCCTCCGAGAGCCTGCCCGCGTGCTTCTGTCTGAGCGCCCTCAGGACCTCAGGGGGTCTCGGCCAGCTGCCGACCATCGTGACAGGAAAGAGGGAGTCTTCGGTCGTCATCAGCCAGACGGCTCTTCAAAGAAGTTCTGCTCGGTAACCGCCTCGGTCAGTGCGGCATAACCTGTCGTTCTTCCGGGCAGCCAGGCCTTCAGACCCTCGAGGTCCATCATCTCTCGGTGAGACGGGTTATCGTATCTCATGGAGAAAAGTGTCGTCGTCCAGCGGCGCTCCTCCTCACGAGGGAAGCTCTCCAGAACGCTGAAGTTGCAGTGGTCGAAAGGGTCCGTAGTCCCGAGGGAGGTCAAGACGGACGCGTCGGCCACGCCATCAGCCTGCCAGCGATCCCAGTTGAGGTCTAGGATTGTACATGCGTCACTCTCCCCCCTCTGCACGCTTCTGAGCGCCTCGAGCTCGCCCCCCACGTGGTCTCCATGTTTGCCTACCATGAGATCAAAGCGACGGACCCTGAAGTCCCGGTCGGCCTTCAGACCCCGCTGGTAAAGGGCATGGATTGGCAGTAGGTGGGACTGGGGTGAGTCCTTGGCGCCCGTGGCCAGAGTCTTCCCCCTCAGGTCCTCGAGCTTAGTGAAGCCACTGCTCTTCCGTACGACGAAGTGCGTCCTCCGGTCGCGGTCGGTGTCCCGCATCGCGATGGCCCGAGCCGCGCCGCCGGTCCGCCTCACCACATCTACCCAAGCGAGGGGCGAGTTCCAGGCGACCTGTATGTGGCCTGATACGAGCGCGTCTGTCATCAACTCATAGGTGTTGTAGAAGACGCAGTCCATCTCATAACCCTGGTCGGCGAAGAAACTCTTGATGATCTCCCAGATGGTCACGACCTTCGGATCGTAGATGACTGCCCCCACTAGTACGCGCGGCTTCGTAAGGGTTCGGCCTCGTCACTAGAAGAGCGGCATTCCTGTGAGTGCCCTGCCGATGAACTCCTGGAGGACGTCGGAGGTCGGGCCCATGACGTAACCCGCCCTTGCGTCTCGGAAGTTCCGGTCCAGGCTGAGTTCCTTCCTGAAGGCTGCGCCTCCGCAGGCCTTCATTGCGAGGTCAGTCACTAGGAGGGCAGCGTCTGCGCCGACGGCCTTGGACTCGAGGACCATGAGCGTCGTCGCGGGGCCCGGCTGTTCCACCGAATCGAGCACAGCGACAAGGTGCGCGCGAGCAGTGTCCGTGGCGATGCGCATCTGAGCGAGCCTAGCCCTGAGCGTTGGGAGTTCTGAGAGCGAGGAGTTGCCGGTGTCGGAGAACTTCTTGGTCGTCATGTGGGTGGCGGTCGCTGCGACAGCCGCTTCCGCTATCCCGACCGAGATGGCCTCGTTTCCTATGTTGAACCAGGGAAGTACGACGCCGAGCATGGTGGAGAATCCCTCGCTCTTCTTGCAGAGCGCCCGATCGGCGGGGATCACGCAGTTTTCGAGGACCATGGGGTTGCTGGCGTTACCTCTCATCCCGATGCCATTCCAGCCTCCCGAGACCCGGAATCCCTTGTCACCCTTCAAAACAAGGTAGAGCATGGTGTCCGTGGGACCGGTCCCTCCTGCAGTCTGGGTGGAGACGACATAACCGTCTGCAACGCCCGCCGAGGTCACCATGGTCTTCTGGGCGTTGAGAACCACGTGGCCGTCCTGCTCAGTCGCTTGGCTCGCGGGCGCCCAGAAATGACTGCGCGAACCCACCTCGCTCCAGGCGAGAGTGGACAGGTGCTTGCCGGCGACAACCTCGGGTAAGTACTTTTCCCCTGCCTGAGGGAAGGCGACGTAGCTCGCACACCCGCAGAGGTGCATCTTGTAGACCATGGCGAGCGAGGCGTCACGCTGAGCTATCTCGTCGAGTACCGCGCTCGCCACTCGCAGACCTTGACCCATGCCGCCCTTTTCCTTCGGGATGTTCAGTCCGAGGAAGCCTGCGCGGCCGAGTGCATCGATTCCCTCGTGAGGAAAACGGCCATTGGCGTCCACGTCTGCGGCGTGAGGAGCTATCTCTTCGTCGGCAACCTTGCGGGCCCGCTCGACGACTTCTGCCTGCTCAGCGTTAAGTCTGTAGGTCGACATGATAGTTTCAGCACAGCATGCCACGTAATTAAATGTGCTTACGGTGTCCGAAGCCCTCTGCTCTCGACCTGACTTGCGAGCCGCTGGGCCGAACGCGGTCCCATCTGGTCGATGGAAAACGTCCCTTCACGGTTTCACTCCTAGAGTTGTTGGTCCGCTTTGGCCTACTTCACGGCGTCACCTGGAGGCTTAGCGTGAGAGAGACCGAGTGCCCGAGGGTGTTGGCGAGGGGTGAGGTTGTAAGTGTGGCGCGCCAGATTTCCTCCAAAGTGGGTTCGTCCGCTTCGGCGCCAACATACAGCGTGGCCACGATGGCGCCCAATCCCGCGCCGCCTCCGGCCCCGATGACCCCGAGGAAGACCATGGGGTTCTCGAGGCGACCGGAGATGACCAGGTCCGTCGCGTCGATCTTGACACCACGTTTCGCCGCCTCCTTCTGGAACCCGCTCACCAGGTCCCCACCAAGAGCCCCTAGAAGGTACTCGACGGCGCTCGGATGTGGGTCTTCGTCCGTGAAGCTGGCCTGTCTTCCCACGGAGAAGGCGTGTTTGCCCGAGTAGACTCTCTCCTCTAGGTTTGACAACCCTCTGACGCGGAGTGACCAAGGATGATCGGTCGAATCGATCGCCTCGTCTGATCTCTTCACCATCTTCGATTACGGCCCCAATACCTCGGAATCTTGTATATTAGCAAACGCCGCAAGCGGTCATCATCCCCGCGACCCCTCGCGGGCGGTCTTCCGCTCGGTTCTCTCCCGACCCGGAGACGATTGTGCACCCAATGCCGGCGAAGTTCGAATGCTTATAACATGCGGAGGGCCGGTAATTGCCGATACGAATGGCAAAGGATGTAAAGTGTGGCTACTGCGGCGGCGTCATAGCCTACGATGCATACTCGGAGACAATTGGCGGAAAGAAGTACACGTTCCATGCCAGACAGTGCGCGGTCGCTTTCAAGGCGCGCAAGTGCGGATACTGCGGAGGGGCCATCGTCTACGAGCCCTATGTCGAGACCATAGGGAAGAAGGAGATGACCTTCCACGCGAAAGCCTGCGCCGACGCCTACAAGAAGAGACCCCTCCAAGTCGCCTAGAAGCCGGGTTCGACCGGTGCTGAGCGGCTCCCGAGTCGCCTTTGGGGTAGAGAGCCGTCGCACCCTATTCCTACTATGAGCCCTGAGTCAGCGCGTTGCATGACCATCCTGCGGAAGCCTTGGACTTCGGCTCTAGACTCCTAGAACCGGAGCGGGAAACACTCATCGAAGAGATCGAGGGACCAGCAGGGCTTGTCAAGGGATGCTTGCAGCAGCGCTGAAACAAGGGGCGCTGCCAGCGTCCGCCGGTCGGGGAGCTAGTCCCCGCTGCCTGAGCCGTCGCCGATTAGGCCGGAGCGTTGAGGACTACCACTACGCCCGTGTGGCTCGGGTGGTAGGAGCAGTAGGATGGGTATGTGCCGGCCTGTGTGAATGTGAAGGTGTAGGACTGCCCGGTCGCCAGGTCGCCAGAAGCGAAGAGCCCGGAGACGGTCAGGATGTCGTGAACCAAGACGTCGTGGTTGGTCCATACGACGGTGTTGTTGACTCCGATAACGACTGTGATGACCTGCGGAGTGAACTGAGCGAATGGGTAGCCCCCGTCATTGGGGATGTCCACGTAGACTGCGTTACCAGGAGTCGTGGCGGTGGTAGTGTTCGTGGAGGTCGCCGGAGCGGCACCGTAGTTTGTGTACGTCTCGAGACTTGTGGCTACTGTCGACGTGGAGGATGCAGGCGGATAAGCGTAAAGGTAGCCGCTGGCGGCCGCAAAAATCAGAACGATGACGACCACCGCGACGATTGTGCGGCTGATCGCGTGCATTTTAGAGTCGGTAGTGTTTCTCGACGATTTCAATCTAAGATATCACTCTGTGATTTACGTCGGCCGTCTCGTGTATATATATCCGAATACCCGTATACGTTCGGGTGCCTGTCGAGATGGCATCGCATCTTGAAGTGCGGTTGTGAACCCCCAACAAGCTATGTAGCCCGACAGTGTTAGAGTCTTTGTTAACACCGTTACTCTTAATACGGGCGAAAAGCGCGGAACTCTACTGGTTGTCGCAATGTCCGTTTCAGACGCGGGACGCGAGAAGAAGGTTCCCCGTCGGCACTTCCTGAAGTGGACGGGAGCACTTGCAGTTGCCGGAGCCGCCGGCATAGGACTGGGTTACGCCGGAAACATCCTTGGTAGACCCGCAGAAGGTTCTAACTCGACCAAGCCTGCCTCTACGACCTCAGCGTCAGCAATCAGCACCGTTACCGATTCCAGCACTTCAACGGCGCCGGCCACCGTGACGGTGACGACGACACAGACGGACAGCGCGATTCCACAGACGGGAGGCACCGCCCCAGCGCCGGCGACGCAAGTGCCCGCGAACACCTTCTCGATATTCTGGATGACAGACACGCAGTTCCTCTCAGAGTCGAATCCCGCGCTCTACCGAATGATGACGAAGTGGATCGTGGACAACTGGAGCTCGTACAACGGGAAGTTGGTCGTTCACACCGGCGACATCGTGGAGACGGGCGCGACCACTGTGGAGTGGCAGAACGCCAACGAGGCCATGTCCGTCCTCACGAAGAACAACATCCCATACTCCTGGTGCGCCGGAAACCACGACGACCTCGTGGGAGGTGAGACCGAGTCCGGTTGGATGGGGAACGTGTGGGCGCCGGCCTTCGATCCCGAGACCATGAAGCCTAAGGTGAATGCCCTCGGTTACACAAGCTGGGCGAGCGACTTCCACGACGGGATGAACACGGCGGTCACCTTCTCCGCCAACGGGTGGAACTTCCTCGTGATCAACGTCGAGTTCAACGGCGATTCATCCGTAGTGGACTGGGTCGGGAGCCTCCTCGACGACCCGCTCTACGCCGACCACAAGGTGATAATCGCGCCCCACGCGTACATGGACGCCTTCGGCGACATCAACGACCCGAGGTGGGGACCCACGCTCTCGGACTTCGTGGACGGGCTGAAGGCG
>JBEKFK010000081.1:0-8172 GCA_050013375.1 Nitrososphaerales archaeon | reverse complement strand
TCAACAGGGTCGTCCTGAACGAGTCACAGTTCGGCAGCGTCACGACCTTCAGCCTTCCTTCCCCTCTCAGGAGCCCCAACTCGATCACCTCGGCCCCCGACGGCTCGGTCTGGTTCGGTGAGGTCGCGATCCCCGGGCTGGCCCACCTCTTCCTCAACGGGACGCTGGTCGAGTATCCCTGGCCGTTCCCGAACGCGACCCCGGCTTCGCTCTGCTTCGACCGCTCGGAGATCTGGGGCGTCACCCTCTGGAATGGACTGGTCTGGGCCTCCGACCCCGCCAACAACCAGCTGGTGGGGATGAACCAGACCACGGGGGCGTTCACGGTCGTGCACCTGCCGTCTAGTGTGGTCCCCCGATTCCTCGCGATCGGACCAGGGGACCAGCTCTGGTTCACGGAGACCTCGCCCCCGGGCCAGATCGGGGTGATCAGCAACGATTCGGCGAAGCCGACCTTCTACTCGGTCCCCTCAGACAAGGGGGAGTACACCACCTCGATACTCTTCCAGGAAGCCACAGTCGCTTACGTGGTGACCGTGAACCCTGAGGACAACCACGGCCAGGTCTTCTCATTCGACCCGGTCGCGCCGGCCCTCGCCTTCCAACAGGTGGGCGGGAACCAGACGCTGCTAGGGCCTTACAGCGTGGCGGCCTCTCAGGGGTCCCTCTGGGTTGGTGAGCACGAGGCTTCCTACGTCGCGTCCTATGGCATGTACACGGGCGACTGGTCGTTCTACCCGACCTCGACTGACCCGAAGCTCCCGCTGACTCTCCCCTACTACCTTCTCGCGAACGGAAGCTCGGTCTGGTTCAACGAGCACGACGCGAACAGGGTCGCCGTGATAGCCAACGAGACGACCCTGACCGAGTATGCCATGTCCCCGATCCCGATCGACGAAGTCGGTATCGGAAACGCGCTCACCATCGCCCTCGACAGGAACCTCGTCTGGTTCACCGCATGGACGGCGAACAAGGTCGGGTTCGTCAACGACTCGATCGTCCCGTCGTTCGACGTCTCCGCGCCATCGAACGCGACCTCGACACCGATCGCGGTGGGCTCGTCGGCCCAGTTCCAGCTCCAGATAACGGGAACCTCCTCGAGGCCACTGAACATCACATTTGCCGACTCTGAGTCGATCAGCGGGGTCCCGGTCGAGATCTCGTTCTCGCCGACCGTCTCGGCCATCCCGTCCCTCTCCGGGCCGCTGACCATAGGAGTGACCGTGCGGGTCGGGGCCTCGACACCCCTCGGCGAGTACCTCCTCCTCATGACGGTGACCGACGGCCTGACGGCCCGGTCGGTCTACGTGCCGATCCTGGTCTCCTGAACGATCTTCGCGAAAAGCGTTAAAGCCTCCGAGTTTGGCTACGACCTCGAAGGACTTGGAGGACGAAAAGTCAGGCACCCCGAGGCTCGTAAGGCACAAGGTCTTCTCCACGACCCCACGACTCTGCCCGGTCTGTCTCACGCCTCTCCAGAAGATAGGTGAGCTTGGGGGGTGGCTGATACCGCAGAACTACCTGTGCCCAAAGTGCGGATACAACGGCATCGCGTTCCTCGAGGAGACGCCCGAAGACGAGAAGCGTCCGCAAAAGGCCACGGACTGAAGTCGTTTGGAGCAGCGCAAAATCAACCCCATCGGGCTGGTCTACTCCGCGATCATCGCGCTCACCCTCGTCCTCTTCATCCTCTCCATCCCATACGGGACCTACGCCATCTTCTCGTCCCACCTCTCGACGAGCACCCCACCCTACACCTATGGGACCCAGATCGCCTCGCTGCCGGTCTACATCGGCCTGTTCGCGGTCTCGCTCCCGCTCAGCCCCTCATTCGGTGAGCTCTTTGTCTCGCTGACCGCCCTGTTCTCATTCTTCATCGCGCTGGCCTTCGTCCAGGGAGGCGGGTTCGTTCGGGCGCTGAGGTCCGCATCCCGGAACGGCGTGGGCGCGCTCCTCCAGAACCCGCTCTCGGCGACCATCATGATCCTCGGTGCCACGCTGCTGGCGACCATCCTTCTGGACCTCTTCCAGACTTCGGTGGGCGTCTCGGCGGGGGGACTGTCAGGCGACCCCTATGGCCTACTGGTAAGCTTCACCCTGGCCCCTCTGATAGAGGAGGTCGGCTTCAGGTTCTTCCTCATCGGTGTGCCTCTCTTCCTGGTCCTGCTCGCGACGAGGGCGGACGCGAGACGGATGCTCAAGGCGCTCTGGCGACCATCGTCAGTGTGGGAGGGCGAGCCCGGCGAGGAGCCGAACGAGGCGGCGAACGCCTCCCTGAGGCTGCTGGTCTACTTCCTTATCGCCCTGAGCTCGATCCTGTTCGGGCTGGCCCACTACCTCTCGGGCGCAGGGTGGGACATAGGGAAGGTCAGCGAGGCCGCGCTGGACGGGGTCGCGCTCGCCTACCTCTACGTCAGATACGGCCTCCACGCGAGCATCATCTTCCACTGGGCGGTGGACTTTGCCTCGAACGCGTTCGCCTTCTATGGGCAGGCCGCCTTCGGGGTCTCATGGACCTCGAACAGCGTATACAGCGTCGTCCCCACCCTCGACATCGTCATCCTCGTCGGGGTCCCAGGGCTGCTCTACTTCTTGAACCTCTTCTTCAAGCGAGTTATTAACACGAGGCGAGGGGTCACTGCGGATGACAGTAATCGGCAAGTCGATCCTGACGGAGTTAGTCGATAAGTACAAGGTTATCTCCCCGACCTCGCCTGAGGGGTTCGACGGCGACGGCTACGTCTTGACGGTGCGGGAGGACAGGACTCTCAACTACCTAGAGCACAGGAACATGGTCTCCAAGGAGGTCATCTTCACTCCCCCCAACTACGTGGCACACCTCACAGCCAAGAGCAGGTTCGGGCGGATGGGGCTCTCGTTCCTGAACTCGGTGAAGGTCCACAGCGGATTCGTCGGGAGGCTCGCCCTCGAGCTCGTCAACCTGAACAACGAGAGGGCGCCTATAACCGTCCGGCATGGCGACCCGCTGATCCACATCGAGTTCATCTCGAGGGACGGCGAGCCGTCCCCGTACCGCGGGAACTATATGTTCCAGTACATGAACGAGAAGGAGTCTGAGACCTATGTCAAGATCCTCTCGACCCACTTCAACACCCTCTTCACCGAGGAGGAGCTGAAGAAGATGAAGAAGAACCGCGTCAAAGAGGGGTGAAGTCTGGTTAGACTTCTCATGAACTATCACATTGTAACACCAAGAAATCACTAAGCTTAATTCAGTGCCATACTAGCCATATGGCATGAACACTCTTGAAGACCCAATCGGTGGATTCGGACCTAGCTACTCGATGGACCCGATAGGCGGGTTCGGACCCAGCTACACGCTCGACCCAATCGGTGGATTCGGACCTAGCTACTCGATGGACCCGATAGGCGGGTTCGGACCCAGCTACACGCTCGACCCAATCGGTGGATTCGGACCTAGCTACTGAAGAAGCACCCCCGACCGTTAGACTGACAGGCAACGGGGATACGGTTTCTTGCATATCCCCGTGGGCCTAGCGCAGTGAAGCTTCTGCCTCATCGACCCCGTAACCGACCTGTGATCTCCCTTGACGCGGCCAGGGAGGACGCCAGAAGATCTACTGAGTGTGCCTTTGCTTGGGGGAGGCGCTCTCTTGCTCGATGGCCTTGGCCTTCTGCAACAGGTTCTCGAACCTGCGCAAGAGGAGCTCTTCGTTGAACTGCCATACCTGCCGCGACTCGTCGTACAGCTCGGGGATGATGCTGAACGAGATGGTGTGGCGCTGGTCGATGATGAAGTACCTCGCGCTGGTCTTCGTCTCGGAGATCACCTCGGCCAGGAGCTGGAGCCCTTCGGTGATCGACTCGATCGGGAAGATGAGCTCTGCCTCGTACCTGTCTCCCACCGCCTCCGACCAGATGAACGGGAGCTGGTTTAGCCGGGACATCACATCTATGCGCTTGGCCTGGTCCAGCTCGGAGAACAGGACCGACACAGCCAGGTAGGTGTGCTTCTTGTTTAGCGCCCTGTCGGCCTTGTAGTCGTACTTCGTCCCCATCCAGTTGATGACGTATCCTTTGATGAGCTTCCTCTCTTCGATGTGTTTCCTGTAGTGCCATGTCAGAGTCTTGTAGTTGATCTTGAGGGTCTCCGCCATGTCCGCGAGGCTCTTGTTGCCGTCCATCTGGAGCTGCTTCAGGATCTTGAGGTCCGTAGCGTCGAACTTCTCCCTCGCCGAGGGCATGTACGATGCCGCCTGACGGTCGACCTTGGTCTCCGTCGACCAGTCGAAGTCCCACAGGCCCTCGTCGAAGTCGTACATCTCGGTCTTCATCGGCGCGTTCCTGAACCAGTGGAAGGTGTAGAACTCGAATGACCTGAAGTAGCCCTGCTCCTTGAGGCCTCCGAAGAACTCTCGGTAAGCCTCCACCTTCTCGTCGGGGACGGACGCGTGCACCAGGAACCTTCCGTCCGGCAGCACCTTCTCGAAGGCTACTAGGTACCCCTCGTAGCTCATGATGGTGAGCATGAGCTCCGCGACGTCCCTGTACCCGTCGGCGAAGTCCATCAGCATGATCACGCGGCGCAGCCCGAGCTTCTCGTGGTCGACGGCTACCCTCACGGCGAAGCCCTTGTTGAGAAGCTTCTCCTTGTACCGATATCGGACCGACTCCTTGTACTGGCCGAGCCGACGCGCGATCTCCGAGATGTTTGGTCCCACTTCAGTGATCAGCTTTGCAAGCTGTCCCGTCTTGACGTTGGAGCTCTCCTCTTCCCCGGTCTCGGTGGTCCTTTCTAGAGTCAATGCTGTCCTTGGCCCCGCCCCCGGGGTTAGGTTACTTATATATTGCGATGAAATTCCTGTGTATTCTCTAACTTCAATTAGAGATTTTGAGACGAGGGAGACTCAGATTCCGAGGGCGGACCTGAGGCCCTTGTACCTGTTCCTGATCGTCACCTCGGTCACCCCTGCCGCTTCTGCGACGTCCCTCTGCGTCTTGTCCTCGCCCTCCAGGGTGCACGCGACGTAGAGCGCCGCGGCCGCCAGGCCCATTGGGTCCTTCCCCGCGGATATCCTCGCCTCTTCAGCCTTCTTGAGTATCTCCAATGCCCTCCTCTTCGTCTTCTCAGAGAGTTCGGCCCTCGAAGCGATCCTCGAGACGCACTTGAGAGGGTCGACGACCGGCATCTTGATGTCCATCTCCTTCAGGAGCAGCCTGTAGCACCTTGCGATGTCCTTCTTCTTCACGTTCGAGACCACGGCCAGGTCTTTGAGTGTCCTCGGTGTCTCCCTGTCCCTGCACGCGGCATAGAGCGAAGCGGCGATTATGGCCGAGATAGAGCGGCCTCGCACCAGCCCGCGCTCGAGCGCCTTGCGATAGATGTAGGCTGCCTTCTCGACGACGGCGTCCGAGACCGCGAGCTTGTCGGAGAGCCGGTCGAGCTCGCTGAAGGCCTGTCTGAGGTTCCTGTCCGCGGGCTCGTGCACCTGGCTCCGGCTGTCCCAGGTCCTCAGCCTCTCCACTGTCGCCTTCATGGAGGACGAGAGCGACTTGCCCGAAGCGTCCTTGTTGACCCCTCCGATGACCGTGGCCAGACCCATGTCATGCATGGCTATCGAAGTGGGGGTGCCGCCTCTCGACCGGTCGTCCTTCTCTTCCTTCGAGAACGACCTCCACTCCGGCCCGGTCTCGACTATCTTCTCTTTGACCACGAACCCGCAGTTGCTGCAGACCATCTCCCCGCTGTTGGTGTCCACTACCATCGGCCCCTTTCCGCAGCGGGGGCACTTGTCGAAGGCCTTCTGCAGCCTCATGGCCCTAGTGTAGTCACGTTCGTAGGACATCTCAATGGCACCGAAGAGGAGTAATGATTCCTCGAGGCCGCTCAGATATATTTAATCATTGTGCAATTCGGGACTGCTAGCTAACGAATAACTGGTCCTAATCGATCGTCCTTCCAGTCGGGCCGTCCCCGGCCTGGGATTGTCCCCGCGCGCGGCACGAATCGGGCCCGACCTGTGGAGGAATGCTGCATCAAACTTTTATACAAGAGCAGCCCGAGAGTTTTCTAGAGTCGGCCATGCAGGGTCTAGTGCTGATGGAGGACGTCCTTCAATTCATAGGGGCTTTTGTTGCCTTCTCCATCGCTATCGTATCCTACAAGGGGGTCCGGCAGACGAACAGCTCGTCGCTCCTCCGGCTGGCGGCGGCCTTCATGTTCCTCGGGGCGGGGTTCCTACTCGAAGGGCTATACCAGTTCAACGCGCTCTATGTGATCCCGGGGCTTGAGGTCTCGGTCGCGACGCTCCTGATCGCCGGCCTGTTCCTCGAGACGGCCGGGTACTTCTTCCTCGCGTTCTCGCACATGCTCGACGTCTTCTTCGACAAGCGGATGGGGGTCATGCTCGCCCTCTTCCCCCTGATGGCCGTGAACCAGACGAGCCTCGTGGTGATTCTTACCAGCCTGTCCTTCTACTTCATCCTCTACGGGGTGGTCGAGACGCTCTTCGCTTACTCCAAGAACCGGAATCCCAACACGCTCCTCATTGCGTGCGGCCTCGCGGTCATCGCCGGTGGCTGGTGGATCTCCCTGGTGAGCCCGGATGGACTCATGTTAAACATTGTGCAGTTGCTTATGAAAGAAGTTGGACTCGTCACACTATTCATCCCTGTCTTGAGGTTCACTTTCAATAAGAAGAGTGGGTGGAATGGCCCAGTATAGAACGCAGACGAAGATAATCGCGGACATCCTGGTCACGGCCAGGGACATGAACACCGCGGGCGACGGAGTAGGTATCACGACCCTGCTTAGGAAGGGCAACGTCTCCTACAACAGGATGACCAAGCTCATCGCGGACCTCGTGGGCGCGGGGCTGCTCGAGGAGCTCATGCTCGAGAAGAACGCAAAGTACAAGATCTCCGAGAGGGGCATCACCTTCCTCACGGCCTACAACCAGTTCGAGGACTTCGCCCAGTCCTTCGGCCTCCGGCTCTGACCGGCGGCAAGACCCTCCGTACCCTGCTCGGTCCAGTCTGATTTTTATCCTGAGTTTCTAGTCCCCCGCCTCGATACCATTGATCGGATTCGTCGGAGCCGGACGCGTCGGCGCGCAGGCCGCACTTGAGGTGGCATCCCTCGGCGTGGACGACCTCGTCCTCGTGGACATCGTTCCGGGACTCGCGGAAGGCGAGAGCCTCGACATCAGCCACAAGCTCGCGGAGGCGGGAGTGGACGTCTCCGTGACGGGCTCATCCGACTTCTCAAGCATCGCGGGGGCGGACGTGGTCGTGATCACCGCGGGCCTCGCCCGGAAGCCGGGCATGACCCGGATGGACCTGCTGGGGAAGAACGCCGGGATAGTGGCGTCCGTAGCCAAGGAGGTCGGGAAGTACGCGCCGGACGCGGTCGCGATCACGGTCACAAACCCCATGGACGTGATGAACTACGTCGTCCAGAAGGCCACGGGGTTCCCAGCCTCCCGGGTCGTCGGGATGGGCGGAGTTCTCGACCTCTCGCGCTTCAAGCACGTGCTATCGCTCAGGCTCGGAGTCTCCCGGTCTTCCATAATGGCCTTGGTCATAGGGGAGCACGGAGAGAACATGGTCCCCCTCGCAAGGTACACCTCGATCGGGGGCGTCCCCCTGACATCCATCCTGGACGGGAAGCAGGTCGAGGAGGCGATCCAGAGCACCCGCCAGGTGGCGATAGACGTGATCTCAAAGAAGGGGGCGACGGTCGACGCGCCCGGGAACGCTATCGCCAGGATGGTGAAGGCCGTGGCTTGGGACAGGCACGACGTCCTGCCGGCCTCGACCTTTCTCGACGGCCAGTACGGGGTGCGCGGTCTCGGAATCGGGGTCCCGCTCATGCTTGGTGCCAAGGGTGTGGAGAAGGTCTACGAACTGGCGCTCGACGACAGCGAGCGGACTCAGTTCATGAAGGGCGTCGAGACGATAAGAGAGGGCATAGCCGCGCTCCCCTCGCTCTGAGCCTCGGGCGCTGCGGCGATTCCTCAGAAGCCGTGCGAGAGGTAGTCCATCCGCCCGCCGTCTGCCATGAGCGTCGTCCCCGTCGTGAAGCTGGACTCGTCGCTCGCAAGGAACAGGATCGCCTTCGCTATCTCGATGGGCTTCGCGACCCTCTTCAGCATCGCCCGCGCCGAGACGTCAGCCACCGAGTCCTCGAAC
>JBEKFK010000080.1:0-8322 GCA_050013375.1 Nitrososphaerales archaeon | reverse complement strand
CGCGGCGATCTCCAACTTCTTCACGATCCACTACACTGGGTCCGTCCCCGGCTCGGACCTGCGGCACACCGGAGCCACCGGCGGCGGCTACATGCTCTCGAGCGGGGTGATGACGACCGCGCGGGTCGTCAGGCGCTCGAGGGTCCCCGGACTACGGGTCGTCGTCAATGGCGACCCCTGGTACGAGGCGGCGACGACGAGGACCGCCGTGGAGCTTCTCGTCGAGGCTGCGGGGGAGAGGGGATGCAGGATCGACCTCGACCAAGTCGTCGGGGTGCCCATCGGCCATGGGTTCGGGGCCAGCGCCGCGTCCTCACTCTCCGCCGTCATGGCAGTCGCGTCGGCCCTCTCACTGGACCTGGACCGAGACGAGGTCGCGTATTTCGCCCACGCGGCGGACATCCTATGCCGGACTGGTCTCGGAACCGTCTCGGTGATCTACAAGCACGGCGGGGCCGGAGTGATCGTGAAGGCCGGAGCGCCCGGCATCGCCGAGGTTCTGAGAGTCAGGGTGCCGAGGGGGGTGCGCATAGTGACGGCCTCGCTCGCCCCCTATGAGAAGGGCCTCCTCCTCTCGTCTCCGGAGATGACGGCGAAGGTGAACCGGCTCGGCTTCGAGGCGATCAGGATGGCCTCGGACCTGTCGTTGGAGAGCTTGGTCCGCGCCGGCGAGGCTTTCTCAGAGGCTCTCGGGATCGGGTCATCCGAGGTGCGGCACCTCGCGAGGACCGCGAAGGCCGCGGGGGCTCTTGGGGCAAGCCAGAACATGGTCGGCCACGCGATTCACGCGGTCGTCCTGGAGGGTGACGCCGAGCGGGTCGCCAGCGCGCTGAGGTCCGACAGACTCTCCCCCGAGGTCGCGGTCTACGCCCTTGCGACCGGACCCGCCCTGACCCTGGACTGAGGACCGGGCCTAGCCTAGTACGAGCAGGTCCTTCGTGTAGCCGAACAGGACCCTGGTCCTGTCCCCAATCGTGAGCGTGTCCTCTATTCTGATCCCGAACTTGCCCGGCAGGTAGACCCCCGGCTCGACCGTCACGACATCCCCTTCGCGGAGGATGTCCCTCGTGGTCCGGCCTATGGACGGAGACTCGTGGATGTCGATTCCCACTCCGTGCCCCGTGCCGTGTGTGAAGTAGGAGTCGAGGCCGTGCTCCTTCAGGACTTGGTTTACCCCCTCGTGGATCGCCCTCCCGCGGGCGCCCTTCTTCGAGAGCTTGATCCCCTGCAGCTGCGCGGCAAGAACAGCTTGGTACGCGTCCCGTCTCTCCTGCGAGACGCTGCCCACGGCGTAGGTGCGGGTGCAGTCAGAGCAGTACCCTTCGTACCGGAAGAAGATGTCCGCGACGACCATGTCTCCCCTCCGCAGCTTCCTGTCGGTAAGGTCGGCGTGTGGGAATGCGGCGTTCTCCCCTGACCCGATGATGACCGGGCTGAGCGATCCCTCCGCCGGGAGGGGGGAGAGCCCCTCTTCGGTCGCAAGCTTCATCACGTCGGCTGCCACCTGTCTCTCGGTCCTCCCCGGCCTTATCGAGCCTTCGAGCATCTCGTAGATCCTGTCCAGCCTTCGACTGGCCCCGCCTATCCTCGCCATCTCTTCAGCGTCCTTCTTTCTCCTCACGGCGATGAAGAGTTCGCCATCGTTGGTCGTCTTGCCGAGGCCCGGCTCGGCCTCGTCGCTCAGGACCCTGCCGGACAGCCGGTTGAGGACCGCCTCGTACTGCTTGAGCTTCCCGACCGTCGGGACGATTTCGACCTCCTTCCCGCTCTCCGTCGCCCTCCTCTCCTCCATGACGGATGTCACCAGCGTCGTGGAGTCCTCCCGGACTATTCCGATCCCTCCTCCCCAGAAGTCCGTGAGGTAGAACAGGTTCTTGGGGTTGGTCACGACCACAGAGTCGAAGCCCGAGGCTGCCGAGAGCAGCCTCTGGCGACGCTTTCCATAGATGCTCATGGGCTGCTGGCCGGAACGCGTCGTATTATATGGTTGGCCGGGGTCTGGATCTGCCTTGTTGGGCTCCCTACGACGAGTTGCCCTGGGTTGGGTCTTCGGCCAACTGCTGCGAACCGCAGTTCGGGCAGAACGCGGCATCCCGTTCGAGCGCTGACCCGCAGTTTCCGCAGAACCTAGCGGGAGCCGAGACAGTCGGGGTTGCTTCATGAACTAACCCTCCCCTGCCTCTCCGTCGCACTAACATGATGAACGCGACCACGAGAACGGCCGCTATCAGAGCTCCGGCGGCGACATAACCGAGATAGGAGGTCCCAGCCGACTGGGACCTCGGGCCCGCGACGAGAGAGGCGAAGGACGAGTTGAAGTCGTTGGTAAGGACCCCGTAGTAGGGGGTACCCGACTGGGCGGTCGCAACCCCGTTCCCGTTGGAGACGTCGATGTTGAAGGCGGCCTCGGCGGTGTCGTCCCCGAAGGTGTAGAGGGACGGGAAAGGCTTCATGGTCTGGTCCCAGTAGAAGAGAGCGAGCGACGCGTCGAGGCTGTAGGTCGCGGCCTGTCCCCCCGCTCCTCCGCCGAAGACGAGTTCGGCGTCGAAGAAGGAGCCGATTGAAGTGTCGGCCCCCGCCGGAGTGTACTCCCTCCCGTCGACCACGAAGTCGGCTGATGCGACGTTCGGGTCTACGATGGTGATCCTATCGAACCACGTTATCTTTTCAGGTGTCGGGCCGTCGAGGGCGCGCACCCCCATCGAGATGACCACGCCCGTACCCTGTTCCACTGTCTCGTTCATGTAGAGGACCCAGGCCTGCGGAAGCGTGTAGGTGTAGGTATAGTTCGAGTTGTAATTGCCGTAGTAAGTCTGGATTACCCCGTGGTTGTTGTCCACCGAGGTGGTCCCCGTCCCCAGTATGGTCTGGTTCGTGAGCTCGGCGCCGTCGCCGGTGGTGTTCAGGACGTTGTTCCTGTAGGTCACCGTGGAAGCCCCGGAGTCAAAGGCCAGGACGTTCTGGGGCCAGTAGGTGAATACGGCGCCGTCTGTGTTGTTGACCTCCAGCACCGTGTTCTCCTGGAGGGATGACTGGTGGCTCCCTGACTGGTTGTCCGTCGCCTGCAAAGTCCTGATGTCGGCGTACCCCACGATCGAGGTAGTGTCGATCCTGTAGGGGGTAATCGTCCCCGAGCTGTTGTAGATGCCATATGCCGCGATCCCGGTCGGGCTCGGAGACCCGAAGTTCAGGAGGAACGGGTTCACGAACGCTGGGATCAGCGTGTAGCTGAAGTAGACGTACGCCGCGACCGGGCTCTGGTCGGTGATCCCCATCACGTACTGGCCCGGGTCCAGAGTCATGTTGTAACCGATGCTGACGGTAGGGTATACCGTGAAGTTCGTGATCGTGACCGAAGGCGATGTGAAGACGACGGTGTTGGTTGTCTGGTCGAGCAGTGCATACTGGACGATCCTAGTCGAGGCACCGACGATGTCAACCTGGGTGGTGGAACCCAGGGTCTCGATGTGAAGAGGCAGGGTGAACACTTGCCCCGGCTGGATCGTGACCAGCTCGCCGACGCTCGTGGTCGAGTTGCGGAGGTCGACGTTCGGGTTGACGATGTACAGGCCTATAATCTCCGCGGGCGAAGCATAGGCGTACTCGACGAGATAGTACGTCCCGGCGCCTTCCAGGAGCGCGTCATAGAGCTTAGGGCCGCCCTGGTAGAAGATCGAGTTCGTGATGTCTCCCGTCGCCCTGAAGATGCCGAACTCCTGCTGATCCATGAACGCGGTGTAGATGCTGACGTTGCTGTTGGTGGCGTACCCGATGATGGATGGCGCGGCGACCGTTATCGCGGTGGCGTTGTAGTACCCGACGGGGAGGGTGCTAGTGAACTGTTGCTCCGTCTCCGGTGTCAGAGACTGGCCCCTGGCTGGTGCGACAGGCTGGCCGACGAGGATGACCGTGAGCGCGATGAGGACGAGCAGGAGGGCCGGCTTGAGGCTCTTCGCCACACTCTACATGTGGCTGGCCGCGTATAAAAAAGCGTACCTCAGGCAGAGGCCTGCTGCGCGCCGCAGACCGGGCAGAACGCCATATTGGACCTCATCGATGCGCCGCACTTGCCGCAGTGGGTCTTCGCGAGCTCCCTGTGGAGCGCTGGCATCCCGAAGCTCCCTCCCCCTGCCGACGCCTGCGCGCTGTATCCGAGGAAGGCAGCGACAATGTAGATCAGCGCCCCGATCACGGGAGCTATGACGGGGAAGATCAGCGAGCCTATCACGGCCACGAAGAATCCAAGCACGAAGAGGTACACTACCTGCATCGGTATCTCTCGCAAGTCTGTTGTCATCTCTACCATGCACCTCAGGCGAGCTTGCTCCCGCACCGCTTGCAGAAAGCATAACCCGCCGGATTCGGCGTCCCGCAGCTGTTGCAGACCTTGCTCCCTCCAGCGGTTACCGGGGCAGGCGCCTCAGTCGCCGACCACTGGAGCTTTGCGCCGCACGAAGGACAGAACGCGTCCGCCCGGGTGACCGGAGAACGGCAGGACGGACAGATCATTGCGCCCGGCTGCGCCGCAGTCTGGGGCTGCTGTGTCGGTGGCAGGGGTGAAGACTGCGGTGAAGGGGCTGCGAAGCTCACGATCGCCGGGAGCGCGCCCTTCTTCATGAGGTCGAAGAGCATCAGCCCTCCCACGACGAGATAGGGGATGAAGATAATCGCGATCTGCTCGCCAGTGTTGTAGGCGACCTCGGCCAACCCGAACGGACCGCTGTAGCTTACGTAGTACAGGTTCCTGCTTACGACGGCATCCAGAATCGTGATGACAGCCAGCGCAAGGGTCCAGATGACCCACGGGAAGCCGAGAGCCTTTCTATAGCCCAGGTAGGCGTGGCCCGAGCCCCAGATGAAGAAGTCGAGCGCTGCCGCAACGCGCTTGTCCTTGGCCATCTGCTCGACGGTCTCCTCTCAGGCGATTAAAGCGTTTCGAGGTGAGTGGATGCGGCACGAGTCTCGCGGAGGGAGTCCGAGGTGACTCAGACGGACTTGTCGGCCTTCGAACCAATCGGCGCGAAGTGTTCCACGGTGGGGAAGGGGTCGTAGAAGTGGTGCAGCAGCGACCTCCATTCTTGGTATGCCCCCGATTTCCGGAACCCTTCCGTGTGATCCTCGAGCCGTTCCCACCTGACGAGGAGCAGGTACCGGTCCGGCCGCTCCAGACCGCGCTCGAGCTCGTGAGATACGTAGCCCGGCGACGCGCTGATGATCTCCTCGGCTCTCCGGAAGGCGGTCTCGAAGGCAGCCGACTGTCCGGGCCTCACGTCGAGGATCGCCATCTCCAGAATCATGCCGGGACTATGCCCTAGGCGGCGCCCGCGCCTTGGATGATTATCGTGGTGTTCGTGACTATGATGTTCTTGACGTCCTTCTTGTCGATTCTAAGGCGGATCTTGGGATACTCGCCCGAGGTCTTCCTGCTCGTGTCCTCTATCACTATCCATCGGTTGTTCACCCTGTGGACGACCTCACCCTTCGAGTTGAAGAACTCGACGAAGCCGGTCGGAGGTTTGGAGTTCTCCTCTTTGCTAGACAGGTGGTATGCGTACAGGATGTACGAGTACTCCTCAGGTATCTTGGCCGGGTCGGGCCCGCGGCCTGGCTTGAATGCGACCGATATGTTTCCCGACGTCTCGATCGTGAACCCCTCCACTTCGTCCGCGAAGAATCGCTCCCGGACGTGCCAGAAGGCCCTGCCCTGGGTGTCCTTCCACTGGTACTGGATGGCCGACCCCCGAGTCATTGTGATGTTCCTCGCAAAGTAGGAGCCGACGCTCTGATTCTTCTCGTCTGAGAACTGTATGAACCAGAGCTTCTTTCCCGTGTCGAAGCCCACATCGGCGAACTCCCAGAACTTCTCTGGACCCGATGAAGCGGTTGGCACCGGAGCCTTGGGTTTTGCGGGTTGGGGCTGACTCATCGAGCCTCAGCCCTCTCCCACCGATAAAAAACGCTTCCGACGGGTTAGCACGACGGCGGGGGCGGCTCTTCGCAGACCGGAGGAGGCGCTTCGCAGACCTCGGGAGCGGGGGCTTCGCAGACGGGAGGAGCCTCGCAAACAGGGGGTGACTCGCAGACGGGGGGTGCCTCACACGCCGGCGCGCCTTCACACACCGGAGCGGACTCGCACGGCGGCGCTTCGCAGACGGAGCCGGTATCGCAGGGTGGAGGGCCATCGCAGGCCGGCGGGGCGCAACAGGCGGCTTGCTCCACGGAGGCGCACCCGCACACCGGTTGAACTGAACAGGCCGCCGTGCACTGGCCGGGGCAACTGAGCTCTTGGGTCGCACACGAACTCATGCAGACGCTATCCGTTTGTCCGAAGCAGCTGCATGTCTGTTGAATTGATGTGCAGCCGCACTGCGCGCTCGTAGTGCAGGACTGGTTGCACTGAGGTGCGGTGCACTGGCCCTGACACTGCGAAGCGCACTGCGCGGAGCACGGAGGGGCGCACTGAGGAGCACAAGAGAGGTCCTGCTGGGCACAAGGACTCAAACACGCCGAGTCGGTCTGACAGGGAGCCTGGCAGGTCTGCGGTGCGCAGGTGCCCGGACAAGCCTCGCCTCCACACGCTGGAGCACACGCAGACTGACACGCAGGTTCGCAAGCAGGCGCACAGACGTTCTGGCACTGAGCCTCGCCTTCGCAGCCTCCAGTGGTAGGTTCGCACGCCGACTGGCAGGTCGACGAAGTTTCTCCTTCTCCGCATGGTTGGCTCTCACAGGCGCTCTGCGCGCAAGCCGGCTCCGCAGTGGCGCACGGGCTCACACAGACAGAGTCGGTCTGGCAGAATGCCTCGCATGTCTGCTGCGCGGAGACCCCCCCACACTCCTCAGGGGAACTGCACGACGACGCGGCCGGTTCGCACTCGGGACTGGCGCATGAGCTCGGGGCCTCCTCGCACTGAGGGGGCGCGCACTGCGGCTCGCAAGACGATCCCTGCTGTCCTTGTTCCCCACAGCTCGCAGCGACGCAGGATGACTCCGCTTCAGAGCATGCGGGAGGGGCGCACTGGAGTTCTTCCCCCGAGCACTGCGGAGGAGCGCATTGGAGTTGCTCGCAGCTAGCTTGACACTGCGCCTCCGGCTCGCCGCAGCTTGGCGCGCCCTGTCCCTCACACGATGTTGTGGGCTGGTCGGTGCAGCAAGAGCCAGGCGACTGCTCCTGCCCGCACTGCGGAGGCGCACACTGAGGCTCACACGCCACGGGTGGTTCTCCGCACTGGGGAGGTGTGCATTGCTGCTCGCAAGGAGGCGCGCAGGGTGCAGCCTCCTCCGCACACTGGGGTGGGGCGCATTGTTGCTCGCACGGGGGTGCGCAGCTGGTCTGGGCCTCTCCGCACGAAGATGTGGTCTGATCACTACAGCCGGGGGTCGTGGACGTCTCTGAGCAGCCAGGCTGGCACTCCGACGGGGCACACTGCATCTGCCCCTCCTCGCATGTGGGGACGCCTCCCTGAGCACACGCTTCTTCCTGAGTCGACGCGGGGCACACGGGCTCGCAGGTCGAGACACACGCCCCCTGAGCTGCGCATCCGCTCAGCTCCTGCTGGGCGCACGGGCTTAGGCACACATTGTCGGTCGCGCCGAACGCGCTGCACTCCTGCGAGGTATTCGAGACGCAGCTGCCGTCGGCACCAGACGAGCAGGTCTGGCCGTCACCCGCGCATGTGGGCGCGCCTCCTCCAGGACAGCAGTTCGGGGTCGCCTCTCCCGGACAGACGGGAGCGGGGCATTGTTCCTGATCGTTCGAGCAAGCAGGAGGGACACACTGCAGCTCCTCGCCACCCGAGCACGCCGGGCCGGAGCACTGCTCCTGGTCCGTGGAACATACGGGGGGCGCGCACTGCAGCTCGTCTCCTCCCGCACAGGCCGTCCCGGGCTGTTCGTCTCCACACGATGATGGTTGCGAAACATCCTCGCAGGCAGACTGGGGCTGGGATTCCTCCGCGCTGCAGCTCGTCTGGTCGGTATTGCACGAAGGGCCTTCCTCATTCAGCAGTGCCTCTGGGCTGAGCTCCGTGCTGTCCGTCTGACACGTATCGCCGCAGTAGTAATTGACATGTCTCTGCCCCTGCTCTTCGCAATCCGAGTCCGCAGCTGAGCAGGGCACCGGGTTCTGCTCGTTCTCGGGGGTAGAATCTTCGGGCAAGAAGACTACCTACCTAGGGGCCGAGACAGTGATCGAATCTCCCTCCCTCTCACAGATTTGCTTTCGGAAGACGCATGCGAGTCCCATCGGCCGACATGAGGAACGCGCCGGCCCCACCGTAGTTCTGTTGCCACAGACGGCGACAACCTCTGCGGAAGTTTTCGG
>JBEKFK010000079.1:0-8593 GCA_050013375.1 Nitrososphaerales archaeon | reverse complement strand
CGGAACCTCGACTCGACGAACTTGCGATTGAGGTTGAACTGGGCCACTTTGACCTTGGGCTCGATATTCTCCACAAATGACAGGTACGCTGCGCGATAGTCTTCCCTGTCGGTCTGCTCCGTCATCCTCACGTATCGAATCGAAGCTGCCTCCGACATCGCGACGAACAGCTCCGAGTAGTCGTCGAGCCAGCCTCGGAGGTCTTGAACCGACCCGAGATCGCGCAGCCGAAGTCCGTCGAAGTACTTCCCGACCTGGTTCCAGTCCGTAAGGTCCACCGTCTCAGGGAGGAACCTGCGCGGATAATCGCGCGGGAGCGCCTCGTAGTCGAGGGACATGTCAGGCGGCCCCCAAGACCTGGTACCCCCAAAAGGTTATCCCGGCGCGGCGAGGTCACAAGACTAAATACGACCCAAGGAGTCGATGAGCCAACCCATGGCGAAGGATGGAGGAGAAGAGGTCGAGGCGCTCGTCGAAGGGCTCGGGAGTCCGAACAGGGAGATTGTGGAGAGGTTGAGGGGGATAGTGAGGAGGGCCCTGCCGCAGGCGGCAGAGTCGGTGAAGTGGGGGCAGCCGTTCTACACTGTCAACGGGAAGGATATCATCTGCTTCATGCTCTTCGAGGACCATGTCAACTTCGGCCTCATCATGGGGGCCCGGCTCAACTCTAAGAGACTGGAGGGGACGGGCAAGGGGATGAGACACGTCAAGCTGTATGAGATGAGCGATGTTGACGAGAAGGAGTTCACAAGGCTCGCGAGAGAAGCGGCGGCGCTGGTCTAGCGCGAATTCCACGCGACGGGCTCAGAAGAATTATATCAAGAGCATTCGGCGCGCGAATCGTTGGCAGCATCCACCGACGGCCGCAGGGTCGGGCAGGTCAAGAAGACCATGCTCGGCATCTACCGGGCGTTTGAGAATCTAGACGCAAGAGCCCTTGACGAGAACTTCTCCCACTCGGACGACCTTCTCGCGTTCGGGACGGACTGGGACGAGAAGTTCGCGGGATGGAAGATGTACAAGGACGTCCACACCGTCCAATTTGCGGCCCTGAAGAAGTTCCGTTTCAAGAGCACCGAGCTAGAGGCGCACGTCCTTGGGGATGTGGCATGGGCCGCCGACAGAGCCCGCTGGCAGATCGAGACGAAGGCTGGCGAGAAGGTTGAGAGCGACGTCAGAATCACCGCTGTGCTCGGCTGGGACGCGGGGGCGAAGCGATGGATTGTCAGGCAGTGGCACGTCTCTTCCGGCCTGAAGGAAAGGTTGCACGAATACTGACCGCAGGACGTCTGGCAAGATTTATCACGAATCAACTCGAGGCGGTCCATGACCGATGAAGATAGATCACGTCTCGATTGGATGGTCCGACCTCGGCGCGCTGCAGAACCTCTTCGCGGGCTCGGGGATGGCGACCGAGTACGGCGGACCGCACTCCAGCGGAAACACGCACATGTCCCTCCTGGGTTTCGGAGACGGCTCCTACATAGAACTCATCTCCACAGTGAGGCCCGACGTCGTCTCATCGAGCTGGAGGAGACAGATCGAGAAGGACGGCGGACCGTGCGCCTGGTGCGTCGAGGAGAAGGATATCGCCCAGGAGGTGGACGACGCCAAGCGGTTCGGGATACCTGCGACCGGGCCCATCGATTACACCAGGAAGAGGCCCGACGGCGTTCTCGTGGAGTGGGAGCTCGGCTTCCTCGGGGACGGCGAGGCTGGTTCCACCCTCCCTTTCATGATCAAGGACAAGACCCCCAGAGACTTCCGCGTCAGGCCGTCGGCCAGCGTCACGGGCGCAGGGGCGACGCTGAGAGGGGTCGTGGGGGTGGTGCTAGGCGTCCAGGACCTCGATTCTTCCACGGCGCTCTTTCGGAAGCTATACGGTTGGGGAGAGCCGAAGATTGAAGTCGGACTCCTGGAAGGAGCAACCCTCGCGCGCTTCGAGAGCACGCCCGTCACGCTCGCGGCACCCCGTGGCGAGGGATGGCTGAGCGAGAGGCTGACCGCTTTCGGGCCCTCCCCGTGCGCCTTCCTGCTCGAAGCCACGGACATCGGATCCGCAAGCAGGAACTACCCTCTGGGACCTAGCCTCCCCTGGTTCGACGGAAAGAAGTTGGGCTGGGTGAAGCCGTTCAAGGAGAGGGGGATAATGCTCGGGGTCCTAGGCGATTAGCGCTGCACGCCCCTGGCTCGCTTTTTATCTCTGAAATCTGATGCAGGAGCCATGGGACGCGTCAAGATTGGAGTCCTCGTTCCTACCCGCGGCGAGCTGATTCGATCACCGGAACATCCAAGCTTCAACAACATCCTGAGGATGGCCGAGGCCATCGAGGAAGAGGGATACCACTCAATCTGGGTTGGAGACAGCGTCACAGCCAAACCGCGCTTCGAGGCTCTAACGACCCTCGGCGCAATCGCGGCACGTACGAGGAAAGCGATGCTCGGGACCTCAGTCCTGCTCTCGGGACTAAGGAACCCGGTTGTCCTCGCCCACCAGGTGGCGACCCTCGATGTGATATCCAAGGGGAGGATCATCCTCGGAGTCGGCGTAGGAGGGGGAGAGGCCAAGAACCTCATCACCGAGTTCCCGGCGTCAGGCGTAGAGTATGCTAAGAGGGCGGAGATCTTCGAGCTCGGGCTCGAGACGATGAAGAAGGTCTGGACCAAGGACAACATCACCGTGAAGACGCCTTACTTCGAGCTGGACGGGATATCCGTAGAGCCAAAGCCGGTTCAGAAACCGCATCCTCCGATCTGGATAGCCGGCGCCCACTTCGGCCATGCCAGCGAGAGGCAGCTCGCGAGGATCGTTCGACTGGGGGACGGCTTCATCTCGACCCTCATCACACCCGAGGAGTACGGCGAGACTTTGGGGAAGATCAGGGATATGTCGAAGGAGATGGGGAGGAAGCCCTCCGCAATCCGAGCCTGCCTCTACATGTCCGTGAACCTGAACGCCAGCCAGGCGACGGCGGCCGGGGAGGGCAACAGGTTCCTAGGCGAGTACTACGGCTATACATTCTGGGGTGAAAGGTGGGGACCGTTCGGACCGGCTTCTGGTCTCGTAGACTACATCCAGCGCTTCGCCGACGTTGGCGTGGACACGTTCGTCGTCAGGTTCGCGTCAAGGGACCAGGATGGACAGCTGAACCAGTTCACCCGCGAGGTCCTTCCGGCCTTCAAGTGACCGCCCGGCTGGAATCGATTTATAATCTCGGCGCGGAGTATTTCTCCAATGACGTCTGAGAAGAGAAAGCCAGGCGAGTTCACGGCCGACTACCAGCTTCAGAAGGCGCGTCGGGATTATGAGGCGGGCCGCGCCACCATCAAGATCGACCCGAGGAAGTCTGCGCTCATCGTCGTGGACATGATCGAGGAGTTCACGAAGCCGAACTTCGCTCCCCTCTGGGTCCCGGAGGCGACGAAGATCATCCCCAGGGTGAAGGCGCTAATCGAGGCCTTCAGGAAGGAAGGCGCGCCCGTAATCTACACCTACTACACGTTCAACAGCACCTTCACAGACATGAATCCTTGGTTCAGGGAAGCCTGGGCACCGATCGACAAGACCGAGGACTACGACGGGCCGCCCCTCTTCACCAGGGAGAGCGTCGACCCGGCGATAAAGCCTGACTACACGAAAGATATCATGATCTCCAAGCCGAGCTACGGCGCATTCACGAACACCTCGCTCGACTACATCCTGAAGAACCTCGGCATGGACACGGTGGTCATCTGCGGGACCATGACCAACTACTGCTGCGGCACGACGGCCCGGGAGGCACACGCCAGAGGGTACAAGGTGGTCTTCGGGTCGGACTGCAACGCCACTGACGACGCCACTATCCAGGAGGCAGAACTGAAGACGCTGCGGCGAGGCTTCTCCTTGGTAATCTCCACCGACGAGATCGTCGACGCAATCAGCGGCATCGGGGAGTTTGCCGCTTCGAAGTTACCTGGAGTCGACTGAATGGCGACCCTTCACGCGACCCCCTAGACCGTCGATGCGTCTTTGGACTTCCCGCGGGAAGCTCTACTCGAGCGGGTCTCTGTCAACGAGTCTGCCGAGCTTCCATACGGAGACGATGTTGCGCGTATCCTTGATGCGTTCGGTCGGATTCCCCCGTACCATCAGCATGTCGGCGCGAGCACCGGGGAGTATTCTCCCACGATCATTGAGACCGAACGACGCTGCCGGGACGGAGGTGGCCGAGCCTAGAGCCTCAGTGGGTTGCATTCCTGCTCCGACGAGCAGCTCCAGCTCCCGGTGCATGCTCGCCCCATAGGTCGTCCCGGGATTAGGCGAGTCCGTGCCCGCCAGGATAGGGACGCAGTCCTCAAGGAGAAGTGGGATGGTAGAACGGGGAACCTCATAGTCGGGCGGCGCGCCTTTGTGCGACCGGAAAGGCCTCCGCAGGTTCGCGATGGAGGCTTCGGGAAGATGGCGGCCGAAACCGCTCTCCTCGAGCAGGGCAGCGCCACCGGATAGGCCGCACACGCTCTCGAGCACGGTGAGGGTCGGTATGACGAAGGCGCGGCCGCCAGAGAGCCGGCGTTCGAATTCGGGCGTTGGTGGAGTGTCGATGAAGAGGTGCACAAGCCCGTCAGCAGCGCACTCCAGAGCGTCGAGAGCGAACTTCAAGGAGAGCGCATGCACGACTGCCAGCTTCCCCCGGTGGTGGGCCGCCCCAATCACGGCGCACATGGTCGCTCTGTCGATGGTGGGGAACGGTCGTCCGTACGCGCTTCCATCGTCATAGACGATCTTGATGAACTGCGAACCCTCCATTATCCTTGCGTCGACGAAGGCGCCCGCTTCCTCGGGGGTGGAGATCGTCGGGATGGTCAGGCCATACTCTGTCCCGTGCCCTTTGGGCGCGGTCACCAGCGTCCCAGCGGTCAGGAAATCGGCGACGGTTCGATCGGCGCTCGCTGTGAGCTTCCGGAGCTCGGCTACCTCTCTGCTGTCGCAGAACATGTCGAGGACTGTGGTCACACCGAAAGTCAGGGACTGCCTAAGCGACGCCTCTCCTTCGATGTGGACGTGGGAGTCGATCAGGCCGGGGAGGAGGGTGCATCCGCTGCCTTCGATCTCGGGGCCACCAGATCTCGACTCTCCTGCCTGTCCGACCCGGGTGATGGTCCCATCGGCAACGGTCACCGACCGATCTCTGGAGAAGCTCGAGCCGTCGAACAGGTCGACGTGCCTAACCGTGAACGAAACCAAGTCTAGCGGGAAAGAGATACCTTCCGTTATAGGGATTGGGCTGAGACAAACGATATATCGATGGTTTAGGCGGCTGGCTAGATGCGAAAGACCACCTTCGGTATTGTTCTTCCCACCAGAGGCGTCCTCTTCTCAGGCGCCGACCCGCGGAAAGACGTCATCGCGCTGAGCAAGCTAACTGAGGAGTACGGCTATGACGGCGTCTGGGCTGGAGATAGCATACTGGCAAAGCCGCGCCTGGACTCGATCTCGGTCCTCTCCGCCGTGGCCGGGGCGACGGAGAAGCTGAAGCTGGGGACTTCGTGCTTCGCGAGCTTCCCGCTCAGGCACCCGATCCTCCTCGCTTACCAGTGGGCGACACTGGACCAGCTCTCCGGAGGAAGGACGATTCTCGTCGTCTGTCAGGGGACGCCTACGACCCACGGTAAGATTTACAGGAACGAGTACGACGCCTTCGGGATCCTTCCCATCGAGAAGGTCGAGAGGGTGAACGAGGGTATAGAGATCCTCAGAAAGGTCTGGAAGGAGGACAACGTCACCTACAACGGGAAGATATTCAAGTTCAAGGACGTCACCGTCCTTCCTAAGCCGGTCCAGAAGGACTGCCCCATCTGGATTGCGTCCAATCCGAGGTCGAAGGGGGAGCTCGAAGGTGCGCCCGGGAACATCGAGGGCAACTTCGAGAGGGTCGGGAAGTACGCGGACGGCTGGATGACCACGATGGTTACACCGGAGGAGTTCGGAGAGGACCTGACCAAGGTGCTCAGCTACGCGAAGAAGTATGGAAAGAGCAAGTCGAAGTTCAAGACCTCCCTCTACTACAATGTGAACATGGGGGACAAGTCGAAGGCGGGGGCGGAGGCAGTGGACTTCCTCACCAAGTACTACCGGGAGGACGCCACCCACGTGCTCGACAAATGGGTCGCGTTCGGGTCAAGGGCCGACGTGATGAAGAAGCTGGAGGCGTTCGTCGACGCTGGCGTAGGGGACTTCAACATCAGGTTCGTAGCATGGGACCAGATCAAGCAACTTAAGAAGTTCAGCAAGGAGATACTTCCCTCCTTCTCCTAGCGCACTACCAGTGAACTTTCTCGTACGGGGTCAATGACTCGATCCCGTCGGCTGTAACCAGGAGACAGTCCTCTATGACGGCGGTCCCGAAGTCGAGGATGTGCGCCATCGGCTCGAAGGCGAACGACATGCCCTTCCTGAGCCTGGTGTCGGCGAGCCCCAACGACGGGATCTCGAAGAAGGACGTGGCGATCGCGTGGTGGACCGCCAATCCGAGGTAGATCCTCCCTCGGTACTTCTCCTTCAGCCCCGACAGGTCGGCGAGCTGCTCGGCCCTTGTGACGAGACTCGAGGTCCGCAGGCCGGGCTTCATCATCCCCGTGAGTGTGTCGAATGCGTTCTCGATCACGTCGAGCACTTTTCGCTGCTCGGGGTTCGCGCCTCCCAAGACCACAGTCCTCGACATGTCGCTCTGGTAGCCGAACTTCACCGCACCCATGTCGAGGTAGACCATGTCCCCGCGTAACATCTTCCTCCCGGTCGGATAGCTGTGCTTCAACCCGGACTTCGGGCCGGAGTTCACGATTGTAGGGAAGCCCCCGCCATGTCCCCCTTGTCTCGCGATCGTGTAGTTCGCGACGCCCGCTATCTCGCTCTCGGACTTTCCGACCGACATGGCCTCTATAGCGGCCTGCATTGCGTGGGCCGTGATATTCCCCACATCCCTGAGGAGGGCGACCTCCCTGGGGCTCCGTATGCTCTTGATGGAGGTGTACTCGAACCAGAAGTCGACGCACATCCGCTTGACCCGAGGCGCGAGCGCTTCCCATATGGACATCGGCAGCCTGTCCCTTCCGACGAGGCCGACCTTCTTCGCACCGAACTTCAGAATAGAGCGTGAAATGGCCTCCGCGAACTCCTGGGACGAGCGATGGACCGCATTGAAGTCCTGGACCCAAGTCATCCATGCGTAGGAGTTGATGGGCTCGCCGTGCAGCACAGCGTCGGTGATGATCTGCGGAGACTCGTCCACGGGAAGGAGAACCGCGGCCCGTCCGAACGGGAGGAAGTTTGAGAGATATGCGATGTCTCCCGGATCTGCGGCGTCCCCGAAGATGAGGAGTGCCCCGACGCCCTTCTCGATCATCGCCTTCCTCACCCTCCGCAACCTGCTGTCGTACTCTGACAGCGGGAAGGGGAGATTCAGGTACTTTTTCCGGGTCTCCCAGTCGTAGGGGACCTGCGAAGAGTAGCCCGGTGTCATGGGCTAAGCGACTTCCTCCGCGCTTTCTGAGATAGCCCTCGTCGGATCATACGCTGCATGTGACTTCGCTACCGGCCCTGTGGGACGATGGGGAGCATGACACGGGAGGGACGCTCGAGGTCGTGGAAAACGGCCTGCTCCGCGACGAGGAGTTCTGAATCCTGTCCGAAGGTGTGTCCGGTATTGGGATTCCGGTCGTACTTGGGGAAAGAGCTGCTCGAAACGTCCAGCTGAATGCGGTGGCCCTTCATGAAGAGGTTGCTGATAACCCAGAGGTCAATCTTGAACTCATAGACCTTCCCGGGCTCGAGGAGCTTCTCTCTCTCCAGACTCTTGTTGTAGCGCCCGCGGATGATCCCTTCGGTCAGATGCATCGAGTATCCATTCGGGTAGACATCCACCAGCTGGGCCCAGAAGTCGGAGTCCCTGGCTGAGGTCGAGGCGAAGAGGTTGACTGTCACGGGCCCGCTGACCTCCGTCTCCCTCGCCAATGGTAGCGTGGAGTAGACCAGCACATCGTCCCTTCTCTCAATCGGCCGCTGATCGAACGGGCCCTCGGCGCCCTGCCCCATGTCGTCAATGTTCGGCACAGGGTCTGCAGGGTCGTACCGGTACGCGTCTGCCGGGCCGTTCTCGAGTGGCATCCTTGGAGCCAAGAGCCCGTCTCCGAAGGAGCCGTTCGCCTTGCCCTTGCTGTGCAGGTAGTAGGGGGTCTGGACCATCCCCTTTGGCGGCCACTGGTTCAGGCGCTTCCACGTGTTCGAGCCCAGTGTGAAGATGTCGACGCTCGGCTCCCTATCGATGCCATTGGCGGTACCATTCAGCCAGTGGTCGAACCATCGGAGCTTCGTGGTCCGCAAATCTATGAGCGCGGACTCGCCAAAATCAACCTCACCGATCTTCCTTGTCGAGTTGACGTGGTGGGGCCAGGGCCCGATTATCAGTTTCTGGCTGTTCCTGGTCTTCCTGGACCTTCTGGAAGAGGTCATCCCCGAGTAGTTCAGGTGAGTCCCTACGATGTCGTCGTCGTACCACCCTGAGATGTGAAGGACCGGAACGTTGACGTGGGAAAGCTTGTCCTCGTAGAATGCGCG
>JBEKFK010000078.1:0-8637 GCA_050013375.1 Nitrososphaerales archaeon | reverse complement strand
GAGCTGGACCTTCCTTCCCGTCGCTATCCATGACGCCCCCACCTCGGCGATGGCCCCTCCCTCCAGCCTCATCAGGGTCATCGTGACGTCGTCGACCCGGGACGGCTCCTTGGTCTTCCCTCCCGGGACCGTCCTCTCGGGGATGAAGTTCTCGACCGCGCCGCAGACCTCCCTGGGCTCGCCCACAAGGTACCGCACCATGTCGATGGCGTGGGAGCCGAGGTCGGCCAGGGCTCCGGCCCCCGCCTGCTCGGGGCGGAACCTCCAGCTGAGCGGGAACTGGGGGCCTCCCCAGTCCTCCATGAAGTGCGACCTGACGTGGTTTATCCTGCCCAGGTCGCCCTTGGCGATCATCTGCCTGGCTAGGGTGACGGCCGGTGTCCTCCTGTAGTTGAAGCCGACGAGCGTCTTCGCCCCGGTCCGCTTCGCCACCTCGTACATCTCTCGGGCGTCCTTCTCGTTGGAGGCGAGCGGCTTCTCGCAGATCACCGCCTTCCCGTGCTCGAGGGCGTCTATGGCGGGGTCCTTGTGGAGGTAGGTCGGTGTCATCACGTCCACTATCTGGACCGACGGGTCTGCGGTCACTCGGTGCCAGTCGGATGTCCACGCGCCGAACCCAAGGCGCTCCGCGGCGCTCCTGGCCAGCTCGTCGGTCGCCTCCGCGATGACCTTCATCTCGGCCGTCAGCGAGGGCCCGAAGAAGAGCGGGACGTTCCCGAAGCCGATGGAGTGGGACCTCGCGACCTGCCCGGCGCCCACGAACCCGACCGTGTACTTTGTCGTCGCCCGCTCACCCGAGGGGGAGCGAGACGGCCCTCCGCTCATCCATCGCCCTCCTAGCTGCCAGCCCGATCTCCACGGCCGCCCTCCCGTCCTTCGCGGTCACCCTGGTGGCCGTGTCCCCGAGTATCGCGGCGGCGAACCCCTCGAGCTCCCCGCGGTAGGCCTCGTCGAACCTCTCGGTGTACCAGTAGGAGAACTCGTTGCTCTCCCACGACTTCTTCATGACGTGGGCCTCGGAGCTCTTCCCGATGTCCATGAACGCCGCGCCCTCGGTCCCGATGACCTCGGCGCGGATGTCGTACCCGTAGACGGAGACCCTGCAGGCGTCGACGTGCGCCAGCGCCCCGTTGGCGAGGCGGATTATCGTCATCGTCGTGTCCTTGTCCCCGAGACCCTCGAGCTCAGGATAGGCCGCCGTCACTCCGTCGGCGACGACGCTCACGGCCTCGCTCCCGCTCAGCCACCTGATCACGTCGTAGTCGTGGCTGCTAGTGTCGAGGAAGATCCCGCCGCTCACCTTCGGGTCGGCCCAGCCCGCGACCTTTTGGGGCGGATCTCTGGTGTTGGACCTGAGGAGAAGCATCTTTCCGAGCTCGCCGGAGTCGACCGAGCTCTTGATCCTCATGTACGAGGGGTCGAAGCGCCGCTGGTATCCCACCTGGAACTTGGTCCCGCTCCTCCCTGTCATGGCCATGAACTCGTCGGCCTCCGGGAGCGTCAGGGCCATCGGCTTCTCGCAGAAGACGTGCTTGCCCGCCTCGAGAGCGGCGCCCACGACCTCCTTCTTCATGAAAGTGGGGGTCGCGACCACAACCGCCTCCACCTCCGGGTTCCTCAGGAGGTCGTGATAGTCCTTGTAGACGGTGCTAACGCCGGTGAGTCCGGCGACGTTGTTCGCCGCTTCAATGAACGAGTCTGCGATGCCCACGAGCCGGGCGTTGGGGACGCGCCTCGCCAGGTTCTGCCCGTGGACCTTGCCTATCTGGCCTGCACCGATCAGGCCCACTCCGACTTTCTTCGAAGAGTACAACGGGCAATCTCGGGGCTACCGCCGTTAAAACGGTTGCCTCAGGAAGGGATGATCATGACCTTCATCCCCTGGCCCGTCCGGCAGAGCTCGAACCCCTGGAGCGCGTCCGCTATCCCAAGCTCGTGGCTGACGATCTCTCCGCTCGGAATTGCCCCGGCCTCGATGAGGCGGATCGCGGGGATGAACCCGGCTGAGTTGGCGTTCGAGCCCAGCACCTCGACCTCCCGCGCCATCATGTCGAATGGGCCGAGCTGAGCCCTCGCCTCCTTCCTCGCCACCCCCATTATCACGACCCTCCCGCCTGCCCCGACCGACCTCACAGCGTTCTCGACGGTCTCGGCCCTCCCAATCATCTCGACCGCGACGTCCGCGCCCATCCCCCCTGTCTCGCGCTCCACCCTGGCGACCGGGTCCTCCACTGCGGGGTCGATGGTCACGTCGGCGCCGAGCCTCCCGGCCACGGCTCGGCGCTTCTCCGCAAGGTCGACCGAGAAGATCTTCCTCACACCCGCGCGCTTGAGCAGGCTCACCCAGAGCAATCCCATGGGCCCCGCGCCGTATACCACGGCCGTCTCGTCCGGTTTCACCCTGCTCTTCTCGAATCCGTGGACGACGCAGGCCAGCGGCTCGACGAGCGCCCCCTCCTTCCAGGAGAGGCGCGGGTCGACCTTGTAGACGAACTGTTCGGGGGCCGCCATCATCTCGGCGAAGGCACCGTTGCGCGTTATGCCGAGCTCGATCATGTTGAGGCACATGTTCCTCCTGCCTATCCTGCAGTTCTGGCAGAGCCCGCAGCTGACGTTCGGATCTACTACCACGTGGTCCCCGACCGCGACGCCGGTCACCGCCGTGCCGACCTCCGCCACCTCCCCCGAGAGCTCGTGGCCTAGTATCACCGGCGGCTTGGACGGGTGCCTCCCCTCCATCATGGCGAGGTCGCTCCCGCAGATGCCGCACTCCCTCACCCTGATCAGGACCCCATGGTCCCCCTCGACCTTCGGAGGGCTGACCTCGTCGACAGAGATCCCCTTTCCTACGCCGCTGAAGACGACTGCGCGCATCTCAGGCACACTCCGCTGTATCCAACGAGAACATGATTGTGAGGGTGGCCTGTAGCCTTGCGATTTAAACCGTCAGTGCCGGCTCGAAGGCGACCTTCATCGACTGCTCGCTGATGGCCGCCTGCATCGCCTCGGCGTGCCTCTTGAGGGGGAACCTGTGGGTCACGACCTTGCCGAAGGGCACGGTCCCGGCCATCGACTCCATCATGCGCAGCGCCTGTGCGTAGGAGATCTCGGTCTGGCCGCCGTTCCCGACGATCGTGGCGTATCTCCCTGAGACGAACTTCTGGACGTTGAGCGTCGTCGTCTTCCCGTTGTCGCTGTAGATTCCCGCCACGAGGTAGTATCCGAAGGGCTTGAGGTACGAGAGCCCCTCCTCGACCACCGACGGGTCCCCCGTGCACTCGAAGACCACGTCGGCGCCGCCGCTCTGCAGCCCGTGCATCACGGCCTCGGACCGCTCTTCCCTCGTCATCTTCGCCGCGTTGATCGAGAGGTCGACGCCGAACTGCGTCATGTACTCGGTCCGGTAGTCCGGCATCCCTACCACCACGATCCTGTGCGCGCCCGCGGCCTTCGCCGCGATCACGTGTGCGAGCGCGAGGGGCCCGCTCCCCTGGACGACGACGTCCCCTGCATAGGAGCTCCCGTCACCGGCGAGCTGCAGCGAGTGGAACATCCGGGCGACGGAGGTGTATCCGACCGCGAGCACCTCCGCGAAGACCGCGACCTCGTCGGGCACTCTATCGGGGACCTTCGCCAGCTTGGTCTGGGGGAGGACGTACATCTTCTCGGCGAAGCCGCCGAAGAGGTGCGGCGGGTCCCTGGAGGATATCCCCCAGCCGTAGGTCTCCCCCCTCTCGCAGGACGGCCACCCGGGATGCATCTTGCACCCGACGCACTCCTCGCACCTCAGGTCGACCACGGGGACCACCCTGTCGCCCGGGCTCAGCGCCTCACCGGTCAGCGACATCCGCTTTGCGGCTCTCGAACCGATCTTCCCTATCTTTCCGACTATCTCGTGGCCGGGGATTATGGGGAACTTGGTGGGTACCCCGAACGGGTGCGCCTTGACCTCGTCCTTGTAGATGTGCTTGTCAGTCCCGCAGATCCCACAGAGGGCCACGTCGAGGAGCGCCGCGTCCTCAGGGATCTCTGGTTCGGGGAACTCCTGGAGCCTCATCGCCCCGGGAGCGTCCATGACCGCTGCCCGCACCGTCGAGTTCGACATTCTTACACGCCCTGGGGTTACTCTTGGATGTGGACCCAGGCCTCGCTCCGGGCCGAGTCGGCTATGGCGTCCATGATCTGGCAGTTCCGGTACCCGTCGAGGAAGGTCGCCCCCTGCGGACCGACCGGCCGGTCGTCCGAGATGGAAGTGAGGAAGTGGTGGAACTCGTTTACGAAGGAGTGGTCCCAGCCGAACCCCCCGCCCTGGTTGACCCAGTACTTGCCCATGTACGGGTGCTGCTTTGCGAGGACGTTCAGCGTCCTGTACCCGCTGGTCCCGCGGTCCCTCTCGCTGAGGAAGACCTCGAGCTCGTTTATCCGCTCCAGGTTGAACCGCAGCGAGCCCTCCGTCCCGTATATCTCGAAGCTGAGGTAGTCCATCCTACCCGGGTTGACCCATGAGGTCTCGAGCGTCCCCAGAGCCCCGTTCCTGAATTTCATGGTCGCGACCGTGAGGTCGTCCACGTTCACCCGTTTCTTCTTGCGCGACCCCTCGGTCTCCGGCCTCTCCTTGATTATCGTCGACTGCGCGCCAGCTACGGCGCCCACCTCTCCCACCAGGTACCTGGCGAGGTCGAGCGCGTGGGTCCCGAGGTCCGCGAGGGCCCCGTAGCCCGAGAGCGACGACTCGAACTGCCACCTCATCGGCGTCTTCGGGTCGTCGTAGGTGCTGTTCGTGGTGAGATAGGACCCCCGGAAGAAGGTGATCTTCCCGATCTTCCCCTCCCTGATCATCTGCCGGGCGAGCGTTATCGCGGGCATGAAACGGTAGTTGTATCCGACCATGTGCTTGACCTTGGCCTTCTCCGCGGCGTCGAGCATCCGCTTCGCATCCTTCGCGCGCCGAGCGAGCGGCTTCTCGCAGAAGAGGGACTTGCCGAGCTTCGCCGCCATGATCATCGGCGCCGGGTGCAGCGCGACGGGGAGGCAGTTGTCGACTATCTCGACCCTCTCGTCGTTCACGACCTTCTCCCACTCGCCGTAGGTCTCCTCGTAGCCGTACTTCGCGGCCTCGAACTTGACGACCTTCTTGGTCCTCCCTGCGAGCGCGACCAGCCGCGGTACCAGCTTCATCGGATAGTAGACCTCGGCGACGTCCCTCCAGGCGTGCGCGTGGGCGCGCCCGATGGAGTAGCCGAGGACACCTACGCCTATCTCCTTTGCCATGGTCGCGACAGGCCTCAGAACCGATAAAAGCCTTATCCGGAACGGCGCCCAAACCGCGGGCCGAGACTGGCCGTTGAGATCCGAGCGGGGCGAAGACCTGAACCTGTTCTCTGCGAGGCCCGGATGACGCGTCGATATGTCCGGGGCGGGTTGATCTTCGTGTCCCTCGGGGCCGCCGCCGCGCTCCTGGCGATCTACTATTACTCGGCCTATCTCGGCATGGAGAACCCGGTCACGCACGCCTTCCCCGTCACCTTCGACTACTTCGCGTACTCCCAGAGCTACTACCGGACTCTGGCGAACTTCCAGATGTGCTGGAAGGTCAGCTCCCTCTCGTTCGCCGTGGCCGGACTGGCGTTTCTCGTCCCGTCCATCCAGGGCCTTCCGGTCTTCGCGCCGGTCCACCGGCTCCTGGCGCATCTCCGTGACCAGCCCCCGAGGGTCAAGACGGCGGCCCTGGCGGTCCCGCTGGTCCTGTTCGAGGCCGGTCTCCTCCTGTACGGTGGTCTGATGGGCCTAGCCGGCCGCGACCTGACCCTCTCCCTCGCGGTCGGATCGAACCCGGTGGCGCGGTTCCTGGTGATGGGGCCCCTCGGGCCGCTCGGGCAGTCTTCGAGGACGGAGCAGGACTACTACTTCATGGCGCTCTTCGTCGCGGTCCTCGTCGGGTCGCTCTACCGGTTCGGGTCGGTGAGGAGGGTCCTCCAGGTCGGAGCGCTCTCGGTCATCCCCCTCCCGACGCTCATCTTCCTCTTCGACAGGATCGAGTTCAACACGTTCTTCGCCTCCGTGGTCGACAGGGCGGGGCTTGCCTGGTTCTCCAACGCCGTCCTCCTCTACCTTTCGCTGGGGACCTTCGCCCTCGCCACCCTCTACCCAGCGGCCAGGAGGCTCGCGTTCCGTGCGCTTGGACGCGGACGATCCCTCCCGGAGTGACGGGGGAGAGCGGACCATCCCGACCCAAGAGTTCTTTAGCCGGCGAGGAGACGCGACGGGTATTGGAACAGGTAGTGGCTCCCGTCCTCGTGGCGCGGAGAAAGTTCAGGACCCAGCGGTTCCCAACCCCCGAGATCGGGCCCAGGGACGCCCTGGTCAAGATGTCAGGCGCCGCGATCTGCGGCACCGACAAGCACGTGTTCGCCCAGGGTGAGATAAGGCTCGGCCTCCCCGGCGACGTCGTGAAGCTGCCCGTCATACTTGGCCACGAGAACGTCGGCGTCGTCGAGGAGATAGGTACTGACGCATCGCGGGAGATGGTCACAGAAGGTCCGCCCCTCGAAGGCGGCGAGAGGGTCGTGATCTCAGCCGACATAATCTGCGGGAAGTGCTACTACTGCAGGAACTACTACGGCTTCCCCTGGTGCCTGAACCACAGGAGCTACGGCGACGTGATCAGCAGCAGGGACCCTCCCCACCTCTTCGGCGGGATGGGCGAGAAGATGTTCGTGCTCCCGGGGACGTTCATGTTCAGGGTCCCCAGGCGGATGTCCGACAAGGTCGCGGCCCTCACCGAGCAGATGGCGGTCGCCTACGGTGCCTTCGGGCGGGCGTTCCAGAACCCGAACCCGAAGGAGGGCTACTCACCAGCGGACACCGTCGTGGTGCAGGGAGTTGGCCCGCTCGGCATGTGCAACGCCCTGATGGCGCGGATGCTCGGTGCGTCGAAGATCATCGCCCTGGACAAGTCCCCCTTCCGCCTCAAGATGGCCCGAACCCTCTGCCACGCCGAGACCATAGACCTGTCCGAGCACCCCCGGCCGGAGGACCGGGTGGAGGCCGTACTATCGATGACCGACAGGCTTGGCGCCGACACGGTGATAGAGTGCACCGGGTTCCCCCACATCATCTCGGAGGGCCTCGACATGATGAGGAACGGCGGGACATACCTCGTCGAGGGCGCCTACTCCGAGGCCGGCGGGACGAAGATCTCTCCCTCGAGGCAGATACTCGCGAAGAACGCCAAGATCATCGGGGTCTCCGGGATGCCCTATCAGGCCTACGCCCGTGCCCTGAAGATGATGGAGAGCTACAGGACCTCGCTGAGGTTCGAGAAGCTGGTCACTCACGTCTTCGGGCAGGAGGAGGCCCAGGAGGCCATGGAGGTCTCGATGGGCCTCGACTCGATGAAGGTGGTCGTGGGCCGCATGAAGGCCTAGGCCGCGCTCAGGCCAGGGGGAGGCTCACTGGCCTCTCGGACTTTATCGACTGCCACGCCGCGAGCCCTATCTCGAGCGCCGCCCTGCCATCCTGGATCGTCGCCCTCGGCTTCCCGTCCTTGACGATGCACTCGACGAAGGCTGCCATCTCGTCGCGGTAGGCCTGGGCCCACCTCGTGCCCCAGTACTCCTGCCGCTGGTTGCTGGTCTTCCCGTTCTTGTAGATGTGCGTGAAGCTGTTCTCGCCCATTCCGATGATTATCCCGCCCTCGGTCCCGACCAGCTCCGCTCTCGAGTCGAAGCCGTACGGGGTGTACCCACAAGCGTCGACCTGCGCCATGGCGCCGTTCGCAAGCCGCATGTCCACCACGACCGTGTCGTAGTCGCCGTTCTTACGCAGCTCCTCGTAGATCATCGCGTTCCCGTCGGCGTAGACCCTCGTCACCTCGCTTCCCGTCAGGTATCTGAGGGCGTCGAAGTCGTGGCTCGAGGTGTCGAGGAAGACCGAACCCGATTTCTTGGGGTCTGCCGACCAGCCCCCGATGGTCGTCGGGGGGTCCCTGTTGTGCGCCCGCGCGAGGATGATCTTGCCTATCTCCCCGGTCTCCACCGCCTTCCTGGCCTGCATGAACGACGTGTCAGACCGCTTCTGGTAGCCGATCTGAAACTTGATGCCGGACCTCTGGACCGCCGAGATCATCTCGTCGGCCTCCTTGAGCGAGAGCGTCATCGGCTTCTCGCAGAAGACGTGCTTGTGGTTCTCGGCGGCGGCGAGGGTGATGTCCTTCTTCAGGAACGGCGGGGTCGCGACGACGACGGCGTCGACGGCCGGGTCGGCCAGAAGCTGCCTGTAGTCTGCGTAGACGGTCTTCACCCCCAGCTTCGACGCGAGCTCGTTCGCCGCGGCCGTGTTGACGTCCGCGATCCCCACCAGAGACGCCCCGGGGACCTTTGTGGCGTAGTTCTCGCTGTGGAGCCTCCCTATCGCCCCTACGCCGATGACTCCGACTCCCAGGCTCTTCATTCTCTCACTCAGAGGATCTCGGCCGCGACCTTGTGGACGGCCGTGACTATGTCGTCGATATCCGAATCCGAGAGCAGGGGGCTGATGTCCAGATGGACGGCCCTGCTGAGGAGGTCGAGGCTGGCCTGGTACCTCTTGCTGACCCTCTGTATCCCCTTGAAGATGTGCCCCCAGTGCATGAAGACG
>JBEKFK010000077.1:0-8685 GCA_050013375.1 Nitrososphaerales archaeon | reverse complement strand
ACTCACCGCCAAAGTCCTCCGTGACGGCAAGTGGGCCGACCTCCCCGCTAAAGAGCTCGTACCCGGAGACATCGTACGCCTGCGCCTGGGGAACATCGTGCCCGCAGACACGAAGCTCGTCGACGGCGCGTACCTCCAGATCGACGAGTCCGGGCTGACCGGGGAATCCCTGCCCGTTGAGAAGCATCCGGGCGACGTCGCCTTCTCCTCCTCGATCATCCGGCAGGGCGAGATGAACGCGCTCGTCGTCACGACGGGGATGAACACCTTCTATGGGCACGACATGAAGCTCGTTGAGGAAGCGCACACCAAGAGCCACTTCCGGGGCGCGGTGGTCAAGATCGGCGATTATCTCATAGCACTCGCCGCGGCCATGGTGACGGTCGCGTCAATCGTCGGTCTCCTCCGTCACCAAGGGCCCCTTGAAATCCTCCAGTTCGGGCTAGTCCTGATCGTCGCATCGATCCCGGCCGTTTCACGCGAGGGTGTTCCTTAGTGCGAGGAAGCCGAGAGGAAGGGTCAAGTCCAGAATCAGAAAGGACCCTATCGCCCCGCGAACTCGTTAAATGACATCCCGTATGCGGTCGGGGCCTAAGATGTCCTGGGTGCGGAGACGCCTAGAGCCACTCAAACGACTGATGCAGCAGAACTACCTAGGCAAGTGGACTGTGGTCGGGGTGCTCATCGGTGTCGTCGCAGGCCTCGGCGCCACGGCGTTCTACTATGGCATCCAGTTGGTCACCAATCTCTTGCTCGGCGGGATAACGGGCTTCTTCCCCCCGAACCCGGCAGGAGAGATCCAGTCGGCGGTCAGCGCCCGCCCGGACTTTCTCCTGGTGCCTGTGGCGACCATCATAGGCGGCCTCATCGCGGGCATCGTCATCTTCTCCCTGGCCCCTGAGGCGCAGGGACACGGGACAGACGAAGCGATCGCCGCGTTCCACAGGAAGGATGGAAAGATCAGACACCGCGTCCCCCTCGTAAAGGCGGTCGCGTCCGTCTTCACCATCGGGTCCGGAGGGAGCGGGGGGAGGGAGGGCCCGACGGCCCAGATCGGGGCGGGATTCGGGTCGTTCATAGCCGACGCCCTGGGCCTCTCCGTGAGAGACAGGAGGCTTGCCGTCGCGGTGGGCCTTGGCGCAGGGATAGGCGCGATCTTCAAGGCTCCCTTCGCTGGAGCGATACTGAGCGGCGAGATCCTATACAGCGCAGGAGACTTCGAGGTCGAGGCGCTCGTGCCCGCCTTCATCGCATCGCCGGCGGGGTACCTGATCTTCGCGTCGATAACGGGTTTTACGCCGATCTTCGGGAACTCGGTCTCCTCCTTTGCCTTCACCAACCTCACGACCATCCCCGTCTACTTGGTCCTTGGCCTGGCCTGCGGGCTGGCCGGGAGGCTCTTCTCGACGGCCTTCTACTCGATAAAGCAGCTCTTCAGTTCCCTCTCGACCCCGCGATACTTCAAGCCGGTGCTCGGCGCCGCCGTGACGGGTGTCATCGGCATCTTCTTCCCCCAGATCCTCGGGCTCGGCTACGGTTTCCTGCAGTACCTCATCGACGGCAACCTCTCTGCGATAGCGCCGAACTTTTTCGCGCTGCCTCTCATCGTGACGCTGCTCTTGGTGGTCATCCTCAAGGTCGTAGCGACTTCGTTCACGGTCGGCTCGGGGGGAAGCGCCGGGGTCTTCGCTCCGAGCATGGTCATCGGGGGCTTCCTCGGCGCCGTCTTCTGGGTCGCGGTCAACTCTGCGTTCCCGGGCTGGATACCGGTCCCCGCCCCTCTGGTGATCGTGGGGATGATGGCGCTATTCGGAGGGGTGGGCAGGGCGCCCATCTCCGTCATGCTGATGGTCAGCGAGATGACCGGGTCTCTCTCCCTGCTAGTGCCCGCGGTCTTTGCCGTCCTCGTGGCCTACTTCGTGGTCGGTCCGAAGTACACCATCTACAAGAGCCAGGTGCAAACTCGGTCCGATTCGCCAGCGCACCTCGGTGAGTACAGCACGCCTCTGCTGACCAAGATGCGCGTCCGCGATGCGATGAACCCGGAGGTCTTCTCGCTGCCAGCCGGCTCGAGCGTCGAGGAGGCGTACCGTGCCATCCTGGACAAAGGCTACGCGGGTGTACCAATCGTCGATCCTTCGTGTAGAGTGGTGGGGATCGTGACGATGAGCGACATGCTCCACGTCCCCGCGGAGAAGAAGGGGTCCACGCATGTCGAGACCATAATGACGAAGAGCGTTGTCGCAGTCAACCCGGAGAACAGCTTGCTCGATGTCATGAACAAGATCGTCACGAACAACGTGGGTCAGCTGCCCGTGGTCGAGGGGGCTTCGGGACGACTCGTCGGAATCATCACCCTGACGGACGCGATCCGGGCGTATGACAAGGTAGTGAAGTGGAGTTCGGGCCCCGATTCTCCCGCGTCCAGCGCGCCCGGAAGCTGACGCGCCTATCTTGCGCCGGCCTCGGACTCGAGCGTCTCAAGGTTCGCAGGGTCGCCCAGCACGAGAATCGTGTCGCCTTCAGCGAGCCGGAACGCCGGGTCGAAGATGTTCTGGATGACTGCGTCGCCCCTGACAATCCCGATCACGGTGGCGAGAGTGGAGATCTCCTGCAGCCCCTTGCCGATGAGCTTCGAGGCCTTGAAGACCGTGAACCTCGCTATCTCCTTCGTCCCGATCTCCTCGGAGAAGACTATCCCGACGAGGTCCTTCGTCGCGGCCGACAGCGCTAGGAGGTGACCAACCGTCACGGAGGAGGGTATGACCATGTCCGCGCCGGAGCTCTTCATGGGCTCGATGAGGTCAGAGTCGTGAACGACACTCACTATCCTCATATCGGGGCGTAGCTTTCGTGCGCTAAGCGTTATCAGCATGTTGTCGGGGTCGTTCTGATGTGCGACAATCAGCATGCCCGCCTTTTCTATCCCGGCCTGCTTGAGCGCTTCGATTGGTCTGGTCTCATGCTCCAGCACCGCCAGCTTCTTGTCCTTGACGAGCCCCGCATACAGCTGTGAATCGGTGGTTACCACCACGTAATCGAGCCCCAGCTCGTCCAGCTTCTCAATTACGTACTTGCCTAGGTGGCCGTATCCGTAGACGATAACGTGCTTCTTAAGACGCTTCATCAGCTTCTCCTCCACCTTTCCCTTCGCCAGGTTCCCATTGATGAAGGCTCCGACCGTCGCCTGCAGTGTCGACGCGGCGGCGCCGACCGAGACAATTATCATCACAATCAGGAAGACCGCCTCCGTCTGGTTGAGGGTCAGGAAGTTTCCTCCGTTGGGGACGTAGAGCCCGATCGTGGTTATCGTCGAGACCGACGCGAGCAGCGCGGGAATCGGTGGAAGGCCTCCGTAGTGCGCGAAGATCACCGTGCCCGAAAGGAACATCGCGCCTAGGACAATGAGCTGCCTGTAGACGGTTTGTAGGAAGACTATCGGCTCGTAGAAGGCCTCAAAGAGGATGAAGTTCAGCTTCCTGCTCTCCCGCCTGAACTTGGCACCCCTCCTGAGAGGCAGCACCCTGTCCTCCTTGCTCTCCACATTCGCACGCGACCCGTCCAGAGGCTTTACGTCTTTCCACACCCTCGAAGTGTGCCACCTCCTGGGCAGGTCGTCTTTGAAGACGGCCCTCCTTGCGGGGAATTTTGTTTGGCTGCGACAAGGCGTCGTGTAAGAGCGTCCGCTCCGGAATCCCCCTGAGGGCAAATCTCTTCAGCCCCGTGAGATCGACTCTGTGATAGATGATGGAGATTGTGTGCACAGCCAACCATGAAGGAATGTCGCACGCAACCCGGGGGTTCGGAGTGCCCAAGCCCCGTCGAAAGAGGTTATCTCACCCACCTGGAGCGGTAGAGAATCGCTTGTCTAATCACAAACCAAACGACGAGAATATGGAAGACGAGGAGAAGGACGAAGCGGAGCTGGAGAAGGAGGAGGACGAGTCCGAGGCGGACGAGCCCGGCAAGTACGAGCCCCTTTCTGTCGAGAACAAAAAGTCCAGCCAAAAGTCGAAAAAAGGACGAGCGAAATCGAAGGCTACCCGGTGAGGTCGAAGGGGCTAACGTATTGGGAAGGCTAATGGCTGGCTCCAATTCCGCCGGTGTGGCGGAAAATTAACAATGAAAGTAGTCGTAGTGTCTGACCGCCGCAAATACTTCGATATCTGAATGTAGATATGACTTATCAGCAGGCCCTACCCGTATCGCGGCTCTGCTTCCATTAGCCCCTATCACGACACCGTCTCCCCGTCAGAGCGAGGGGGGTAGCCCCGGATTGCCTCTGACCTCTCATGACATCTGCGCAGAGATTGGATTGAAGCGGGGAATGATGGATGACAACCCCTCGCGACCGCGGTCTCAGCCGAGGAAGAAAGTCGAAACGCATATAGGAGATATCTCTTCCTTCTGAAGAGAATGATTGCGCAAGGCGCCTTAGGGTGGAATTGAGATGTCCCTGGTAGAGGACGTCAGGGCCTCCTTCAAGGCGAAGGGGCTTACCTTCGTCTCGCTGACCGAGTCAAAAGAGGACCCGGAGAGAACTACGCTGACCTACACCGACGGTGCTGGGAAGACCATTCGCAAAGAGGTCAACATACGCCTCGAGGAGCTAGAGAACACGGTTGCGGCCCTCGACAGAATGGACCCAACTGACCTAGCGAATTACCTCTTGGCGTGACTGTTCAGAGTCAGGCGGACTGACTATCGAACAATCTGGAACGGTCGATGTAGTCAGGAATCTTGGGCTGTCTACAGATCCTGCCAGTGGATCCGCCGAGTTCAACACGGCTAGTCGTGCGGGCTCTCCCGGGCCGTCTTCCATCCCGAAGCCGTCGGGGCCGCATTGGACCTAGCGAACCGCTCCGGCACCGAGTACCGCCCCTCCCGATGTAGACTGGTTACACAACTTTCAACGAGCAGCAAGATAAGCTAGAATCCGCCATTCTTCCCGATTAGCATGGAACATCTGCCACCCGACGGGATCGGCTGCGACATGTGCTCCGCCCACTTCCAAGACGAAGTTGAGCTGGGGAAGCACAAGCAATCACATGAGGACAGCGGAACGGGGAATGGAGCTTCCGGGTCAGATAGTCCCGTCGCTAAGGAGTCCTGGACTAACCATGAGAATGGCTTTATGGACCCTCCGAGTCCTTTGCGCGCCGCAGGCGACAATCGCCCCGATGCCAAACGTGATGCCAGTCCGGATCAAGGGTCAGAGTTCGTCGAAGGGGATCGGACTCAGGAAACATAGCAGGCGCTCGGGCGGTGCATGAGATCCTCGACTCCGGTCTCAGCCAGCGACGACACCCGATGTGGCGAAGATCGATAACCCGTAACGCATTGCGTCCATTCCTCTCTGTGACCGCCTGAACATGTCCTGCACGCATTAGCGAGCTCTTCAGTACTCAGTACGGCGAAAGAGGACCCGCAGACACGAACTGATGCGAACGTGGGATGATGGTGAACCTAGTCTCCATAACACTCAATCCATACTCATATGGGCGCGTTACATGGATCACCTTCATGGGTCAACTGGTCAAGGAGAGGGGAGCGATTGGCAAGGACCCACGCGCAAATCTGAAAGATCAGAAGCCACCAGTCGCTGACGCCGAGTACGTGAGGGACGTGATGGCGAGATTCGACCTGATTGATTTCGATGAGTGCCTTCCTAGCACCTCAAGACACCGAAAACTGCAAGCAAGGAAGGATTGAATTCCGGGGGGCAGGTCCTGGGAGATTCGCAGAGGTTCGGTCGATCAAGAGACGGAACGACTTATCGAGATCGCGACGTTCCGCTTCCTCGACTTCTCCATGTATATCGTCAAGACCAAGATGGGGCAGCGAATGGTAGCGACTCGGGAGGGACGCATTTCACTCTACAACTTGCTGAGCGACGAGAAGACCAGGCTCGTCACCTCGAAGCCGAAGGATGTCACCGCTTGAACCCGTGCGCGGCGCCAATAGCGAGAGTAACAGCAATTATGATGATGATGACTATGATCGCTCTCTCCTTTGTATACCACATTCTGGCAGTTGGAGTATCCCGCTTCCGTAGTTAAATGTGGTTCGGCTGGTAAAAGACGCGTATCACCGGAAGGCAGGCCCGGTTGACATCCGCTCCCAGAGGGTCCGTTTCCTTGGCTGAATCCCGACCTAATGACTACGTGTGTCCAGGGACCTAGGTCCCTCGTACTCCGAACAGGTTCAGTTAACGGATGTTGGCGCTTTAATACCGCCTTCAGAAATGAGAGCTATGAAAGCCCTTCATCAGGAAGGGCGCCATGGGTCAGCAGCCAGCGCCCGGCCAGGGCGCTTCTCTTCCAACACGCGTCGTCATCGGATTCAAGGGAGCAGAACCAACATCGCCAACTACGCTTATAGCCCGGGCCGGTCTCGACGGCATGACGCAAGGTGATCTCAGGGGCTCACGTAATCGTTTACAGCGAGGACGCCGAGGCGGACCGAGACTTCTTCCGCAAGGTCCTGAAGTTCGCCAGCGTCGACGCGGGCGAGGGCTGGCTAATCTTCGCCCTGCCACCGGCCGAGCTCGCCGTCCACCCTTCGGAGGAGAACGGGTCGCACGAGCTGTACCTGACTTGTGAGGACCTCAAGACGACGGTCAAGGTCCTCAAGCAGATGAAGGTCCGGTGCTCCACTCCGGTCGAGCACGAATGGGGGACGATCGTCACGGTCATACTGCCGGGCGGGGGAGAGATCGGTCTCTACCAGCCGAAACACGCCCTGGCCCCCCGTTAGGACCTCGTCGGAATCCGTCGTTGAATGGAGTCATCGGAGCTTCAAACCTTTTAAGCCGCAGAACCCTCAATGAGACATTTGAGTTCAGAATCTGGAAGCGGGCCGACCACCGGGGTCGAGAAGGTCTTCGAGGATTTCAACAAGTCCTGGATGACTTACTGGGATGCCTACGTCGACCTGCAGAACCAGCTCTATGAGAGCATAAAGACGGCCAGAGAGGTTTCGTGGCTCGCCGCCACGGACACCACAAAAATGAGCGCGATCAACTCGGTCCAGCGAGAGCTCTTCTCGACGATGCCCCGCAGGATGGACTACATGCCGCTCGGACAGATAAGCCGGGACCTCGACAGCGCGGTCAGCAAGCTGGAGGAGCTGGAGAACGCCCTCTCTGTCGAGAAAGAGAAGTGCAAGCGCCTAGAGGAGGCGACGGACGTGCTGCAGGAGAGGGCGAGGAAGACAAAGGAAGAGCTGCTCGCTTCGAAGAAGAAATAGGGCCGGCGGTTCTCTCCCGGCCTAGGGCAGGCCGAGCTCGCCGATGTCGATCAGAACCTCCCTCTCGTTCTCCTCCGTAATCAGGCCCAGCTCGCGCATGAGGTCCTCGACCTGCTGCCGCGTCATCCCGTCGAGCCGGTCGAAGTGGGTAGTCGAGGGATCCACCCCGTTCTCCCGGGCCAGATCGAGGGAGTACTTCTCGAATGCCTCAGGCGTCGTCCCGACGAGCTTGAACAGCATGAACTCAGTCGGGAAGTCCTTGTAGCAAAGATAGACCGGCGCGGCGCTGCCTTCAGCCATAGGCCTCGAAGTCCCTCCCCAGGACCGAGACGGCGATCTTCTGCTCAAGAATCTCGTCCGTCCCCTCGTAAATCTTGCACACCCTCGTGTCGACGAGGTGCCTCCCCGGCCGGTTCTCCAGCGAGTACCCACTGGCCCCGAAGACCTGGACGGCGCGATTGGCCGCGTCGAAGGATGCGCTCGCGGCGAAGTACTTCGCCTTGGCGATCGCCGCGTCCGCAGCGTCCCTGACGGCAAGGTCGCCCGGCCGGTCCTGGTGCCGCTGGCGGAGGACGGCGGCGTTGAGAGTGAGCAACCGTGCCGCCTCGAGGTTCACCGCCATTATACCGATGTGCCTCTGGACCAGCTGGTGCTTCCCAATCAGCCTCCCGTGCTGCACCCTGACGCCCGAATAGCGGACCGCCTCGTCCAGGCAGTCGCCGATGACCCCGACGCACCCCGCGGCGACGCTCAGCCTGCCGCTCATCAGGGCCGAGTAGGCGACAGAGAGACCCTTCCCAGGAGGGCCGAGCAGGTTCTCCTTCGGGACCTCGCACTCGTCCAAGAATATCGCCGCTGTGTCCGAGGAGTAGAGGCCCATCTTGTTCTGTATCGGTCTGGCCGAGAACCCCGGCGAGCCGCTCTCCACCAGGAACGCGCACATCCCCTCCTTTCTCCCCTTCGGGTTCGCGAAGACTATCACCGCGTCCGCTATGGAGCCGTTGGATATCCACATCTTCTGGCCCGTGAGCACGAATCTGCCGTCCCTCTCCTCGAAGCTCGCCTTCAGGGAGGCTGGGTCGCTCCCCGCATCTGGCTCGGTCAGGCCGAACGCCAGGATTCGCTCGCCCTTCGTCCCCGGCGTCAGGTATCGCTCCTTCTGCCTTTCGTCTCCCCACCTCTGGACGGTGAGCATCCCGAGCGAAGTGTGGCCGGAGAAGAACGTCCTCACTCCGGTCCCCTCCCTCCCGATCCTCTCGATGGCGAGGGTGTAGGTGACCATGTCGACGCCCTGGCCATCCCCGTACCTCCTGGAGATGGGGAGTCCGAGGAGGTGCGCCTCGCCGAATAGCCTCCGCACCTGGTCGTCGAACCGGTGCTCGAGGTAGCACTTGTCCTCCAGCGGCCTGATCGCCCTGCAGACCCGGTCCACCTGCT
>JBEKFK010000076.1:0-8699 GCA_050013375.1 Nitrososphaerales archaeon | reverse complement strand
TGGCCGGGGACGTAGGTGAGGTCCTTCCCCCCTGCAGCGATCTTCTTGAGCTGCTTGTTGTTCAGTGTCGAGAAGAGCGGCACCTTCCGGAGCATTGCAGCCCGCTCCTCCTGAGATTCTTTCTTCAAACGTGTTTTCGGCCCGGTCAGCGAATTTAATCCTTTCGTAGCAATCGGGTGCTTCTCGGGCTTGCCAAGGGGGAGGACGAGCGGTCCAACAGTTTCAGAGATCCCATCCCGACGGTCCATCGTTATCTTGCGCGACGGCTTTATCTGAACCCCCTTGCCACGCCCGGCTGACTCAGGTTGGTTGGCGGGGAGAGGAGACTTGCGGCGATAATGTTCACGGACATGGTGGGTTACACCAGCCAGTCCCAGGCCAACGAGGCTCTGGCACTCGAACTCCTCGAGGAGCACCGCGAGCTGCTCCGACCGATATTCCTCGCCCACGGCGGGACAGAGGTGAAGACCATCGGAGACGCCTTCCTGGTGGAGTTCAGGAGCGCGCTGGACGCCGTGCTCTGCGCCGTCGAGATGCAGAGGGCGCTCAGGGACCGCAACAGGGCCGCTCCGGCTCCACGGGTCCTCGAGATCCGGATCGGGATCCACCTGGGGGACGTTGTGCACGAGGGGTCTGACGTGTACGGGGACGCCGTCAACGTCGCCTCCAGGGTCGAGCCACTTGCGCCGCCCGGAGGGATCTGCATCTCCCAGCAGGTCCTGGACCAGATAAGGAACAAGACGGAGCTCAACATAGAGAGAATGGGCGAGATACCGCTGAAGAACGTCGGGCTCCCCCTCGGAGTCTACAGGGTCAGCCCGCAGGAGGCAGGACGACAGAAGGAAGAGACCCAGCCGACGAGGCAGAGGCTCGCAGTCCTCCCCTTCGTCAACATCAGCCCCGACCCCAACGACGAGTACTTCGCCGACGGGCTCACCGAGGAGCTGATCTCGAAGCTCTCCGAGATCAAGGGCTTGAAGGTGATCGCGAGGACGTCCGTCATGAGCTACAAGCGGACGACGAAGAAGGTCTCGGAGATCGCTTCGGAGCTTGGGGTCGGATCCGTGGTCGAAGGCAGCGTGAGGAAGGCAGGCAGCAAGATAAGGATCACCGTCCAGCTGATCGACGCCCGTACAGAGGAACACCTTTGGGCGTCGAACTATGACAGCAACCTGGACGACATCTTCGCCATACAGAGCGACGTGGCCGGCAAGGTCGCGGCGTCGCTCTCGGCCGGTTTCTTCTCCAGGGAGATGCGGAAGGACACCAGAGACGTCGAGGCCTACACACTGTACCTGAGGGCGTTGCAGCTCTCCTACATGACGACCGAGGCCAGCATGAAGGAGACGATAGCGCTCCTCGAGCGGGCCATCTCGAAGGACCCCAGGTTCGCCCGCGCCTATGCGGCGCTCGCGGGCGCGTGGCACATCCTGGGGGTGAACGGATACGAGGATTTTGCAGAGAGCAGCAAGAAGGCGGAGGCCGCAGCGCAGAGGGCTCTTGAGCTTGACCCCCAGCTCGCGGAGGCGCACTCCGCCATGGCCGGCGTTCACGCGATGTTCGACAGGTTCGATGCGGCCCTCGTCGAGGCAGAGGCCGCCATCCGCATCAACCCGAACCTCTCGGAGGCGTTCATATCTCTCGGACTACTGGACGCTATCACGCGAACTCCTACCGAGACCCTCGCGATGATCAGGAGGGCTTACGAGCTCGATCCCCTCTCCCCGGGCGCTGGCGAGATGCTGACCTCCCTGGCAGCCTGGACCGGAGACGACGGGGAAGCCCGCGCCGTGCTCGCCAGGCTGAGAGAGCTCAACCCGAGGGACCCTAAGGTGTACCTGTTCGCGGCCGACTACTACATGGGGAAGAGGGAGCTCGGCCGTGCCCAGGAGATGATAGACGTAGCCCGCGGCCTAGGCCAAGACGAACAGATGGTCGACATCGCACAGGGGCTTCTGTTTGCCATGTCGGGAAAGAGGGAGGAAGCTGAAGCCGCTCTGAGGGAGATAGCGGCCTTCGAGAACCCTTCCCTGAGCCTCAACGGGGAACTCTGGATCCGCGCCGCCCTCGGTGACCTCGACGGGGCGTTCGGGGTCCTGATGGGCCTGGCAGAGAGGCGAGCGTGGCCCGCCCTCATAAAGATCGACCCGTTCTACGCAGAGATGAGGAAGGACCCCCGCTACCCGGAGTTCTGCCGAAAGGTCGGGATAAGGCCCTGAGGACCGCGGGCTGAGCAGGACTCGCCGGCGAAAGAAGTGGAATTTACTAGCGCTCGGCCCTTACTAGGTCGATTATGCCGCGGAGGTCCCTGACGTTCACCTGGACGTCCGCCTTCTTCCTCACTATCTCCTGGGCGTTGAAGGCGACCTTGACGTCCACGAGGTCGAACAGGTCGACGTCGTTGGCCCCGTCGACGACGGCCATCTTCCTCATGCCCTTGAACATGTCACCGAACGCGGTCCGGAGGATCTGGCCCTTGTTCACGTTCACGAGGAGGCCGTAGCCCACCAGCTTCCCGTCGTGGAAGACGAGCTCGTTCGAGAAGGCGTGGTCGAGGCCCAGCTCGCTCTTCACCCTGTTCGTCAGCAGCGTGAACCCGCCGCTGATCCCGACCATCAGGCACCCCATCGCCCTCAGCGCCTCTGTGGTCTCGACCGCCCCTTTCATTATCGGGAGCGAGTTCGCGACGCGCATGCACTGCTGGTAGGAGACGCCCTTCAACAGCTCGATCCTTCTGGCCAGACCACGTTCCCAGCTGATCTCCCCTCTGATCCCCTTCATGGTGAGCTCCTGTACCTCTTCCTTCTTGCCGACAAGGTCCGCGAGCTCCGGGAGGAACTCCCCGTCGACCAGCACCCCCTCTACGTCGAAGACGACTATCATTCCGCCGGATTGTGAGCCGCGCAAGGTTGGCAGTACCGAGCCTTTCCGTCACCTCTAGTTTACTCTTCTCTCGGTGAGCCCGGGTGGCCCGATTCTGACCCCGGCGTCCTTCCGGCGCCAACCCCTGGTCGATGAGCCGAGAAGAGTTAGGAGGGCTACACTCCGGGTCTCTTCACAGGGACGCGTCTCGAGGTGGACTGTCTGCCTTCCTCCCTGCCGACCAAAAGCCGCGTGGACCTGTAGCGACCCGGAGCCAGGTCGACCTCCTGCAGGACCTGGACTTCCGCAGAGAATACCCCGACCAGCTGCCTTGCCCACGTCCCGATGGCCTCCACCATGGAGACGTTGGGAATCGCCAGGGCGAAGTAGGCGCGCAGCCCCGAGGTCTGCGAGAAGACGGTCTCGCCCTGAAGCCGGGTCGCCAGCGCCCCGATCGCCCCGGTCTTCGACGAGTCGGACTTGAACGTGACGACCATCTCTGCCGCGATGATGCCCCGGAGCGTCTTCAGGTCGAGGTCTGGCACGACGTAGATCGCTCCCGACTCGAAGAGGCGGTCGGCCCTCCTCTTCACGGTCCTCGAAGAGAACCGGAGCTCTTTCGCAAGGACCGCGTATGGCTTCCAGGGGTCTTCCAGCAGGCAGAGGATTATCGCCGCGTCGCTCTCGGAGATCTTCGGGCTCCTCCCCTGAGGCGCTCCTGGCGCGCGAAAGACCCTGCCCGAGCCGGCCAACCTCTCAAGCCGCCTGAGGGTAAGGCCCAGGTCCTTCTCCTTTCTGAAGAGAAGGACCAGGCTGATCCTCTGCCCCAGGTAGCTGCAGACCCTCTCGACGCCCGGAACCGAGACCAGCTCGTCGACCAGCCTCCTCCTGTCGGTCCCGGGCTTCACATCCAGCCCGGCGTGGACCACGCTCTCGCCCGTCAGAGCGGGGCTTATCCCCAGGTACCAGCCCCTGAGCGTCCCTGCCTCCTGAAGCCTCTTCATCCTGCTCCTCACCGTCGCCTGGTCTACCCCGAGGTCCTTCGCCATCGACCTGAACGACCTCCGGTCTGCCGGGACCCCCGGCGGAACGCCGTTTCCGGCCAACAGCAGCTTCAGCATCCGAAGGTCTAGCCCGTCCAATCTGACGGTTGTCGGGCTGCGGCCGTTTCCTTTAAGCCTGTCCAAACTGCGGAGTTCGGCTCCGCAGACACCTTTGTCCAGCCCCATCCCCTCTGGAGGAAATGACAACCGAGACGACGGAACAGGAGAGGAACAAGGCGGCGCTGCTGCGCCTGATAGAGGTGGGCTTCAACGGGGGCGACCTCTCGGTCGTGGACGAGGTCTTCGCCGCGGACAGCAAGGAGCACCAGAGAGGGTCCGAGGACGGCAGGCAGGGGGCGAAGGAGGTGATCTCGACCCTGCGCGGCTGGTTCCCGGACTTTCGGATGACCGCGGAGGACGTCGTGGCCGCAGGCGACAAGGTCTGGGCGCGCTTCACCGCCAGGGGCACGAACCTGGGCTCCGTGATGGGAAGGCCTCCGACGGGGAGGAAGGTGACCGTCGACGTCATCGACATCGTCCGCTTCAGGGACGGAGAGGTCGTCGAGCACTGGGGGGTGCCCGACCAGCTCGGGATGATGATACAGCTGGGACTGATGCGGCCGGGCTAGGGTGTCACTGGTCTGGAAGGGGCCTGGGTGCCCTGCTGAACTCGCAGGGCTCCTGCCGCTTACTCCTTGTCGATGAACCCTGAGGGCGTCGGGGTCATCGATCGCAATCGCTCCTCACGGCCGACTGGCAGGCCCATTGCTCGGTCTGTATATTGGTCACCCAATACGTTTATATTGGACGCCCCATACCAACCTTCAGTGAATCAAATGACAAATCATGAGTCCGTCAGAGGAGGAGAACCCGCTGTCAGCCTGACAGTCTTCGAGCCGGTGGCGAGCTAGATGGCTGGAGTCTTCATGGGCCTCGACGTCAACACGTTGGTGACCCTGGCATCCTTCGGCCTCTTCTTCGCCTTCATGACGTACGGGGGCAGGATCCAGACGATCACCGCGACGGGAGCCATCGTGAGATCGATCCGCCGCCTCGACTCGATCAAGACCCGGGCTCGCGCCGACGTCATCAGCTACGTCAACACCAACGGAGGCGACGCCGACACGACGGCGGGGCGAGTGGACGAGTTCCTCAACTACGTGACCATAATGCCGGTGACCATGGACCCCAGCGGCATCGTCCCCAAGCTGGCCCACCTCGTCGACACTGGCGACGAGCGGATCCGAGCGGAGGTCAAGGGCCTCATGAAGGGGGCCGACGCGGTCACCCAGTCCGTGGCCCAGAACATGATAGAGATGGCGAGCGGCCTGACACTGATGCACAAGATCGTCCGGCACTACTACCTGGAGGGGAAGAAGACGAACTCGGCGGTCACCCTGTTGCAGCTGCAGATGAGCCTTCCCCAGATAATGTCACAGGCGGACGCCCTCTCGAAGGCCATGGGCTCCGTGCGGCAGGGCAGCGCGATCGGGGACGGAGTCGGGCCGCTCGTGGCATCGAGGTTCCCGTCCGACGGACCGAAGCAGGTCGTCGCCAAGGACACGGTCGTGTGGGTGACCCCCCACGAAGGAAGGACGCTCTACGTGATGAAGGCGGAAGGCCCGATGGGTTACGTCGGTCAGCCCGGGGTCGCGATGGAGCGCCTCATCGAGGAGATGAAGGTCTCCCCCGACGCGATCATCATGGTCGATGCGGCGGCCAAGCTCGAGGGCGAGGAGACGGGGGAGGTCGCAGAAGGCGTGGGGGCGGCGATCGGCGGGATCGGAGTCGAGAAGTACCAGATCGAGGAGGTCGCGGCCAAGCACAGGATACCGGTGTACGCCGTGCTCGTCAAGGAAGGTGACGCCGACGTGATGGCCACGATGAAGGAGGAGATCCTGAAGGGAGCCGACCGGGCGGCCGCGGTCGTCAGGAGGCTCATCCGCGAGAAGACGAAGGAAGGAGACACCGTTCTCCTCGCGGGGATAGGGAACACCCTCGGCGTCGGGCAGTAGGCCTGCCTCCCGCCGGCTACTCCTTGTCGATGAACTCTGAGGGCGTCGGCGGCTCCGGCGAGAGGCCCTTCCTCTTCCTCGTCTCCAGCACCAGCGGCAGGAGCATGTTCGTCGGGACCGACTGCCAGAGCTTGAAGTTGGTGTTCCAGGTGGCCTTGCCCGCCGTCGCGCCCCTCATGACCTGCGAGAGGTCGAAGGTCTCGGCCGCCGGGATCTCGCCCTGGATGATGGTCACGACCTCCCTCTGCTCGACGTTGATGAGCTTGCCCCTCTTGGCGCTGATGACGCCTGTGATCGCCCCGATGAGGTCGCCGGGCCCCTTCACCTCTATGCCCAGTATCGGCTCCAGGAGCGTCGGGTTCGCCGTCAGCATCGCGCCGAGTATCGCCCTCCTCGTCGCCGGCATGAGCTGCGCGTAGGTCCTGTGGGCCGGGTCCTCGTGCGGGACGTAGTGGGTGAGGGTGACCTTGATTCCCCTGCAGATCTCGTAGGCCAGCGGGCCGTTCTGCATGATGTCCTCGAAGCCGGCCTTGATCGAGTCGATGGACTCGCTGAGGTACTGGACACCCTTGGTCTCCTCGGTGAGCATGTTGCCCTTGGGGTCGATGGAGACCACGGACTTGGCCTCGTCCGAGGACCAGCCGTTGTCCCTCAGGGTCTTCTGGATGCCCTTCTTGTCCGTCATCTCGTTGAGGCTGCCGTTGCGGATGAGCTCGACGATGTGCGGGTCGAGGGGCTCGATCTTGATGAAGATCTTGTTGTGCCTGTTCGGGGAGCGGGACATGATGGGGCCGGACGCCTGCCTGACCGTCTCCCTGTAGTTGATGATGGGCGGCGAGGTGATGATCTCGAGCCCCTGCTGCTGGAGCATCGTCGTGGCGATCTCGAGGTGGAGCACCCCCATGCCGGCCATCAGCGTCTCGCCGGACTCCTGGTTGATGGTGATGATGAGGTTCGGGTCCTCGATGTTGAGCTTGCGCATGGCCTCGACGAGCTTCGGGAGGTCCCTCGGGTGCTTGGCCTCGACCGCCGTGGTCACGACCGGCTCGGAGACGTAGTGGATGGACTCGAACGGGACGACGTCCTTGAGGTTGGAGATGGTCTCGCCGGAGCGGATGTCGAGCCCGAGGAGCGCCGGGATGTTGCCCGCCGGGAGCGAGTCGACGATCTCGCGCTGGAAGCCCATGAAGAGCTGGACCGACTGGATCTTCCCCTCCTTCTTCGAGTTGAGCAGGTAGACCGGGTCGCCGTTGGAGACAGAGCCGGAGAAGAGCCTGCCGACGCCCACCAGGCCCGCAGCCGGGTCGACGACGACGTTGGTTACCATCATGACCATCGGGCCGTTCTCGTCGCAGGCCAGGAGCGACTTGCCGACGTCGCTGGTGAGGTCACCCTGCCAGATCTTGGGGATGCGGTAGGCCTGGGCCACGTTGGGCGGCGGGTGGTGCTTGACGACCATGCCGAGGAGCGCCTCGTGGAGCGGGAGCTTCTTGCCCAGGGACTGGGGGCCCTCGCCGAGGTAGGCGTCGATGATGTCCTTGAACGACATGCCGGCCTTCTTCGCCATGACCGCGTTGAAGCCCCACTTGTCCTTGGAGGAGCCGAACGCGACCTGGCCCGCGGCGACCGTGACCTTCCAGGCCTCCTTGTACTCCTTCTCTGCGTAGGTGTCGATGAGGCGGTTGAAGTCGTTTACGATGTTAAAAAGCCACTTCTGCATCGCTTCGGGGCCTAATCGAAGCTCTTTTATCAAACGGTCGATTTTATTGATGTATAAGACCGGACGGACCCTTTCTTCGAGCGCTTGGCGCGTTACAGTCTCAGTCTGTGTCATGACCCCTTCAACGGAGTCTACAACGACGATTGCGCCGTCAACGGCCCTCAAACTGCGCGTTACTTTGCCAGTGAAGTCGATGTGGCCCGGCGTATCGATTAGATTGATCACATAGGGCTGATTATCCTCTTCGTAGTATAAAGTGACGTTTGCTGCCTTAATGGTCATCTGTCTGGACTGCTCGAGCTCCATATAGTCCAAAGCGAGCGCCTGTCCGGCAACGGAGGGTGAAAGCATCCCACAAGCGGCCAAAAGGGAGTCAGAGGTAGTGGTCTTCCCGTGGTCAACGTGGGCAATAATCCCTAGGTTCCGTATGTGTTTCCTATCGTGGACGATTTTGAGCGCTTCTGTTGTTGATTTGAACTTCGGCATAAACTAGGCCTGCTTCGAAACCCGTCCGACCCGAGATGGTTATAACGTTTTACGCTCTCCCGAGAGTTTCCCACTTTCAGCGAGTTGTTCTGGCTAGTCGTTACAATCAACTCGTTCGAGCTTGAGCTCCATCCTTCACTGCAATCTCGCCCAGGACAAGGCCATGGGGGTCTACTCAAAGTGCTGTTTCGAATCGAACCACTCACTGAGAAAGCCTAAAGTAATCTCGATTGATTCGAATGCGCACCGCCTTTGCCTATCAAGGGTGCACTGGAGATTATCGATGTCTTTCGAACGTATTTTACCGAGATCAGGAAGAAGTATCTCTTGGCCGATTACACCGAACTAACGTTCCGAACCCCGCTCGAAAACTTACTCAAGGCTTTGAATGAACAGTGTGAATTCATACAAGAGCCCGATAGAGCCACCAAACTGGGTGCTCCTGACTTCAAGGTCTTTAGGAACGCAGTTAAGATTGGTTATGTTGAGACAAAGGAGTTAGGAGACAATCTTGACCGAGAACTCAGCGGCGCTCAAATAGCGAAGTACAAAGAGAGCATCAACAACATCATC
>JBEKFK010000075.1:0-8838 GCA_050013375.1 Nitrososphaerales archaeon | reverse complement strand
TGGGATGGGTGATGCCTCCTTCATGCCACCTCTTGTGACGAGCTCCCTAGCTTCTCCTGCCAATTTGGCCGCTCCACCAGCCGGGAAGAGCGACTTCGCGCCTGCAACGGCGCCGATCGCCGCAGCTCCAACCGCTGCGGTACCCATGAACTGTCTCCTCGACAGCTTCGTGTCCTTAATTGATTCTTCAGTCAATTCATTCCACTGGGAGGTGCGGGACCTGCTTGGGCACTTAAAGCGGAGGAATTTCTTACAAGAAGATGCACGAAGATGCACTCATCTTGCAAACTGCGACAGGCTGTCGGCTCACCGGGTCGAAACCCTAGGGCCTCGCCTGCTCCATCTCATCGACACGAATCCATTGATGCGGAAGTTCTCGAGCCGCTATACTAGTGCAGCGTGCTTCGGTTGAAGTGTGGGGCGCAGGAGGGTCGTCTTCCTCCTGCGCTGCTTCGAGCCCGTCAGCGGCTCGCGTGACGCACCGCGTCCTACGCTCGTCTACTCGCGATGTAGCGCCTACTCCAAGGATGTGAGGGCGACAGCGTTCGTGGCGGCTATCCTGCCCATCGCGTAGCACATGGAGACGTTCCTCATGCACTGGTAGAGCTTGCTGATGACCTCGCCTATCTCACCTGCTTCGTAGAGCCTCGGGATCGGCTCACCGTGCGTGTCGAGGACCTCTCCCTTCGAGTTGCGGCGTGGACCTCCCTGGGTGTTGAGGATCATCGGCGATAGCTGGATGGCGTAGTATGGCGGCGTCGAGATCGCTGTCAGGCTTGTGGTCCTCCCGTACTCCGTGTCCGTACCAGCTGTTACCATCTTGTTCCAGTTGGCGACCTCGTTGGGCATCACCGAGGTGTCCTTTCCTATCATTGCCGCGAGACCACTGAGGGTCGGGGACGTGTATATCCAGCCCAGGCCGAGCTCGGTCTTGTTGGTTGGGTCGGGATTGTATCCTTCAATGGGACCGGCAAAGCCCATCGTCCCACCCATAGCACTGAAGAGCGCGCCGCTCCCGAATCCGACCGAGTCGAAGATCATGTGGATGGGCACCGGGAAGGGTCCTTTCGTGTAAACGCCGTGGCTGAGGTACTGGCCGGCTGTAAGATACGTGCCAGCCGGTTCATTAGCATTGCCAGGGCTTGAGTATGTGTTGGGACCTGGGGCCTGCAACTCGTTGCTGTACCTCAAACTGTCTGCGCCGAGGTATATCCAGCCACCCTTTGAAGGGGTGCTTATCATCACCCCGGCGTCGTACTGGGGTGTCTTCATTGCGTATCCGGTCGGAGCGGCGAAGACGTTCATGTGCCACAGGTCTGCGCCCACGGACTGCGCCATGTGTATCCCGTCACCTGTGTTCAATGGCGAACCCACGTGCGTCACCCCCGGAATGTCGATGTAGTCCCTGTGCATCTGGTCGTTGTACTCGTAGCCACCGCAGGTTAGAATCACGGCCTTGTTCGCCGCGATGTTGATGGTCGAGCCTCCGATGGGACTGGCCCGGACTCCGATTATTTCACCTGTGTCCGGGTCCTGGACCAGGCCGCAGGCGGGAGTACTGTACATGACGTTGATGGGACGGTTCTGTATCTGTTGCTGGAGGAAGAACCAGTTGTTGCCGTATGGATGAGATCCCACCACGGTCCATGAGCCACCGTACGGCAGCATCTCTGACGAGGCTCCCATGAGCTGCGGATAGAATGCCTGGGGGAACGGGTTCGAGGGAGACCCGTACAATACCACCTTCGCGCCCAATCCCTCGAGCCAGGTCTTGTTGTTGGCGCAGTTTGTTACGTAGGTCTGGAGTAGGGTGTCATCGGTCGGGAATCCTTGACCGTCCTCCATTGCTTCGTTGTAGACCAGCTCGTCGAAGAGGGTGGACTCGTTCGCGTTCCCGGACACATCGGTTCCTGGCACCCACACTCCCTGACCGCAAACCCTGCTGTTGCCTCCGGCATGGTTCTGATCCCCCTTCTCGAGCAGGATGACCTTGGCTCCCAGGTCGCTAGCGGTGATTGCGGCTGCCTCTCCCGCGAAGCCCATGCCCACGACCACGACGTCGGCAGTGTAGTCCCAGCTTGACGGGATCACTGTCGGTAGTGACTTGCGGATCGCCGCCGTGAAGGCTTTTGGCGCTCGCTTCACAGTGCCGTCCTTCAGGGTTTCCGACGTGGGCCCCGTCGCGCCTACCTTCGGTAGAAGCGTTGTCGCCCCTGCCACCGCTCCGAGCGCTACGGCTCCTGCGGCTGCGGTTCCCATGAACTGTCTCCTGGACAGCTTCGTGTCCCTAATTGATTCCTCGGTCAATTCATTCCACTGGAAAGTGTGAAATCTGCCTTGGCACTTAAAGCGGGAAGAATTGCTTTCACGAAAATACATGCAGATGCACGAAAATGCACTCATGGCCAAGTAGTCGACACCAGGCATGCGCAGTTCACGCCGAGGGGGCGGTATGCATGTGATATGCCACCCGGGAACGCGCCTTGACAGATCCCTCCGGGGGCACCCGCGGTCCTTCGCGGCCGACCGAGCACCTGGACAGCGTTCGGCTATCTTACTAGTATTCCTGCGAGATCCGTGGTGGACAGGAGGCCGACGACGTTCCCGTCATCCATCACAACCAGCCTGTGTACCCCGTGCTTCACGATAAGCTTGGCAGCCTCAGAGACCGGGGCTTCTGGCGGGATACAAATCAAATCCTTTGTCATTACCTTTGACACCTCAAGTTCGTCGAGCGGGAGGTTCTTGGCCACGACCTTGTGGATGAGGTCCCACTCGGTGAGGATGCCGACGGGTCGCGCTCCTTCTACTACGAGGAGGCACCCCTTTTGGACCTGATTCATCTTCTTCGCGGCCTCCCCGACAGTGGCGTGCGGTCCGATGGCCTGTATTCCGCGGCTGGTCATCACGTCCGAGACCTTCTCCGACTGCATCTTGCTTGACAGAATCCCGTAATCCGTGTCAAGCTGGACATGGGGCGGCAACTCTCGAGCCTTCAGATGAATCGGGACGATGCTCTTACTTAATGGTAGTGAACCAGACGCACCCAAGTTGATTGCATAATCCGGAAGAGAGCCGCAACTGGATTCGCGGATGTAGGTGGCGCCCCGTTTGCGACGCCTTCGTTCGCCGTGGCTGGCTCGACAGCAAGGTCGCGGGGAGACCCGGTCGCTCGCACCGAACTCGCTCTGTGATTCCCACGATTGAGAAACGCATCCCATCCTTATTACGCACAGTTGACCCGAACGGAGCCTGCAGTGGTAATGATGTCACAGAATTCGGGCTCACTGGAAGTGGACTGATCCATGTTTGAAGCCGAACCTGATCGGCCGAAGAAGACCGCCTCTGCAACTTTCAGGATAAGCGAGAAGGCATACCACGCGCTTCAGGACGAGGCCGAGAAGCAGGACACCAGCCTCAACACGTTGGTGAATCAGGTGTTCGACGGCCACGTCAGCGACCGTATCTTCAGCGAGAAGCTGGATTTCTTGAGGGTCAACAAGCTCACCTTCCGGCGAATCCTGGAGGGAACGAGCGACCAGGCGCTCGTGGAGGCCGGCCAATCCTCAGGAACGGAGACCGTCAGGACGATCACCCTCGGAAGGAGCGGCGCGATAACTCTGAAGAGCCTTTTGGAGACCATCTCCCAGCTCTCTGAGTTCAGCGACTTCGCCCGGTACAGCGAGATAGAGTCCCCCGGCAAGCTGGTCATAGTCCTGACCCATGAGCTCGGCCCCAAGTGGTCGGTGTTCATCCGAAGTTTCGTCAACGCCGCCTTCAAGCTGATAGGTAGCGACCCGAAGATAACCGCGGGCGACCGTTCCGTAGTGGTCGAGATACAGACGCACACCTGAGCAACGAGATGGAACTCCCCACGGCGGGCCAGACCATCGAGAATCGACCGAGCGCGATGGCCGATGGAAGAAATCGCGATCGGGCTCCACTCCGTTGACCAGCGAGCGCATCGGCTTCTCGCAGAAGGGACGGATGACGGGGATGAGGGCTAACACACCCGGCCGAACCATCCAGAATAGACCGGGACGGTCGCCTACTCCCACTGGGGATCCGGATCCTCACTGGGATGAAGCTGAGTGCTTGTCTGATTGGATTACGCGTTCAGTCCCGGGCCGGGCAGCTCGGTCTTCGAAGTAAGGGCGATAATCTCAGGGACTGCGGGCGCAAAGCGCACTAGATTCTCCATGTGGAGGAAGGTGCCGTGGGAGGCCCTCAGGAGACGTCTCCTCTGCGTCAGGGAATGCTTTACGCCCCTCAAGGTGAAGAAGTCCGCGTAGCGGGCGGCCAGCCTCCTACCCTCCTCGTCGAGGTCGGTCAGGATGACCGCAAGCTTCACGCGACGAAGGGCGGCCACGCCCTTCTTCGAGTGGAGGGTCGCCTTGGTGAGGATGGGTCCGGTGTAACCGAGCGCGGCCAGCGCGTCTCGGTCGCGCTTTCCCTCGACCACGACCGCGGCGCCGTCCTGGGCGAGGGCGTTCAGCTCGCAGACGAACACGGTGAGAAACTCGATGAACTCTTGGTATCGTTTCCCTGGGCCGGCCATGTGATTATCGCTATGTGGCCCGCCTCTGAACAGCTCGGCTCATCCTCCGGCTGTCCGCCGGTGTCGCCAAGCCTCTTTAAACGGGCCTTTCCGTTTCGGGATTCCATCGCATAAAAATCTATCCGGAGGGAAGTGGCTTCCGCCTGTAGCGCGACTGGGTAAACCATCCGTTCATCAAAGCATTATTGGTGCCTTCTCGGGTGGCCGTTTTTCGCGCGTTCCGACGGAAGCCGCGGTCAATCGCAGACTGGTGGTTATAATAGATTGCAGTCGGCCCGTCTTGAGGAACCCGGTGATTTGTCCGGCGGGGTCCGACGGCCATGCGCCCGTTGGGCTGCTGAGCAGGGTCAGAGGGCCCGGGGACCTAGAGGAAGGCTGTGAGGTCTATCTCGAAACCTGAGACAGGCACGTCCAGACCGAATGCGGCCACCGCGGATGGCTTCACCTCGCCCATGTGCCCGATCGGCCTCCCATCCACCGTGACTTCGGCGCACCTCCCGTCGGCGAAGGCCCAGTGCTGGGCGACCCTCGTCTCGATTCCTTTGCCGAGATGCTCGCGGACCAGGGCCTCCAGGTACATCTTCGCCTCGGAGAAGGAGGATGAGGAGTGGGCGACCACCGCTGCCAGTCTAGGCGTCTCGTCGATGCCAGACCCTCCCCTCGTGTAGACGCGCCCGACCTCGAACACCCTCTGCGGGTAGGCGGCCTTGACGTTCCTCGCGAGCGTGGACATGAGGGAGGGGAGAATCGAGTCTCTCAGGAGGTGGTGCTCCTGGGTCCGCGGGTTCTCGACCTCGATCCGGGAGTCCCCGGGCCTCGAGAACTTCTGGTAGAGCGAATCCGCGTCGACCAAGTCGTATCCCATGGTCTCGATGAACCCCCCCATCGCGACCGATTCGGACACACCGTCGAGGATGGAGTTCACCCTGGCTAACCGTCCGGGTTCCTTGCTGGCAGGATAGAGCGGCTCGATCCTGTCCAGACCGTACCCGATTGCCACCTCCTCCGCAAGGTCCACCGGATGTATGATGTCGACCCTGTACCTGGGGATGAGGGCACTTCCGTCGCCGTCGAGCCCCAGTCGGCTCCTCGCGAGGCAGTCCTTCATCTCGGCGTGGCTCAGCTCCAGCCCGGTCATCCTTGCCGCGAGCTTCTCGTCGAACTTCATCACCTGCGGGGAGAGGTCGGGCGTTACCCTCGAGGAGTCCGCGTACTCCACGCGCACCGATTCGATCTTTCCTCCGGCGTCGGCCAGGGCGGAGCAGATTATCGCGAGCGCCTCCCCACCCACCCTCTCGTCGATAGAAGTCACGTCTACGAACATGTTCCTGGTGCCGGCGTCGACCTTCGTCGCGTTGCCGTTGATGATCGGTGGGAAGGAGAGGACCACTCCCTCGGAATCATGGAGCACGGGGTAGACCTGGGCCCCTGCCAATATCTGTCCGTACGCGGCGCCTGTCTCGGTCTCCCCGAGAATCTCTGATATCGTCATCTGCTTGGTCGAACCGAGGGGGGTGAACTTGAACGACCCCGGCATCCCCCTATACCGAAGCGGCGGTTTGATCGCGTCGAGGTTGTGCAGGCCTATGGCCGCCTTCTTCCTCTTCCTTCCGATGCCGTTGTGGAGATCCTCCTGCATGGAGATGAGCTGCCTCACCGTCTCCTCGTCCATCTTCAGGCCCCGCACCGCGGCGCAGGCGATCCAGGGCCTGACCTTCGAGAGGTTGGCGTCGGCTTCGACCTTGATCGTTCCGTGGGCCACCTGGTAGTGAGGGAGTCCTACCTCCGACCCGACCAGGCCCTTGAGGGCCCTGGCGATCCCATAGTCCGTCGAGAAGTCGGCCCTGTTCGGGTTGTACTCGATCCGCACGGACTCGGCGTCCACACTCTCGATATCGAGCCCCAGGAAGGGAAGCCTGTCAAGGATCCTCTCGTTCGAGAGGCCCGTCATCCTGCCGAGTCGGCTAAAGTATATCTTCAGAACTGGCAATCTCTCTTCTCCTCAACCAATCGAGGTCGTTGTTGTAGAGGGCCCGAATGTCCTCTATCCCGAGCCTAAGCATCAGCAGCCGCTCGAGTCCGCACCCCCAGGCGATGACCGGTTTCTTCACCCCCAGCGGAAGCGTCACCTCGGGACGGAAGACGCCCGAGCCTCCCATCTCGAGCCACTTTCCGACCTTGTCGTAGTAGACCATGACCTGCATCGAGGGCTCCGTGTATGGGAAGTAGGAGGGCCAGAGCTTGACCCCGCTCATGCCCAGCTTCCCGTAGAACCGAGTTAGGACTCCCATCAGGTGCCTGAGGTTGAGTCCCTCCCCGATGACGATGCCCTCCATCTGGTGAAGCTCGGCGAGGTGTTTGTAGTCGAGGTTCTCGTTCCTGTACACCCTCCCCACGCTGAAGACCCGGGTCTCCCTGTCGCCGGAGTCCATAGTGGCCCTGACCGTCAGCGCTGTGTTGTGAGTCCTCAGGACCAGCCGTCTCGCTTCCTCGATGTCCCACCTGTAGCGCCATCCCTTGCTCCCCGTCCCGCCGCCGTCCTCGTGAGCGGACGCCACACGGTCGACGTGGTCCCTCCTCTGAAGGGCCTCGTCCCTTCCGCCCTTGATGTAGAAGGTGTCCTGCAGTTCCCTGGCGGGGTGGTCCTGAGGGGTGAAGAGGGCGTCGAAGTTCCAGAAGGACGACTGTATCGAGGTCCCGGCTATCTCGACGAACCCCATCGAGAGGTAGACCTCCCTCACCTCGTTGATGAACTCCTTGACGGGATGCCTCCTGCCCGGGAAGAAGCTCGCCGCCGGGGCTCGCACGTCGATGGGCCTCAGCTTCACGGTGCCCCCCGAAGACCGGATGGAGGAGAGGATCTCCGGAGTGAGCTTCTCGTCGTAGGGCTCTGACTCCGCTGCGCCGAGCGCGTCGGCGCCTGCCTTTGTTATCGCGACCCTCGTGACCCTCGACTCCTTGCGGACAAGCAGGCCTCTCTTCAGGAGGTCGACGATGAGCATCCTGAACTCCGGCCCGACCTTGTTCTCCTCAAGTCCTCCGGTCAGCATCGAGAGGAGGCTCTGGAGCTTCCTGGCGCCCGCCCGGTCCTTGAGCACTACGACCGGGCCGCCCTGCTGGGTGGCTATCGATATCCACCCCATGGACGAGGCACGGCCCAGAGCCGCCGAGAACTCCTGGTTTGACTTGAACTGGGCCTTCAGCTCTGCCATCGGGAGGGAACCCTTGCTCGCCTCGAGCTTGCTCACGATGAGAAGCTCCGGCGGCTCTGCGCTCGTCGCCACGAGCATGAACGTCGACGTCTCCTGGACGGTGACGAGCCCCTTGGAGCTGAGCCAGCTCAGCGAGCGCCTGACCTGGTCCGGAAGGAGGCCGGCAGACTGGACGAGGGAGTCAAACTCGAGGGCCTTCCCTGAGATGAGGCCTGTGAGAACCTTCCTCTCGATCGGATGGAGCGGAGCCCTCTCTGTTTCGCTCATCGTGCCATCGAGTCCAAGGTCTTCCTGCTCTTCTCCAGCAGCTCCTCTGCGTCCTTCATTAACGATTCGCGCTTCTTCTGGTGGTCCTCGAGGTACCGTTTGACCAGGGCGGCGAGCTCCTTCTTGCAGTCGCCGCACATCCTGACTCCGCCGTAGCACTCGTCGTAGACCCTCTTCGCGTACTCGTCCTCCACCGCGAAGTGGAAGAGATAGAGATCGTAGATGGGGCACTTGTCCGCCTCCCCGCCTATCCTCCTCTGCTCCTCGACGGTCGGCCTCCCCCCGGTGAATCCCGACATCACCTTGCGCGCGGCCGACGCGGGGTCCTCGTTGAGGTAGAACGTGGAGGCCGAGCTGCGCTTGGACATCTTCGTCGCGCCGTCGAGGCTCTTGATGAGCTTGTGGTAGATAGAGGAGGGTGGGATGAAGCCGAAGTCCTTCTGGAAGCTGTTCGCAAGGTCCCTCGAGAGCCTGATGTGGGGGTCCTGGTCCGCGCCGACCGGTACCACGACCGGTTTCGGCCCCCCGAACTCAGGCAGCTGGGGCATCAGTATGTCTCCGGCCTGGATGAGCGCAGACAGGTATAGCCCGACCTGCCTCTCTCCATATATCGCCCTGAGCATATTGTTGGTCACCCCCGCGGAGAAGATCGTCGCCAGCCGCATGACCCTTATCTCCTGGCTCTGCTTGTAGACCACGGCTCGCTCGGGGTCCAGACCTAGCGCGAGTATGTCTGCCACGTTCTGTATCGCTATCTTTGAGGACTCCTGCAGGGACATGCCGTTGTCATTGTAGGCCTCC
>JBEKFK010000074.1:0-8849 GCA_050013375.1 Nitrososphaerales archaeon | reverse complement strand
AACCATGCCTTCGAATTTCTTCGCACCACCACCCCATGAAGGTCTTGTCACCAGTCTGGCTAAGATAGACAATTCTCTTCACTGTCCCAGTTCGACTGTGCCTAAATGGCGCAGAGCCCTCGGTCCACCAACCTGTGAATGACTCGTCCTCGGACAAGTTCCTTCCGACGTCGTCCTCTTTCTTCTTATCTTGGCTAGGCCTCCAAGAGCGGAAGAACTTCCTCCCCTGTACCATGTTGAGAATAGAGGACGGAGCTAGTTAACCCCCACCAAAAAACCGGCTATCACGCTATGGATTCAAGCAGAGATTAAATCGGCTAACCGTTATTACCTGGCCAGCCATGCTCGAGCACATGGGTGGTACTCAGATTCGGAAGGTAGCCGTCCTAGGGGCCGGCCTGATGGGACACGGGATAGCCCAGGTCTCGGCGCAGGTCGCCGGGTACGAAGTCTCGCTCCTCGACATCGAGCAAGAGTACGTCGACAGGGGGATGTCCCTGATCAGGGAGAGCCTGGCGAAGTTCGTCGCCAAGGGAGCCCTGACGCGGGCCGACGCCGAGAGGGTCGTCTCGAGGATACACCCGACCACCGACCTCAAGACCGCCATCCAAGGTTCGCAGCTGGTCATAGAGGCCGCGACCGAGGACCCCAAACTGAAGGTGCACCTCTACAAGCGGGTCGACGAGTACCTCGACCCCGGCGCCGTGCTGGCCTCCAACACCTCCTCCATCAGCATAACGCTCCTGGGCTCAGCGACCAAGGTCCCCGAGAGTGTCGTCGGGATGCACTTCTTCAACCCGCCCCAGCTCATGCCTCTGATCGAGATAATCAGGGGGACGAGGACATCGGACCGCACCGTTGCGCTCGTGAGGGACGTGGCGGCGGCCATGAAGAAGGAGACGGTCCTTTGCAAGAAGGACTCGCCCGGCTTCATCGTCAACCGCATCCTGGTCCCGGCGCTGAACGAGGCCACCCTCCTCGTGAACGAGGGCGTCGCGGACCCGGAGGACATCGACAAGGCGATAGCGCTCGGGCTGAACTGGCCCATGGGCCCGCTCAGGCTCCTCGACTACGTGGGGCTCGACACCACCCTCAACATCTCGGAGGTCCTCATGGCCGAGCTCGAGGACTCAAAGTACCGGCCGTCGCCTCTCATCAAGCAGATGGTCAGGGCGGGTATGCTCGGGAGAAAGTCGGGGAAGGGGTTCTACGAGTGGGGCTCCGCGTCCTCGACTAGGCCGAAAGCCTAGTGCGGAGCGCTTCGGGGATGGGCATCGGTTTCCCGTCCTTCCCCACCACGACGTGGACCGTGCCGCCTCTGCACAGCAGCTCCATCTCCGGGAGCCTGTAGACCTCGTTCTCGAACGTGACGCTGGTATTGCCCATCTCTCTGATGCGGGTCTTCACGAGGAGCTCATCATCGAAACGGGCTGGAGCCTTGTAGCTCGCCTTCGCCTCGACCACAGGCATGAAGATGCCCATCTCCTCGATGTCCCTGTAGACTATTCCCTTAGACCTGAGGAGCTCGACCCTGCCCGACTCGAACCAGACGAAGAAATTCGCGTAGTAGACGACCCGCATGGTGTCTGTGTCGGCGTACCTCACCCTCACCTTGATCTCGTGCTCGACGGTCACCTGTGCTGCTCCCGTCCCGGCGAGGCGGGGGCATGCTTTTTACGTTCTGCTCGGCCAAGAACCAGCATGGAGTACCAGACGATAGTCCTCTCGAGGGAGGGACCGGTGGCGGTTATTGCGCTGAACCGTCCGGAAGCGCTCAACGCGATGAACTCGGTTATGGCCCGCGACCTGACGGAGGCGCTCGAGTCCCTCTCGAAGGACGACACCGTGAGGTGCCTCGTGATCACCGGCAACGGGAAGGGGTTCTGCGCCGGGGCCGACATCCGCGAGATGTCCCGGATCTCCGCGACCGAGGTCGCCCGGGCCGGGAGCCTCCTGTCGATTTGGGAGATCGTCGGAAGGTACCCAATACCCATCGTCGCCGCTCTGGGCGGTTTCGCCCTCGGAGGCGGACTGGAGCTGGCGATGTGCTGCGACATCATCATCGCGGCACAGGGCACCAAGCTCGGCCAGCCCGAGATCAACATCGGTGTGATCCCGGGCGGGGGAGGAACCCAGCGGCTCACGAGGGCCGTCGGCAGGTACAAGGCGATGGAGATGATACTGACGGGCTCGACCATCACGGCGGAGGAGGCGGAGGCGGCGGGCCTCGTGAGCAGGGTCGTCCCCGCGGACCAGCACCTCCAGGAGGCGATGAAGGTCGCACAGACGATCGCTTCGAAGGCCCCTCTGGCGGTCAGGCTCGCGAAGCAGGCTGCCTCCGCGGCGGAGGAGGGTACTCTCTCGGACGGGTTGAGACTCGAGAGGCAGCTCTTCCTCCTGCTGTTCTCGACCAAGGACAAGGACGAGGGCATGAAGGCCTTCCTGGAGAAGAGGCCCCCCGTGTTCACAGGCGAGTGACCTCGCCGGCCGGGGCTGAGTAGGACCACCAGCAAATCTTATCTCGGTAGTGCGACGGCAGTCGCCGCCCGTTCATGGTCCTCTATAGGCGAGCCAACAGGCAGTACGTCGCGATGTCCGAGGCGGAGGTCTGGAAGTTCCTCGAGTCGCAGACGAAGATCTACGCGGGCTTCCCGATGGAGGACGGCTATCCGCACGTCTCGCCGATCTGGTTCTGCGTCGAGAACAAGACGCTCTACCTCAGGACCCATGACTACAAGACCAAGGCCAAGCTCGCCCGCTCGGGCAAGGCCTGCTGCGTCGCCGACGACGGCTACCGCTACAGGGAGCTGCGCGGCGTCATCGTCTGGGGGAGGTCGCGGGTGCTCACCGACCCGAAGCTGATCGAGCACATCAACGGGATCCTCGACAGGAAGTACGAGAAGCAGCAGTGGAAGCCCTCCGAGATGCCCAGCGGCTGGGTCGAGGAGAGGAGGAAGGAGAAGCGGGCGTTCATCGAGGTGAAGCCCGAGAGGATCGACTCCTGGGACAACGGCAAGGTCTAGTCTTTCGCCCAGACCTCGTCCTTGACGCCCTCGAGGGCGTTGCTGTACCTCGCGGCGTTGAAGAGGTAGGTCGAGAGCCTGTTGAGGAACGGCACGAGCTCAGGGTTGACGTCCTCCTTCTTCGCCAGCGAGACGACGGCCCTCTCGGCCCTCCTGCAGACCGACCGGGCGAGGTGGAGATTGGCGGAGAGCGGCGTCCCGCCGGGAAGGATGAAGCTGGTCAGCCGCGGCAGCTTCTCCTGGAAGCGGTCGATCATCGCCTCAAGCTTCTTGGTGTCCTGGCTCCCTAAGCGCGGCACCCGCTCCTGGCTCCCCTTCGCGGCGAGCTCGGAGGCGAGGTCCGCCCCTGCCACGAGGAGCCGCCCCTGGACCCACCTCAGCTCATCGGAGATCTCCTTCTGTCCGCTGCTGGATATCGCCACGCCGACGCAGCTGTTCAGCTCGTCGACCGTGCCGTAGGCCTCGACCCTCGGGGAGTCCTTCGCCACCCTCTTAGGACCGTAGAGCCCCGTCTGGCCCTTGTCTCCCGCCCTGGTGTACATCTTGGTTTCAGGTTCTTGTTCTCTAATCAACTATTTTAGGCTTGGAGGTCGCAACTTTTCTCGACCCAACGCATATAATCTAACGTTTCCCTGACAAGAGAACTGAGGTAGTTTAGACGCCTACAGAGTTCTCGACGGACGATTCAGATCATTTATTCACGCCGCACGAGGCGCAACGGATCCTTCCGGACATCAAGCTGAGGCTCAAGGAGATAATCGAGCGGAAGCGGATCGCGGACAGGCTCAAGGACGACATCGAGCACTTCGGTCTTGTCGGGTTCGAGACGTCCGAGCTCTCGATGAAGAACCAGGAGCTGGACGCGCTCGTGAAGGACCTGATGTCGCGGGTCTCCGAGCTGGAGGACCTGGGGGTGAGGGTGCGCGACATCGACGCCGGGCTCATCGACTTCCCGGCCATGAGGTTCGGGAACACCGTCTTCCTCTGCTGGAGGTACGGCGAGTCCGACATCGAGTTCTGGCACGGGGCCGACGAGGGGTTCAACGGAAGGAAGTCGTTGAAGCAGCAGGTCATCTCTCCCTAAGAGCCTCTCCAATCGATTAGGTTTTGTATCGGCCCTTTCATGTGCGGGTCCATGGTAGCCGCTGACGAGCTGAAGGAAGGTTCCCCGGCCCCAGACTTCACCCTCCCGTCGTCGTCCGGGAAGGACGTCTCCCTGCGCGGGCTGCGTGGCAAGAAGGTCGTGCTCTACTTCTATCCCCGCGACGACACCTCGGGATGCACCAAGGAGGCCTGCTCCTTCAGGGACAGCATGCCAAGCTTCCAGGGGCTCGACGCCGTCGTCCTGGGGGTCAGCAGCGACTCCATGGACTCTCACCAGAGCTTCATCAAGAAGTACGGCCTCAACTTCACCCTTCTCAGCGACCAGGACCTCAAGGTACATCACCTCTACGACACCTGGCGGGAGAAGAACATGTACGGGAAGAAGTACATGGGGACCGAGCGCTCCACCTTCGTCATAGGCGGAGACGGGAAGATCAAGAAGATCTTCAGGAAGGTCAGCGTCGACGGCCACGAGAAAGAAGTCCTGAAAGCCCTCGCTGGCTGAGGGGCCGCGTTGGGGTCCATCCTAGGCGGGCTGAAGGCCGGAACCGTCGCCAGCCTCTACTTCGCGGGCTCAGCCTCACTCTTCAACGCGCTGATACTCCTGTCGTACAAGAGCGAGGTGATCGCCTACCTCGAGACCAACTCTCCCACCCAGTGCTCGGGCGCGGTGACCGCCGGACTGGCGGGTTCGGGGGAGGCCTGCTTCTCGACCCTCCTCTACTCGGGGATCCCGTTCTACGACTTCGTCCGGATGCTGATCATAGCCATATTCTTCTCCGTCTCCATCGGGATCTACTTCGACTTCATCCCGGGGAGCACCTACACGAGGCGGACTCTTCTGGCCTCGTTGATCATGCTGATCGTCATGTTCTTCCTTGCGCTCGACGGGCTGGTCACGGACGGGGTGCAGCAGCTCCTGATGATCTCCTTCGAGATCGTCGGTGCGGTCTTCTTCGCCGTGATCTTCGCCCAGCTCTACCGGAAGTTCACGAGGGAGGTGGAGTTCCAGACTCAGAAGGAGGGCTTAAAGATCAAGGTCGACAAGCGCGACGTGACCGGCAAGAGGCGGACCTTCACGACCAACTCGGCTCACAAGATACAGGCGGCCTGGGAGGGCAAGCCCTTCAGGGAGTGGCTGGTCAGCGGCGGCGTCAGCGTGAAAGAACCGAAGGAGTCCGAGACCACGATCAGGATCATCGGCGACGGCCTGCTGAAAGCCGCCTGATCCGACGAAAGGATGTGGGTGTGTGCCCCGTCCCCCGGCTACCCGTCCCGCTTGTCGTCTATGGCAAAAGTGTTGACGAGCGGCCTGAAACCGCGCTTGGTGTAGAACCCCGTGGCGATCTCATTCCTGGCCGGGAAGTCTGCGACTATCATCTCCGCGCCCATCTTCTTTAGCCTCTCGGAGGCGTGCTGCAGCATGTCGTCCCCCAGGGCCCGCCTCCTCCACTCCGGCAGGACGTAGAAGTCCGTGATCCTGCCCTCCTTGGAGGGCTGGTAGAACAGCCTCACCTCGATCTCCGCCCTGAGCACGCTGAGGACCTTCGGACCCTTTGCGGCCACCAGGACCAGCCGGTCCGCCGACCCCATCGACGCCCTGAGGTATCTCTCGGCCCTCTCCTTCGCGTCGTCGACCACCTTGAAGAGCGGATCGAACTCTCCGTTGAGCTTCTTCATCCTCACGGTCAGGTCCGCGGCCTGATCGAGGTCCCGCTCCTCCGCCTCCCTTATCACGAGGTCTTTCATCTTCAATCTCCCAGACCCGCGAGCTTCCCATCGGGGAGGGGAGGTATTATCCCCTTCTCGACCAGGAGCGAGGCGAGGTTCCTGCTCTGCTGGACGATCCGCTGGGCCTCGGCGAACAGGTCGCTCCTCGAGAGGCTCTTGGCTGCCAGCCCCTCGCGCTGGGCCTGCTCTCCCACGACGGCTGCGACGGAAGGGAACACGTCCCAGTCGAGCATCGACGGGATGATGTTCGTCCTGCTGAGCCCCTTCGCTCGCGCGAAGTTGGCGAGCTCCCTTGCAGCCGCTATCACCATGGTGTCGCTTATGGTCCTCGCCCTGACGTCGAGCGCCCCCCGGAATAGGCCCGGGAAGAGCACGCTGTTGTTGACCTGGTTGGCGAAGTCGGACCTCCCGGTCGCGACCACGGCAGCGCCCGCGTCCACCGCCTCGTCGGGCCACATCTCGGGCACGGGGTTCGAGAGGAGGAAGACCACGGGGTTCGGGCCCATGGAGGAGATTTCGTCCTTCTTGACGACGTGGGGACCCGGGGTCGCGGCCGCGACCAGGACGTCCGCCCCTTTCAGCGCGTCCTTGAGAGACCCATGGACCTTCGAGGAGTTTGTCTTCAGCGCCATCTCGTACTTCCACCTGTTCCTCATCATGAGCTGGTCGATGTCCTCGCGCTCCGAGTGGAGGGTTCCCTTGGAGTCTATGAGGATCATCTCGCCGGCGGGGGCCCCGGCCTCGATGAGGAGCCTCGCGGCCGCGATGTTCGCCGCCCCCGACCCGAAGAGCACGATCTTCGCGTTCCTGAGGTCCCTTCCGGTGAGCTCGAGGGCGTTGTAGAGCGCAGCGAGGATGACCCCGGCGGTCCCCTGCTGGTCGTCGTGCCAGACCGGGATCTTCATCTTTCCCCTGAGCCTCTCAAGGATGTCGAAGCACCGAGGCGAGGCGATGTCCTCGAGGTTGATGCCGCCAAAGCCGGGCTCGAGCGCTTCGGCGACGGCGATGAACTCCTCTTCGGAGGAGACCCTGATCGGCACGGGGACGGCGTCGACGCCGCCCAGATACTTGTAGATCAGTGCCTTGCCCTCCATGACAGGGAGGGACGCCTCGGGGCCGATGTCCCCCAGCCCGAGGACCCTGCTGCCGTCGGTCAGGATGGCGACCGTATTCCATCTGTTGGTGTAGTCGAACGAGAGGCCCGGGTCCTTCCCTACCGCCGTCGAGACGGCAGCCACACCCGGCGTGTACCAGACCGAAAAATCGTCGAGCGACCGGACCGGGACCTTTGGGACGGTCCCTACCTTGCCCCGGTAGAACGCGGAATACTCCAACGCCTTCCTCGACGCCTCGTCTCGGCCTTCCTCCGTAGGCATGCCGCCCTCCGGCTCCAGCGGCTATTTTAATGGAGCAGGAGAGTTCGGCACGAGCCGACTAGTGGGCGTGACCGTACCTGTGCGGGTCCTTGTCGAACTGCGCCTTACACGCGGGGGAACAGAAGTAGAAGGCGTGCCCGTCGTGCTCCGACTTGAGCTTGCTCTTCGTCTCATCGACGGTCATCCCGCAGACAGGGTCTTTGGCCATGGAAGGCCCGGTGCCAGAGCGATATTTCAAACTTGTTCCCGTCCGCCCGCGCCGGAGTCCCGGCCCGGGGTCTTCCCCAAAGCTTATTTTCGGACGCGTTCGCGCGAGCCTCGATGACCATGAACCAGGCGGTCAGGGAGTACATCCACGACAACCAGGACAGGTTCCTCAAGGACATAGCGAGGCTGGTGGCGCAACCGAGCGTCTCTGCCAAGAACGAAGGGGTCGAGGAGTGCGCCCTCCTGGTCAAGAAGATGATCGAGGAAGTTGGCGGCACGACGAGGATGCTCAAGCTTGACGGGGCCCCCACGCTGGTCTTCGGAGAGGTCCCATCCAGCTCCAAGAAGACCCTCCTCTTCTACAACCACTACGACGTACAGCCCGTCGAACCCCTAGAGCTCTGGAAGTCGCCCCCGTTCCAGCCTGAGGTCCGCGACGGGAGGATGTACGGCCGAGGGGTCTCGGACGACAAGGGGCAGCTCGTCGCCCGCCTCAAACTCGTCGAGTCCTACGTGAAGGTCCATGGAGAGCCGCCCTGCAACATCAAGTTCTGCTTCGAGGGCGAGGAGGAGGTCGGGAGCGGGCACCTGGACCAGTACGTCGCCGCCTACCCGGACCTCTTCAAGTCCGACGCGGTGATCTGGGAGTTCGGCAAGATAGACGAGAAGGGGAGACCGGTGATCGGCCTGGGCGTGAAAGGGATGATCTACCTGGAGCTCGTCGTCAGGACCCTGAACCAGGACGCGCACAGCATGTACGCCGCGGCGCTGCCGAACCCCGTCTGGAGACTGGTCCGCCTCCTCAACCTGATCAAGGACGAGCGCGAGGCCATCCTCATCCCCGGGTGGTACGACAAGGTCCTACCCCTGGCCGAGGACGAGCTCAGGGTCCTCGAGGAGGAGCCCTCCGAGGCCGAGCACCTCCTATCCACCTACGGCGCTTCCGGGTTCGCAGGGGACATCTCGCTGGCCGACGCCAGGAAGTCCCTCGCGTCCCTTCCCACAGCGAACATCGCTGGCATCTGGGCCGGTTACCAGGGACCGGGGAGCAAAACGGTCCTCCCAGCAGAGGTCCACTGCAAGATGGACTTCAGGCTGGTCCCCGACCAGGACCCGGAGGAGCTCCTCGCCAGGTTCAAGAGTTTCCTGAGCGACCACGGCTACGCGGACGTCCAGGTCATCGCCGGGACGATGGAACCGGCCGCGAGGACGAGCTACAAGAGCCAGCTGGCGCAGGCGGCCTCCGACGCCGCCGAGGAGGTCTTCAAGACTAAGCCGGTGCTCGAGATCTCCAGCGCAGGGACCGGGCCGCTCTACGTCTTCGCGCGCAGGTACGGGGCAGACGCAATCGACATCGGCTTCTCACCCATAGACGACGGGATCCACGCGCCGAACGAGAACGTCCGGC
>JBEKFK010000073.1:0-8952 GCA_050013375.1 Nitrososphaerales archaeon | reverse complement strand
CGCAGACCACGGGCACCCTGCCCTCCCTGAGGAGCGGTGCAATGGCCTCCTGCGCCTTCTCCCTGCTGAGATCCATCAAGGGGTTTGCGTCCAGGTGTCTCGAGTCTGTAACGATCGGCCAGTAGGGGCTCTCAGGGTCGACGACGACCGATCGTACGCCGTGGCCGGCGAGGACCCCCGCCATCAGCCGGGCGCTCGTCTTCTCGCCTGACCCGAGGAGTTCGTCCATCAGGGACGCCTCCATCTTCGGGTCGATCTTCTTGGCGAGCGCGATGAGCTGGTCCGTGACGCCCTTCATCGCAGAGACGACAACCACCACCCCAAAACCCTTCTCGGCGGTGTCGACGACTAGCTGCGCCGCCTGCTCCATCGACCTTTCGTTCTCCAGCACCGACCCTCCGAACTTTACCACCGTGACCTCCTTCTCGTTCCTATTTGTCATTGAGTGTGAGCCTCCAATGTCCAGGGGGAGCTTGGGTCGAGACTAGAACTTAAAACCGAAATAGACCGAACGATAAAGTGAACCGCCTCTGCTTCTCTCCTTCAACGCTCTCTGGCTTTCCGAGGCGACCCACGTTATTTATGCGTTGTGTCGTGAGAGAGCGCTGCCCTATCACCCCGAGGCCCCGTTTTCGCACTCCAGTCTCGCCAGGCGCGCCGCAGAGTCAACGGCGAGTTGCAGATTTGAAACCATAAATCGGGTGTGACGCCTCGGTTTACGACAGAGAGGATGGGAGAGCGGTCCAGGAAGGATCTAAGCTTCACCACGGCCTTTGTGGTAGACAACACGCCCGAGGAAGCGTTCGCTGCCATCAACAATGTCCGTGGGTGGTGGTCGGGAAATGTCGAGGGCAGCACCGACAAGCTCGGCGATGAGTGGACCTATCGCTACGAAGACGTCCATTATTCCAAGCAGAAGGTAACCGAACTAGTTCCCAACAAGAGAGTGGTTTGGGCCGTGCTGGACAGCTACCTGAGTTTTGTCAAGGACAAGACCGAGTGGAACGGCTCAAGGATCATCTTCGAAGTCTCCAGGAAGGGCAAAGAGACCCAAGTCCGCTTCACTCACGTGGGCTTGATTCCTGAATACGAATGTTTCGATGACTGTTCGAACGCGTGGGGCTCATACATCAACGGTAGTCTGCGGAACCTGATTACCGAGGGCAAGGGGGAGCCGAACAAGAAGGAAGGAAGAAGAAAGGCGAAGAAGGGATCATCGTGATCCCGGGAGTGCAGTCGACTGCCCCATACCCTCGACGAGGCTGGAACTCGAGCACTTGGCAATCTCCTGCGCGTGCTCCGTTCATGCTCCGAGGAACCCTCGACCAACCAGGCCCGCGGGCTGTTCGTCCCGGACCGAATGCAAGAGGCCTTCTGCGCCCTCGCTAGAGTCGAGCCTGCAGTCCTACGATCAGGGCAGGTAGTGGGCGCAGCCCCCACTCCAGTTAGTAGTAGTAGTTGATTGATAGCGTGGCGTTTCCGGGCGTGCTGTCCGCGTTGGAGAGGTACACCGAGATCGAGCCGGGCGTCACGGGGAAGACTAGCGTACCGGGCACCGACGAGAATGCGTAGGGCCCGATTGGCTCTGAGGTGTACTGTCCAGAGTTGACCGAGCTCCCGAAGAGGATCAAGACCCCCACCTGCACGTTGTTGATGTCGCTGATTTGGGTCATGGTGACGGAGACGTAGCCTGAGTAGTTCGCGACGAAGGTGCTGGCGACCTGGTCTCCCAGCGACGGCACCGGGACAAACTGCTGGCTGAGGAGGATCTTGCTCTGGCCGAGGCCCACGATCGATGTGAGCGATTTCAGCTGGTCCTGAAGCGAGGCGACCTGCAGCTCGAAAGCCGTGATCTGCGCTTCGAGAGAGGTCAACTGTGTCTGGAGAGTGCTCACCTTGGCCTGTAGAGGCGCCACCTCAGCCTGGAGCGTGGAGACCGTCCCATTGGCCTGCGAGTACGCCGCAGTGATCGAGGCAATCTCGGACTTGTCCGATGCGATGGTCGCCGTCAGGTTCGCCGCCTCCGCCTGGTCCGCGACAAGAATCGCCTGGGTCGATGTGATATTGGCCTCGAGTCTGGTTAGCGACGACTGGTCTTTCACCAGATTGGAGGATTGGCTCTGTATCGTGGCCAACTGCCCCAGGATGGTCTGTGACTGCTGGCTTATCGCCGAAGACTGCGAGCTCATGACCGACTGGTCGTTGACGTAGACCACTGCCACTACTCCTCCCAAGACGAGGATGACTATCAGAAGCAACGCAATCACCCTGCCGAGAGGTCTCATGGATTGATTCACCCTGTGGCGAATATAAACTTGATAGACCTCGGGACGCTGACGCCTTGCACTCAGAAGATCTTCCAGGTCGCTTCCGTCGACTCGGAGAGGAAGCCTTCGTCGATTACCACGCCTATGCCGGGTCCCGGGTTCGGCCTGATTCGTCCCCGCGTCATCTCGAAGGGATTCTTCACGATGTCCCGCGCGAAGTATTTGTCGTTCGGTGAGGTGTCCCCGGGATAGTCGACGAGTTTCAGCGATGCGAAGGAGACGTTGAACGCCCTCCCGATGCCCGTCTCCAGCATCCCTCCCACCCAGACGTGGCCCCCAAGACTCCTAGTCATCTTCGCCACCTTCAGGGAGTTCGTGAATCCGCCGAGGCGACCGGGCTTGATGTTGATCACCTTGCACGCCCCTATCTCAAGGGCCTGCCTCGCCTTGTCCACTGAGGAGATGGACTCGTCAAGACAGATAGGTGTGGAGAGCTCCTTCGCGAGCCTGGCGTGGTCGAGGAGGTCGTCGTGTCCCAGCGGCTGTTCGAGGTAGACCAGCCCGAACCTGTCCAGCCTCCGCAGCCTCGCGAGATCCTTCAGGGCATAGCACGAGTTCGCGTCCGCGCTCAGCTCTATCTCGGGGAACGAGTCTCTCACTGAGCTGACGATTTCGTACTCCTTCCCTCTTGTGACCTTCAGCTTGACGCGCTTGTACCCGCGGTCGACCGCCTTGGCGACGCGCTCGAGGGTCTCCCCGCGACTGGCGATACCGAGAGAGATTCCCACATCGGCGTGCCCCTTGGTCGCGCCAAGAGCCCCGAAGACGGCTCCGCCCGAGCGTTTCGCGTGGTAGTCCCACAGGAGCATCTCGACCGCGGCCTTGGCCATGTTGTGTCCCCTGATGCGGTCGGTCAGTTCGATGAACTCACTTGGGGGCGGCTCCCTCTTGAGGATGGCCGCCAGGTGGTCCCTGATGATGTGAAGGGCGGTCTGGTTGTCCTCGTACCCGTAGTATGGCCCCTCGTCGGTCACGCATTCGCCGAAAGCACGGACCCCGTCCGCCTCCAGCTCCAGCACGAGCGCTCGCCTCTCGGTCTCCGTCCCGAAGCTCGTAGTGAAGGGGGCCAGAAACGGTATCTTCACCAGGCTGATCCTGAAGCTCAAGGAGACACTCGCTTCCGGCGCCAGGCGTTCTTTTAACGTTTGTCGGGCTTCCGCAATTCAAAAAAGGCCTCCTTCCCGGCCTATCCGTGTCTTGGAAGCCCCGCAAGGAGACGCCTGGGGGGAGAGCGCAAGTGAGTACGACTCCTTCGAGAAGAAGTGGCATTTCTACGGGACGGTCGCCGATGCCACAATTGCGCACCTCAATATTGAAGCCAGTTCGCGGGTCCTAGAGCTCGCGTGCGGGACTGGCGCCTGCACACTCAAGCTCTCGAGGCTTGCGCGCGCTGGGAAGGTGGTAGCCCTGGACAGCTCCGAGGGGATGCTCGCAGTCGCCCGGGAGAACGCTTCCGCTGCCGGGGCACGCAACGTCACATTCGTCCGGGGCGATGCTGGGGAGATAGCCGGCCTCCTCGCGGGGCAGTCGTTCGACTTTGCGGTGTGCAATTCTGCTTTCTGGCACTTTCCAGAGCCGGAGAGGGTCCTCGCCGGGTTGAGCAAGCTCCTGAGTCCTTCCGGTGAGTTTGCGCTCAGCATCCCGTTCTGGGTCGAGGGCAGCGCCGTGGCAAGGGAGGCGTTCAGGGCGAAAGCCAGGGAGGTCCTCCTCGCGCACGGCGTGTCATCCGAGGCCCTCGACGACCTCTCGGCGAGGAGATCCCGACGCGAGATCGACCTCCCCGCCCTCTTCCGCAGTTCCGGGTTTCGAGTGGAGTCCGTCCCCTTCGACTTCAGGGTCTCTATGGAGTCACGCGTGGCCTGGAGACGGATCTCGATGTTCTCCGGGGACCGACGAGAGGCCTGGTTGCCCCCCGGACTGGACCAAGCGACGCAGAGCGAGGTCAGGACAGAGTTGGACGCGTGGAGGAAGGCGAACTTGCGACGCGATCCGACCGAATCGAGATGGCGCATCTACCTTGGGCGGAGGTCTGAGGAGCCGACCATCTCATGAAGCTGGTCGTCCGCCCGCTCGAGACGCCCGGAGAGTTCGAACAGGCCGAGGGCGTCCAGATGTCAGCCTGGGGCATGGGCCCTCTCGGCGCGGCCCCGAAGGAGGTGATGATCGCGGCCAACGACAACGGCGGGCTCGTCCTGGGGGCCTTCGAGGGCAAGAGGATGGTCGGATTCGCCCTGACGCTCGTCGGGTACAGGGGCGGGAGCGTGTACATGTACTCGCACATGACCGGCGTCGCCAAGGACTACCAATCGAAGGGCATCGGGTACCTGATCAAACAGAAGCAGCGCGAAATCTGCCTCGAGCGGGGGTTCACATTCATCGCGTGGACCTTCGATCCGCTCATCGCCCGGAACGCCAGCTTCAACGTCAAGAAGCTCGGCGCCATCTCCCGGAATTACCTGGTCGACTACTACGGCCCGATGCAGGATTCGATAAACGCGGGATGGCCGACGGACCGCTTCCTTTGCGAATGGCACATCCGACAGGAGGCCCTGAGGACCGTGCGGGCCTACGGGCGCCATCAGCCCCGGAACGCACACGTGGTGATAAAGAAGAGGGGTGTCGAGCCTGACGTCGTCTGCGAGGACTGGAGCATCGACACAACGGCTGAACGGGCGATCGTCGACATCCCGAGGGACGTGGTCGGCCTGAAGGCCAGGCGACCTGAGGACGGGATGCGCTGGAGGACCTCGACGAGGGAGATCTTCAAGGCCTACTTCGCCTCCGGTTACTCAGCGGTTGCGCTCCTAGAGCGGGCCGGCTCCCTCCGCTACCTCCTCACGAAGGCGGACCTCCCCCCAAACGTCTTCGCTGAACACCTCTGAGTCAGTCGAGGGGCCAGCGGGGCAAACGCTTATCGAGAGAGCCGCCCAGTCCGTTGGCAGTTGCAGATTGACCTAACGGGGAAGGTAGCGCTCGTCACCGGCTCGGGGCGCGGGATAGGGCGAGCGATCGCCGTCGCCCTAGCGGGAAGCGGGGCGAGCCTCGTCCTGAACGACATCAATCCTGAATCGATCTCGCAGGTGAAGGACCAGCTCGCCGCGCTCGGGACCAAGACGCTCACGCTGAGGGGGGACGTCTCCAGCCGGACCGAGGTCGAGGCGATGTCGAAGGTGGCGACAGCCGAGTTCGGGCATGTCGACATTCTTGTTAACAACGCCGGGGTCGTGGTGCGAAAGCCGATGGAGGACTACACAGAGGACGACTGGGACCGGGTGATCGACACGAACCTCAAGGGCGTCTTCAACTTCTCTCAGGCTGTTGGAAGGACGATGATTCCACGCCGTACCGGTAGGATAATCAACATCGCGTCGATCATGGGCGAAGTCGCCCTACCTCCTCGGGCGTCTTACGTCACGAGCAAGGGCGGGATAATCGCCTTCACCAAGAACCTTGCGGCCGAGTGGGCGAGATACAACATCAACGTCAACTCCGTGTCCCCAGGCTGGACGAACACGGAGATGACCGGGAAGTACTTCGCCCAGGAGGAGGTCCGCAGGTTCCTGCTTGAACGGGTCCCGCTGGGTAGGTTCGCCGAGCCGTCGGACATAGCCAACCTCGTCCTCTTTCTGGCCTCAGACTACTCCGCCTACATCACAGGCCAGAACATCTTCGTCGATGGCGGCTGGACGATACAGTAGTCGGGGACGACACCGGCGGACAGCTTATTAGCAAAACCGCGGCGTCGGATGACGTGCCTCTGAGTTCTGGTCTCGACGGTCAGCGGGTCCTCGTCACCGCGGCAAGCACGGGAATCGGATACGGCGCGGCCACGGCTTTCCTCAAGGAGGGGGCCAGGGTCGTGATAAACTCGTCAAACAGGGAGAAGCTCGATGCGGCCCTGGGGCGGCTGGGGCCGCTCGGGGAGGTCCACGGGGTGCAGGGGGACCTAGCGGTCAAGGCAGACCTGGAGAACATAGTCCAAACGACAAGGTCGCTCCTTGGAGGGATCGACACCCTCGTCTATGTGACCGGCTCGCCCAAACCGGGTCGGTTCCTCGAGTTGTCCTACGAGGACTGGAGGGGGGCGTCCGACCTCCTCGTGGTCAGCCCTGCGTACCTGGCCAAGCTCGTCGCCGACGAGATGATCGGCGCGGGGACAAAGGGCAGGATGGTCTTCCTCTCGTCATACGTGATAAAGGAGCCGACCCTCGCGATCGCCCTCTCGAGCGTCTGCAGGGCCGCGGTGCTCTCCCTGGTCCGGACCCTCGCCCGTGACCTCGGCCCGAAGAACATCCGCGTGAACGGGATAATGCCCGGCTTCATCAAGACCGGACGAATAGACCAGCTCGCCCAGGACCAATCTCGGCGACGAGGAATAAAGCCGGAGGACTACATCAAGGAGATAGAGGGTGAGATCCCGCTCGGACGGATAGGCACGACCGAGGAGCTGGCGAGGGCGATAGTCTTCCTCGGGAGCGACATGTCAGCCTACATCTCGGGAGCGACTCTGCCCGTCGACGGCGCGGTGCTCCGGTCGATCTGAGAGCAAACTGGCCGCACCGCGGGTGGGACGGTCCCTCCACATCGTTAATATGCGATGTCTTCGGGAGGAGTTCGGTGTAGGTGGGTTGGGAAGTATTGCCTGGTCGGGCAAGGACGTTCTCAGCATCCTCGATTTCTCCCGTGAAGACCTAGAGACGCTGTTCGAGACGGCGGACGACTTCCTCCGGCGACCGGGGTCGGTCCCGAAGACGCTCGATGAGAAGATAGTCGCCACCGCGTTCTTCGAGCCGAGCACGCGGACTAGGTTGAGCTTCAGCACGGCGGCCCTGAAGCTTGGTGCCAAGGTGATAGACCTCTCGCCGGATGTCTCGTCCGTCCTGAAAGGGGAGAGCCTCTCGGACACCATCAGGATGCTGGAGTCCTACTCGGATCTCATTGTCATGCGCCATCCCTCCGAGGGCGCGGCGCTGCTCGCATCGGAGGTCAGCAAGGTCCCCATCGTGAACGGGGGGGACGGTTCGCAGCATCACCCCTCGCAGGCGATGCTCGACCTCTACACAGTACGGAGGCTGAAGGGGAAGGTTGACGGGCTCCGCTATGCGGTGGTCGGCGACGCCCGATACGCCCGCACGGCGGCATCTTTCCTGTACGGGCTTGCGAAGTACAAGCCAGCATCGGTCTACCTCGTCTCCCCGGAGGGGCTGAGGATGCGGGACGAGGTCAAGAACTCGATTCGCAAGCTCGGGCTCCGCACCGAAGAGCTCGACGCGCTCGAGCCGATCCTTGGGAAGGTCGACGTCATCTACATGAACCGTATCCAGAAGGAGCGGTTCCCCGATCCCAACGAGTACGAGAAGGTAAAGGGGAGCTACCGGATGACCAAAACCCTGCTCGCGGGCGCTGGGGACGCGATCGTCCTCCACCCGCTCCCGAGGATAAGCGAGCTTGCCTACGACGTCGACGACCTTCCGAACGCCGCGTACATGGAGCAGGCCCGTCTGGGAGTGCCGGTGAGGATGGCGCTGCTCCATCTTGTGATGGGAGGGGGAGAGCGATGAGCGAAAGGGAGAAGATGCTCGTACAGAAGATCCCCGACGGGACCGTCATCGACCACGTCTCCGCAGGCCGGGCGCTGTCCGTCCTTCGGCTGCTCGGCGACCCGCAGGACAGGGGCGTCACGGTCGCCCTGGTCATGAACGTCGAGAGCTCGAAGATGGGCAGAAAGGACATCCTCAAGGTCGAGGGGGTGGAGCTGACCGACGAGCAGGTCCAGAAGCTCGCACTGATAGCGCCTGAAGCGAGCGTCAACATCATCCGATCGTACAAGGTCTCCAAGAAGAAGAAGGCAGTCCTCCCCAAGACGATCACGGGAGTCCTGCGGTGCACAGCGACAACATGCGTCTCCGTCCGGGAGAAGGACTCCGTACCCTCGGTCTTCTTCCTCGTGGGCGCGTCCCCGCTCGTCTACAGGTGCAAGTACTGTGGCAGGGACCTGTCCGAGCACGAGATATCCGGCGAGCTCGGGTAGCCGAATTGTACGACCTAGCGATCCACGGGAGAGCCTACACCGGCGAGCTCGCGGGGGCGTGGGTCTCGGTCAAGGACGGGGTCATCGCGAAGGTTACGCGGGAGCCTGCGGGTCGAGCCACTGCGACGCTGGAGCTCGACGCGGGGCAGATACTGTTACCAGCCGCTACCGACCTCCATGTCCACCTTAGGGACTGGACCCAGGCCGAGAAGGAGACCGTTGAGACCGGCACGAAGAGCGCGCTCGCCGGCGGTGTTACCACCGTCGCTGACATGCCGAACACGGTCCCCAGGCTGGAGACGGCGGAGCTTGTGGAAGCACGGGTCCAACTGATGAGGGACCGCTCGTTCGTAGACTTTGCGATTCATGCGGCGCCCCCGGTCGAGTCGGCGGAGCTGGGGAAGATCAAGAGGGCGGGCGCATTCGCCCTGAAGCTCTACCCGCCTGACCTTTCATCGTACCGGCATCTGCTCAGGCGCTCCGAGAGCGAGGGTCTGAAGATGGCCGTGCATGCCGAAGACGAGAAGATGATTGCCGCGGGCCGGTCCCCCGGGGCGGAGCTCGTTGCGGTGAGGAAGGTCCTGGAGGAAGTCG
>JBEKFK010000072.1:0-8986 GCA_050013375.1 Nitrososphaerales archaeon | reverse complement strand
AACATCATGGTCTTGGTGAGCAGGTCGACCCTGGCGCCTGCGACCCCGGGTTGCGACTTGGCCCATTCCAGGTAGCTCTGGACATCGGCCATCGTGGACGCGCTCACGGAGACCCACCCGCTGGAAGGGTCGGTGAACAGAACGGTGAGGTAGCTTGCTTCGAAGTGCGAAAGCATCGCACGGTCCACTGCGCCCTTCACCCCTTCCTGGGCGTAGCTGTATGACAGGTACACGGGGATAAGTCCGGGGATGCTTCCCGCGTCCAGGCTGGCAAGAGCGAAGACCGTGTTGTCCATCCTCAACCGGCGCACGCGGTTTCTCACTGTCCGCCCTGAGAGGCCGAGTTCCTTTGAGAGCTGGACGAAGCTCTTGCGCGCGTCGTTCGAGAGGGCCCGAATGATTGCCACGTCCGTCTCCGACATGCGCCCGGTTCTGCACTGGGGGAGGGCCCATCTGACCTGCGTCATCCGCTCGGCGTTGGTAATCCTGGAGATCAGCTCGATGGTTCTCGAACGCGACTCCTCGCCGTTGTACACGACTATGAGCTTGAGGGCCCTGCCGTAGAAGTCTATCATCCCCGTGACCTCGCCGACCAGCTTGAGCTTCCTGATCATGTCTGGCTTTGCGGATTCGGGTTCCACGTCTACCGTCACGTCCATGACCCTGTAACCGAAGAAGGTCGGGTTGACTATGAGCCGCCACCCCGCCATCGCTCCGGACTCCACCAGCCTCCTGTACCGGTAGTTTACGGTCGTGTCGTCGGCCCCCAGACGGGCAGCGATCGACCTCAGAGAGGAGTTCACCTGCGTCTCCGATGGAGCCACGGCGCCCTCGGACATGAGGGCCCTGAGGATCTTCACATCGAGAGCGTCCATCGAATCCCTTCACGTCGTCTACTCGGAGTTTCCTATTTATCCATCGCTTCACTTTTGCCCAGATCGTTTAGGCAACGGTTCAAATTGCCGCGATGCATACACGCAGGCATGGACGCGAGAATCAGCTCAATCGCCCTTATCGTGAAGGACAAGGCGGAGGCCCTTGGGTTCTACACCGAGAAGGTGGGGTTCGAGAAGAAGACGGACTACACCAATGGCGGATACAGGTACGTGACGGTGGGCCCCAAGGGGCAGGACCTGGAACTGACCCTCTGGCAGGAGGGGACGCCAGACCCGGGTGCCTCTTCAGGCCAGCTGAAGGCGGGGATGTCTCCTCCGATAGTGATGTTCGTCGATGACGTCCGCAAGACCGCCGCGGAGCTCAAGGCCCATGGGGTTCAGTTCAAGGCGGAGCCGCAGGAGTACCCCTGGGGGGTGTCCGCCACGTTCACAGACCCCGACGGGAACCGCTTCTCCATCAACAAGCTCTCCCAGAGGGGTCCCTGAAGGCACCTTAGCTCTTGAGTGGATAGAATCCCATGGCTCCCGCGCAGAAGGCAACCAAGAACGCCACCGCGACCAGCAAGAGAGGGTGGACTGACGAGGAGAGGGCCGCGATGAAGGAGCGCGCCCAGGAGATGAAGGCGGAGAAGGAGAAGGTGGACGGGGAAAGCGCCGTGCTCGCGAAGATCGCCGGGATGTCGGAACCGGATCGCTCCATGGCCAAGCGGCTCCACGCAGTCTTCAAAGCCAGCGCGCCGGGCCTCACGCCGAGACTCTGGTATGGGATGCCAGCGTACTCCAAGGACGGCAACGTGGTCTTGTTCTTCCAACCGGCGGAGAAGTTCAAGACCAGGTACGCGACGCTGGGGTTCAGCGACGAGGCGAACCTCGACGAGGGCCCCATGTGGCCGACGGCCTTCGCGCTGAAGGGGTTGACAGACGTAGAAGAAGCAAGGATCGCCGCGCTCGTGAGGAAAGCGGTGAGCTAAGGACCGGACTCGCAGTGGCGCGGGGCAGTCTTCGGTTGGTCAGGTGTGGGTGCCCTCAGTCCCAAGAGCCGGCTCGGCAGAGCCTTCATGAAGACTAGGCTTAAGAACCTCCGGACCTTCCAACGGGTCGATGCGGTCGAGCCCGTCCGTTATCATCGATAAGCAGATTGCAGCCCTGACCGACTGGCGAGGCGGGACGCTCGCCAAGCTCCGCAAGATCATCCATGATGCCGACCCGGACATCGTCGAGGAGTTGAAATGGAAGGGCACCCCTGTCTTCTCCCACGATGGCTTGGTCTGTCTGTTCAAACCCTTCAAGGATAAGGTGAAGTTGACGTTCTACGAAGGTGCGAGCCTTCCGGACCCTGAGAAGCTGTTCAACTCCATGCTCGAGGGCAACAAGTGGAGAGCCATCGATTTCTTCGAGGGAGACGAGGTCAATGAGCACACTCTGGAAGATATCGTCCGTGCCGCCGTGGCTCACAATCGTGCCGGGCCGAAGGTAAAGACCCGGGCAGATTCTCGCGGGACTCGGGTCGGAGCACACAGGAAGTAGAAACGGCATTCTGGCAATCCCCTACGCTGGCACTCGCTTCTCCGAAGGCCGGGATGGCTGGCCATTCTCTGGGAGCCTCCTAGGACACAACAAATCGCTTAAGAGTCACGACGCCCAAAGGCACCGCGACCTCCTGTCATGAAGTGTGGAGAAGTTAGGACATTCCTGTCGCAGATAAACGACCGAGAGGGGTCCATCACTCCGATTCCCCCGGGGGATCTAGGCTACCTCTCCGACAACGGCTATGTCCTGAGGTCGACGAAGGAAGACTACGATAAGGGGGTCGCCGAGGTTGCAAGACTGTCCCAGGCGACCGCAGACGTGACCAGCAAGAGGGAGGAGGAGGAACATGCGGATGCGGCCTTCCAGCTGGACGAACAGAAGGAGCACTCATTCATGTTCCACCTCGAACACGGAGCGGAGAAGGATGAGCTGGTGCAGAGGGTCGCGAGCGAGGCGGCCGCCGTCTCCGCTGCGGAATCCGAACTGACCGCGCTGGAGGCCAATCTGAACGACCTCATCCAGGAGAAGTCCACGATCGACGGCATGGTGCCGTATGGCGAAGAGTATCTGTCCCTCACGGGAGTAGGGAGCGTAATTCTGAACGACCTTAGCGTCAGGGATTACAGAGTGGCCGACGAGGAGTTCGCTGACTTCACGACTGAGATCAAGGCCACCTACGCCGAGCTCAGGTCGATCGCGGATAAGGCGATCTCCTACGTAGTCGTCCTCAAGTTCACGGTCGCGGAGATGGAAGACCTGGTAGAAGACCCTGCAACACCGAGCGGCAGCGGAACCGGTGGGGGGCACTCCGCGGTCCAGGCTCCGTCAGCGCTGTGGAGCGTAGCGATAGGGCTGGCCAAGCTCCAGGGCGATACCGCCCAGATCAGAGAGAGGTTCGTGCAGGCGCTCGACTCTCTCCGCAGCTTCGGCTCCACGACAGAGAGCAAGCTGATGGCGGCTGAGATCATGACCGCGGCCAGCAGCCAGGACCTCCAGGGCCTCGAGTCCGCCCTCGAGGACCTCGACCAGCGGATGAGGGATCAAGGCGTGCCCAAGGAGCTGTCCGTCGGAGTTGCCGCGACCATCATGGCAGGTAGGATGTTCGACGGGACATATCCCACGGATCGTTTCACTCAATTCAAGGAGCTGACGCCCTCGTACGAAGCCGCCGCTATACTCGCCGTGATGAACGTCCCATACGACGGATTGGCCGCCAAGTTCCACGCTTTCAGGTCGATGCTCACCTCCTGGGGATACATGACCTCCGAGGACACCGAGACCGCCTCGGCCTTCCTGGCGATAGGGGAACTCGATGTGGACGGGGTGGAGGACAAGCTGAAGTATGTTGTGGAGCAGCTGAGAAACTACCTGGAGTATCCGCTGGTAGCGGCTGCGATACTCGCCTCCATCCCGGTGTTCGAGTCGCACGAGGTTCTAGACCTGATGGAGAAAGCGGTCACTCTGCTCTCCGGGTACGCCACGGGACTGGAGCGTTCCGAGCTCGTCGCCCTGGCCGTCAGGATGATCCACGGAGTTCGGAATGAGCTGGTGAAGGAGGTCGATTCCACGGCCAAGATCACCGAGACCCCGGTGCAGTTCACGTACTCGCCGCACCCGGGCTTCCTCCTCTGGTACTATCCTGTGATAGTGGCCCACTCGACCTACAACGCCACATTCAGCGGGATGGGAGGCTTCCATCCGGCCCACAGCCACGGGATCGGGGGGTTCGCGGGTTGAGCCGGACCGAGTCCTTCCGGCACAACACGGCATTCGGGGCCTTGCTCTTCGCATCCCTGCTCACAATCGCTGTCCTAGCCAACGTGAGCCTGGTCTCAGCCTATGCACCTCAGGCAGGCGACCAGTTCGGGTATTCGGAGACGAGCACCGTGAACAACGGCGCAGGGTCGTATTCCGGGTACACTGACCAGCTCCTGACGACCGGGATGGAGCAGATGCTCTCGGTCAACGGTAGCGTCGTCTCCTCGCACTACGACTACTCCTACCAGTACAGCAACAACCAGGGGAGCTCGACTGCGAGCACTTCCTCCGGGAGCTTCACGTGGTCATCCTCCTCCTTCACCTACCTGAACGGGACGGACAGCGAGCTGGGATTCGGGGGGATCCCGTACTCGAGCCCCCTGTACGTCTGGTTCGCCGTGAACCCTTCGGTCCCAGTCGGGAGCACCTTCTACGTCCTGAACTCGCAGTTCACCGTACTCTCGAAGAACTACAGCCTGCAGCTGCCGACGGAGAACAGGTACGTGCAGACGATCGAGGCTGAGGGGACCGGCCAGTATCAGCGCAACGACGTCTACGGCGTCTTCACCGCATCCTACACCTGGTACGAGTACTTCGACCCGGCCACGGGCTACATCGTGGGCTACAACTACCTGGAGCAGGACAACGGACAGGATCAGGGTCAGGCCGGGAGCTTCACCTATGCCGATGTCCTGTACGTGACGACGACCAGCTATCCTCTGACCGCCGCCAGCGCCTCCTCGGGCGCGACCTCAACCAGCAACGGATCGACCGGGGGATTCCCATCGTATCTCACCTACTCCATAGTAGCGCTGGTGGTCTTGATCGCGGCCATTGCCATCTATGCCGCAACGAGAGGAAGACGGAGGGGTTCGCTGCCCAAGCACTCGCCCGTCCCCGACACGCCCCCTCCCGCGCCACCCTCGACGCCGTTCCAGTCCAACGTCGACCTCGGATCCAAGCCGCCCGAGCAGGTCGTGATAAGGGAGGTCGCCAAGGTCAACTGCAAGTACTGCGGCACCCTAATCCCGACCACGGTCGACAGGTGCCCCTACTGCGGGGGCCCCCAGCGTTGAGCTCTCCCCTCTCGCGGGGGAGAAGGCTGCGGCGACAGCGGCCGGGCAATGATGAGCGGCCTTGACGTCCTCGAGAGACCGCCCGGCGCCTATCGAGCTCAGGGGGATGCCCATCGAGCTGAGCGTCTACGAAGGGGCGGGGACGACGACCAACAGGTACTTCCGGAGCTTCAAGATGCCCGAGTTCGAGAAGGTCTACCTTCCCGAGAGCGTCAGACCCTTCACCGAGGCCGACCCGATCGGAACCAGGGGGTTCCTCATCGACGACAACAGGAGCGCGGTGAGCAGGGAACCCTACCTGACCATCGATGGCACCGACTTCTACTTCTCCGTCAAGGGGATAGGGTCGACGACCAGCCCCTTCAGCCGTCAGCTCTTCAGGAAGGAGGAGATCTGCAGCCTTCTCGGGAGGGACAGCGGCGTGAAGGACAGGATTATGAACCAGAGGGAGAAGGAGATGAAGTTTCCGAGGTATCTCACAGGGGAGCTCTGGTCGCGTGGGTGCCCCTACGGGTCCCAGGGGCTGGAGTTCGCCAGCATCGCGATGAAGGCGGCGGAGATGTCGGACGCGAGCACCACGTCCATCCACGGGTTCAGAATCGCCCCCCTGGTGAAGATAGTCAGGCTGCCGAAGGCGCTCCAGGAGGAGGCCACCAAGGTCTACTGGTACAGGAGGTTCAAACAGGAGATGGTCCAGGAGGCGAGGCTGATACCCTCCAACGTGAGGATCTACTTCCACTCTGACTGGACCATCGGCGACGACACCGGTGAGCTCTTCGACTTCTTCCGCATAGACAGCAACGAGAGGGCGATGGACTTCCTGAGGAACTTCGTCGGGAGCGGGATCGCGATTCTCACCCTGTTCGTCAGGTCCATGCGGAGGAACGACAACGGCACCTACACCGGGCTGGACTTCTACGACGTCTGGCTCGACAAGGACGCCGTGCTGGCCCCTGACGGGACCATCTTCTGGGCCGATCTGGAAGGGCTCCAGGACATAACCATCGGAGGGAGGGACAGGGCCGACCTCGAGTTCAACATCGAGGAGAACATGGAGCACCAGATCTACAGGTCGCTGTACGAGTTCATGTACGCCTACGAGCAGATAGAGAGGGAGCGTATCAAGAGGTTCGGTCACTCGACCGACCGCAAGATCCAGTTCGAGTGCCTTCTCAAGGATGCCCTCAGGGACGACGAGGTCGTCGACCTCCACCGCACTCCTGAGAGCCTTGAACTGGTCATCGGCAACATCCTCGGAGAGGAGGGACTGACGAAAAATTTCACGATTCTGGATTGGTAGCGGCGTCATGGACCTACACGACATAAATCAATATAGGAGAACGTGAGGCAAGAGAACCACGAGCGACAGCGTTCGCGTATCAAAGGTGACGGCCGCGGATGGGCAGCTGGATGACCTACCGAAGGGGCTATCGTTCTATGACCCGCTCCTGCTTCACGAGGTCAAGGAGGCTCTCGAAGCGGGAGGAGAGGCCTACGTCTCCCGGAACGCCGAAGGAGCGGTCAACGGCCTGTTCATCTATGATAGCTACGAGGCGACCGGCACCATCTTCACCAAGTCAAGGGAGGTGTTCGACCACTTCTTTGGGCTCAAGCCTTCCAGTTACATCTTCTCTGAGCTCGAGACCGGAGAGCACCCCAGGGAGGTCTGGAACATCTGGCAGTTGGACGTCGACACTGCGCCGCTGGACCACAGGTTCAGGCATCACGTCAGCGTCGACAACGATGTCGGGGAACTGGAGGAGTTCATGGCCGCCACACAGCCGGAGACGAACAGGCAGTGGGTGGGCGTAGCCCTCAGGAACGGGGACAAGTGCTTCGTCGTCAAGATAGCAGACAGAATCGTGGGCATAGCGTGGATGACAATAGCCGGTGGGGTGGCGAGGTCGCACGGGCTTTACGTCGAACCGCAGTTCAGGAGGATGGGTGTGATGAGGGACAACCAGCAGGCGAGGCTCATCTATCTCAGGGCGAGGCACGTCCACACCCTGATCAACGAGATCGCCGAGTCCAACGTGGCATCCCAGGGCCTCGCCGCGAAGGCAGGGGAGAAGATCGTCGGCAGGATCTTCCTCTACGCGAGCCCCGATCCTAGTGCGCCGTCGTAGCTGCTGAAGAAGGGGAGCGCCTCGACGCCAGGGTAGGCGTCCGGCTCGCTCATTCGACGCCGACCGCAACCATGGGCTTGCCAATCTCAACCGTGTGCGTAAGCTCCAGGGCGACGATGGTAGCCGTCAACGAGATGATCGTGAGGACGGGTATCCATTCGTACGAGTAGATCATGAAATCCCTGATGAATATGGTGCCGTAGAACTGGCTCCCGAGGTTGGCGTAGAGCAGGGTCGGCACGTAGATCAGTGCAAACGAAGCCACGCTGCCCAGGGCGAACCTGCGCAGACCGCCGACCTTCAAACAGAGGAACAGTATCAAGGGTATGCAGAGGACGCTCATTCGGGGGTCGAACGAGCTCAGCACGAACGTGAGGCCTGAGAGCCTCGACCCCCTCAGGACGAGGCAGACGGTCAGGACGAGGAAGAACAGTTGGAGGAGCCTGGCCTCGCCGTTGATCCACATGTGCCAGTAGCTCCAGCTCCAGAAGGTCAGGATAGAGGGAGAAAGCACGAACGGCTGGAGGAGGGCGAACAAGGCCGTCAGGGTGAAGGCGGCGAAGGTCCGGTTATCCACGGAGTCGCCTCTCGCAGAGACTCTCCTCATGATGTCGAACAGGAGATAGGCGATGAGCGGGAGAAGTGCGAACTGGAGAACGTCGAAGGCGCGCAGGGCGTTCTGATAATCGAGGGACACGACCAGAGGAACCATGAAGAGCGGGAGGAAGAACGGGGCGTAGCGATACATCTGGGGATTCGGGAGTATCTGGTAGTCTCCCGAGACGTTCCCCTCGTGGTAGACCTGGGTCGGGTTGAAGAGAAACCGGTAGCCGGCCTCATAGTACGCCGAGAAGTCTCTTGCGACTGTTATGCAACCGACCTGCGAGTCGCAGAAGGTCCCGGTCCCCGTGGTGTGCGGAAGGGCAGACAGCAGGGTGAGACCGTTCAGGACTATCAATACTGCGGCGATTACCGCAAAACAGACCTTGGCAGTTCGAAGTCTCATCTAGGCGCGCCTCTCTGCAGGGATGGTGTTCGTGGGAGAGGTCGGCTCTTGCGACGTGTCAGACGCCGCTCCTGCCGGATTTGCAGGCGCCAAGCGGGGTAGCGAAGGCACGACTGAAGATAAGCCCACCGGCCCCCACCTTCACTGTAGCTCGCAATCTGCTGCCACTCCCCCCGGGCTCAGGCCTAGCGCTAAATACTCGACCTGCCCGGAATCGTACTGAATGAAGGCGGCCCTGCTATACAACGTAGGAAAGATCGAGACAAGTCCTCTCAGGATAGAGGAGATAGAGACCCCGAAGCCCGGCAACGGGCAGGTTCTCGTGAAGATCGAAGCGTCCGGAGTATGCCGGTCCAATCTCAACATGGTCGAGGGAGACTGGGTCGCTGCCGGCGTGCCGCCGAAGTATCCCATAATCCCCGGTCACGAGATCGCCGGGCGCGTGGCTGAGGTAGGGCCGGGGGTCGAGTCGGTCAGCAAGAACGACAGGGTCGGGATGCAGCCGCTCTGGACGTCATGTGGCACGTGTGAGTTTTGCCTGACGGGAGGGGAGTACTTCTGCCCAAAAAAGGAGATCCTCGGGGAGACCGTAGA
>JBEKFK010000071.1:0-9226 GCA_050013375.1 Nitrososphaerales archaeon | reverse complement strand
CCGTGGTATGCTCCCGACGTCCTCTACGCGACGTTCTTCATCAGCGGGGCCGTGATGATCTATGGGCTCTACAGGCATCTGACCAGGTACGGGATAGGGCCGGCACAGTTCCTCCGTCTCGCGACCGAGGACGCCCGGGTCAAGCTCAGGAGGTTCCTGGACTACGGCCTCGAGCAGAGGAAGGTCCTCTCTGGAGGGGAGGGGGGCGTGATGCACGGTGCGATCTTCTTCGGGTTCCTTATGCTTCTCGCGTACACGACGCTGATCTTCATCCAGTCGGACGTGCTTCCCTTCTTCACCAGTGTCATCTTCCTTCAAGGCGGCCTCTATCTGACCCTAGAGTTCCTCGGCGACACGTTCGGCCTCGCCTTCGTCGTCGGGCTTGGGATCGCACTCTACCGGAGGTTCGTCCAGAGGCCAGAGAAGCTCAGGACCGCCTGGGACGACTACGTCGTCCTGGGGATGCTCGTCTGGATCGGGATATCGGGGTTCACCCTCGAGTCGCTCAGGCTCGTGGCGCACCCGAGCCAGTTCGCGTCCTACTCCCCTGTAGGAGAGGGACTCTCGATGCTCCTCTCACGGCTGGTCCCCGGTCCACAGACGACGGCGGTCTACCAGGGCTTCTGGTGGGCGCACATGTTCTCGGTCTTCGGGCTGATTGCGCTCGTCCCCTATACCAAGCTCGTCCACGTCTTCACCTCCGGGGCTAACGTCGCGGTCGCCAAGCCGCGGCCGATGGGCCGCCTCAGCACCCCCTTCAGTCTGGCCTCGATGCTCGAGACCGGCAACGTGGACACACCTCCGAACGTCACCTCAAGCTCGGACTTCAAGCCCTTCCAGCTGCTCGCCCTGGACGCGTGCACGAACTGCGGCCGATGCCAGGAGGTCTGCCCTGCGTACGCGGCCGGCAGAGACCTATCGCCGAGGAACCTGGTCAGGGATCTGGGTTTCGGGATGAGGGAGGGTTCGGCGGACTCGCTCTCGAGCGGCCTCGTCAGGGAGCAGGAGCTCTGGTCATGCACGACCTGCAATGCTTGCGTGAACGTCTGCCCCGTGTTCATAAACCAGGTCGACTACGTCGTAGAGTTCAGGCGCACCCTTGTGGCCGAGAACAAGCTCGACCCTATGAAGAGGGCGTTCCTGGAGAACATAGCCAGGAGCAACAACCCGTTCGGCCTCCCCCAGGGCGAGCGGCAGAGCTGGCTGACGGAGATGGGCGTACCGACAGTGAGAGAGAACCCCGGAGCCGAGTACCTCTACTGGGTGGGCTGCCAGGGCAGCTACGATCCAAGGGCCAGGAAGATCACGTCGTCGGTCATTCAGATACTCAAGTCCGCGAACGTAAGCTTCGCGGTCCTTGGGAACGAGGAGGTCTGCACGGGCGAACCCGTTCGCAGGATGGGCGAGGAGGCCAAGTTCCAGGAGCTAGCGCTCAGGAACATCGAGACCCTCAAATCGGTTGGTGCGAAGAAGGTGGTGGTCCACTGCGCCCATTGCTTCAACACGTTCCTGAACGAGTATCCCGAGTTCGGGGGCGACTTCGAGGTAATCCATCACTCTCAGCTGATATGGGAGCTGACCAAATCTGGGAAGCTTAGGCAGGGGGACAGGTCCGGGAAGGTGGCCTTCCACGACCCGTGCAACCTCGGAAGGATGAACGGGATCTTCGACGAACCGCGGGCACTGCTGGCGTCTCAGAAGGGACTCGAACTGGTGGAGATGAAGCGTAACCGGTCGAACAGCTTCTGCTGCGGCGGGGGCGGGGCGAACGTCTGGTACGAGGTGCCTGAGAAGAAGAAAGTGGGCGTCATCAGGGTAGAGGAGGCGGTCCAGACAGGGGCCGAGACCATCGCCGTGGCGTGCCCGTTCTGCGTGACGATGTTCGAGGACGCGGCCAAGAGCATCGGGAACGACAAGCTCGCGGTCAAGGACATCGCGGAGCTCGTCGTCGAGTCACTGGCTAAGGACTAGGCGGCGAGGGCCGCTAGGAGGGCGGGTATCACCTGGTACAGGTCGCCGACTATCCCGTAGTCTGCAACCTGGAAGATGGGAGCCTGCTTGTCCTTGTTGATCGCCACGATGACCTTGGAGTCCTTGATCCCGGCTACGTGCTGAAGCTGGCCCGAGATTCCCACGGCGACATATAGTCGGGGCCGGACGTAGATGCCTGTGAGGCCGATGTGATGCTCCTCGCTGAGCCACCCGAGGTCCGACGTCAGCGGCCTCGAGGACCCGAGCGCGCCTCCGAGGGCCTTCACCAGGGTCTCGGCCAGGGCGAGGTCCTCCTTCCTCTTGAAGCCTCTTCCCGCCGCGACGATGATCTCGGCGGTCCTGAGGTCGACGGCTCCCTTCGACCTCGGGCGCGTCTCAAGGTGCCGCACCCTCGAAGGGAGGCTACCGACGGCCATCTCTTCGACCTCACGAGGTGCCCCCGATTCGGCCTGGAAGCAACCCGCGGGGACTAGGGCGATGCACGGAAGGTCCGACGCCACGGTGGCGTTGAACCTGGCCGCATAGACGCCTCGCACTCCGGTGAGGCGCCCTCCCTCCATCCGGAGCGAGCGGACATCGCTGAGCACACCCATCCCTGCCATCACAGAGAGCTTTCCTGCGACCTGTCTCCCCTGCTTCGTGGCGCCGATAAGGATGATAGAGGAATCCTTGGCCTTCGCCGCGGCGGCCAGCGCCCCTGCGATCTTCTCGTAGTCGCCGGCGAGAGGAAGCTCGGATCTCAGGACGAGAACGCGCCCCCCGGGGGCGGTCTCGCCGAGCCCGTCCAACACCACGGCCGAGGCGGCCGCACCGACAGCGCCGGCAAGGAGGGAGGCGCCGTTCGAGAGCTCGCGGGCGAGTCCACGGTCCTCTGAGTAGGACAGGACGGAGGTCATATCGCGCCGTCCCTCCTCAGGGCATCGACGAGGCTCTTCGAGGCCTCTTCAGGCGATCCCTCGAGCATGACCCTCTTCCTGCTCAGGGCCTGAACCCGGACGTCGGCCACGGTTACCCGTAAGGCTGGGGCGCGCTCGTCCTTGAGCGATTCGAGCGCGACTTCCTCCATCGGCTTCTTGGACGCCTGCATTATCTGAAGGAGGGTGGGGTACCGCGGCTCGTTGATCTCGCTCACGACCGATACGACAGCAGGCAGGGCAGCCTCCACCACTTCCTCGTTCTCCTCGAGCGCCAGCTCGCCCCTGACGGAGCCGTCGCCGACGTCGAGCTTGCGGGCATAGCCAAGGAATGGAAGTCCCAGCCACTCCGCAGTCATGGGGCCGACCAATCCGTGGTAAGTGTCTGAGGCCCCCTCGGAGAAGATCACGAGGTCGACGGGCCCCGCCCGCTGGACCGCCCTCGAGAGATAGTAGGAGGTCCCCAGCGCGTCAAGCGCCTGACCCGAGCTGACCGCCACTGCCTTGTCCGAGCCCATGGCGAGCGCCTCCTTGATGCTCTTCTTCCAGTCGCCGTTCCCGATGCTGATGACCGTCACCGTCCCGGTCTTCTTCTCCTTGATCCTGACCGCCTCTTCGACCGCGTTGCGGTCGAACGCGCTCATCTTCGACTGGGCGCCCTGGAGCAGAGGCTTCCCCGCCGGGTCGGCCCGGAGCTCTGATTCGTCCACGGCGTGCTTCACACAGACTACGATGTTCATCGCGTACCCGAGAACTCCTTTCCGGCTATCAGCATCCTGAGCACCTCCGAGGCGCCCTCGCCGATGGCGAGGAGCCTCGCGTCCCTCCAGTGGCGGTGGACTCCCCTGTCGGTGTAACCGTAACCTCCGTAGATCTGTATCACCTGGTCGCAGACCCTCGCCGCCATCTCTGTCGACAGGACCTTTGCCTGGGCGGCCTCAGAGGCGTGGTCCAGGCCGAGCTCCTTCAGCCGTGAAGCATAGAGGCAGAGGAGCCGGCCCGAGGTTATCTCGGTCCTCATGTTCGCGATCTTCTCGCGGGTCATCTGCAGGTCCGCTAGCCTCTGGCCGAAGAGCTCCCTCTGTTTGCTGTACCCGAGTGCCTTTCGGTAAGCGGTGAGTGCTATCCCGACGCAGATCGAGCCCATGATAATCCGGCTGCCGTTGAGCATGATCTTCGCGTACTCGAACCCGCTGCCATCCTCGCCCAGGAGGCTCTCCGAGGTGACGTGGCAGTCCACGAGCCGGACCTCGCTGGTCCTTGACCCCCTCATGCCTAGCTTGGCGATGTCGTCACCGGCTGACAGGCCCGGGGTCGACCGGTCGACGAGGAACGCCGAGTGCCCCTTCTCGGTCCTTGCGAAGACCAGGTAGAGGTCTGCCTCGCCGGCGTTCGTGATGAACATCTTCGAACCGTTGAGGACGTAGCCGGAACCGACCCGGACTGCCCTCGTCGACATGGACTTTGCGTCGGAGCCAGAGGTGGGCTCGGTCAGGGAGAAGGCGCCGAGCTTCCTACCGGAGATCAGATCCGAGAAGGTCGACTGCTTCTGGGCGGTTGTGCCGAAGCGGAAGACGCCCTCGGCGACCATGTTGTGGACGCCGATGCTCATGGCCGTCGGCGCGTCGGCAGCCCCCACGAGTTCCATGGCCAGCGAGTAGACGCCGAACGGGAGAGCTATGCCGCCTTGCGCCTCGAACGGGATTCTCGCGAGCCCCTGGTCGAACAGGGCCTTTCGGACACCCGCTATCCCGCCGCCCTCCTCGTCGAAGCGGGCCGACTTCGGCTCGACCTCGGCCTCGAGGAAGCCGGCGAGCGACTCGAGGACGGTCGAGTAGGCCTCGTGGTCCCTACCATAGAATGTCCTCAAGACGTTCTCGTGCTCCGCTTGGAAGAGACCCATCGAGGAACGCCGCCCGTCCAGCGGGGGGCCGATTAAAGGATTCCAGAGCAGCCCGTGAGCTCAGGGGCGCCTAGTGGATGGGAAGGAGGATGAAGATGACAAGGTCCCAGATGAAGTGGCTCGTGACGCTGGAGGTAAGATCCTTGGAGTAGTAGTAGGTGAGGCCCCAGACTGAGTCGGCTATGAACGTCGTGACGACCCAGAGCGGGTTCAGGGTGATGATGTGGAGGAGGGCGTCGAAGAGCGCGACCACGAAGACGGACCCGACTCCTGCCCTCGGCTGGAGCCTCGTCTGGAGGATGCCCCTGAAGAACGACTCGTAACCCCCCGCGTCGAAGGCCAGGACTCCCACCTGAAGGAAGAGCGGGTTGGAGGGGGAAGCGATGAGCGAGTAGATCGAGTTCTCTGTCGAGGCGCTCATCCCGAACGGATGCAGCGAGGTCACCCCCAGGTTTCCCAGATAGAAGACGAGGTACAGCGCGACCGCCGTGACGACCCCGAACCCCAAGGTCTTCGCGGTCGGCCGGAGGAGACCGCGATAGCGCGTGAGCAGGAAGGTGACGGCCATCATACAGGCCATCGAGACGAAGGTTGCGGCGATGAAGTACGCCTGCGGGACGGTGAACAGCAGCGCCATCGAAGCGACCACGGCCAGGAGCCCTGCGGCCACCTTGGGGCCGAGGATCTCGCGGGGTCTTGCCATGGAGGGGATGCCTCCGGTTCCTAGAGGATCAGCCCGGCCGCCAGAAGAACCGAGAACAGTATTGAGTGCACGAAGACGCGCATGGTCATCTTGGCGTACTCCGGGATGGGCTTCTCATCGCCGGAGGGGAGGCCCTTCAGCAGGAGTGCCGGGAGGGCGAGGAGGACCAGCAGGGAGGGGACCGGTATCTCGCCCACTGCTACGAGAAGGAGCGTGAGGGCATAGGCGACCCCCGCCAGCCCGAAGGTGAAGCGCTCCGTCCTCACCCTGCCGAGAACCACCGCGAGAGACCTCTTCCCCGCGGCCTTGTAGGAGTCGTAGAAGATCAGGTCGTGGGTGAGCACGACGTTCGTAGTGAGCAGCCCGGAGGGGATCGAGACGAGCAGGGGGAGCAGGGTAAGCCCTCCCGTGAGGACGTAGAAAGCACCCATTGCCGGAATCGCGCCGAAGCTAAGGAATATCGCCACCTCGCCGAAGCCGAACCCCCTGTAGTCGAGCCTGAGAGGAGGCGCGGCGTAGAAGTAACCCAGCAGAATACCGGGGGCGGCGATCGCGAGGGCGATCCACCCCACAGCCAAGGCCAGGTATACGGCCACTGCGAGGCTGAGGAGATAGAACGCGCCTGAGATAGTGAGCCCCTGGCCGACCGACATCAGCCCTCTCGGGATCGGTTTCCACCCTGGAAACTCCTTTGGAAACATCCTCTCTGAGACCTGGTCGACGCCGTTCACGAAGTCGTAGACGTCGTCGATGGAGTTCGAAGCAATGAGGAGTGAGGCGCTCCCGAAGAAGAGCAGGCCCAAAAGGAGCAGGTTTAGCGAGCGAGAGGCATGCCATGCGGCGGCGGTCCCCACGAGCAGGGGGGCGAGGATGACGGGGAGAAACTGGACCCTCGCGAACCGGACAAACAGTCCAAGCCTCTCACCCAGAGAGCGACTGGGCATGCTTAGCTTGGCGCGAGGGTTTCCATAGCATAATTAACGTTTCCAATCGGCATCAGTATCGGAAGGTCCACGCCCGCCCCGCGATACTCCTCGATTCTCGTCCTCGCCTCGGCGGATGTCCCCGCGACCGTCAGGGCGTCGATCGCCCGGTCCGGCACGAGGTCTCTCGCCGTGGGGTCCCCGCGCTTCCACGCAGCCCTGAAGGCCGCCACCTCGGATAGGGCCACCCCGTACGGTTCGAGGCTCTCGGGCTTGATAACCTCCCCGAGCTGGTAGAGGAAGAAGTAGAAGCCTCTGATGACGTCCCTGGCCTTCTTGCCGTCCTCGTCGACGGAGGTCAAGAGGTACGAAGCCTTGTCGACCGTCCTCCCCTTCCTCCTCTCCCCCACCCTGACATGTTCCACCATGGTCCCGGTAGTCCTCGGGGTGGCGACCGAGGGGGAGAGGATCGCGCCATCGGCCTCGGCGCCGGCGTACGCCTGCGTCCTCTCAGTGAGCGATGCGATATAGATCGGGACCTTGAACCCCAGCTTGATGTCGGACTGCATCCTCTCCGCCGTGTAGAACTCCCCCCTGAACGCCAGCTTGTCGCCGGCCCAGAAGCTCCGAGTGACGCTGACGTACTCCTTGATCCTCTTGAGCGGCCGAGTCTCCGTCACCGGGAAGATCTTGAACCCGATGTTGGGGATGGTCGGGAAGCTCCCCAGACCGATGCCCATTATGGCTCGACCGCCGGAGAGTTCGCTCATCGATGCGAACGATGCCGCCGAGGTGAGCGGGTGCCTAGTGAAGGTGTTGATCGCGCCCGAACCCACCCGGATTCGCGTGGTGGAGAGCAATACCGCAGAGATGTAGGTGAGCGCGTCCCTCTGGAAGAGGCTCTCGTGGAACCAGATAGATTCGTAGCCGAGGGACTCCGCCTTCTTTCCGATGAGGACCGCGTCCCTCACGGGGAGCACAGGATTGAACCCCAGTGCGAGTCGGGTCGTCAACAAAACCCTCCCGTTATCTTCCGCATTTAAACAATCGAGACCGGTTCGGAAGCCTTATTGGCGTGGCGAACCGAAAGACCACTCTAGGGCAATGCCGAATCGAGTGGGTATCGTCGGTGTCGGGTGCGAGGGTTTCAGGCCAGTGGTCTCGGACCTGTCGACGAGAGAGCTCATGTTCGAGGCAGCTACGAGGGCCTATGCCGACGCGGCCATTGACCCCAGGAGGGACGTCGGGTCGTTCATCTGCTGCACCGAGGACCTCTGGGAGGGCTGGAGCATAGCCGACGAGATGGTACCCGACCAGATCGGCGGAGCTGGAAGACCCGTCTGCACTATCCCCGGCGACGCGGTGACCGGCCTCGGGAACGCGGCAATGCACATCCTCTCCGGCGTCGCGGAGGTCGTCACCCTTGAGGCGCACAGCAAGGCTGCGGACGTGATAGACAAAGACGCGGTCGAGAGGATGGCCCAGGAGCCTTCGCTGTTGAGGCCGGTCGGAGCGGGCGGCGACGTCCTCGCGGCCCTTGAGATGGACGCATTCATGAGGGCCGGCCGGCGGTCCCGCGGTGAGCTCGATGACCTCCTAATCAGATCGAAGGCGCAGGCGATGCGGAACACTCGGGCGAGCTTCGGCGCGAACCTCACCCGGAGCGACCTCGAGGCCTCCCAGGTCATCTCGACCCCCCTGAGGAGGGCGGACAAGGCCCCTCACGCAGACGCGGCAGTGGTCATGGTACTCGCTTCGGAGCGGTGGATAAGGAAGAACAGACGGGACGCGGTCTACGTCGACGGGGTGGCCTGGGAGTCGTCGCTCCCCTGGTTCGACGGGGGGGACCCGCTGATTGCGGGATATGCGAGAGGCTCCTACGCGAGGGCGCTCTCGCAGGCCGGGCTCAGGAAGGACCTGGGCTCGTTCGACATCCTGGAGCTCGACGACTCATACTCCTACAAGCTGCTGCAGCACGTCCATTCTCTCGCGAGGAGCCGGGCCGAGGAGGAGAGGGTCCTCTCGGGGTCAGGGCCGGCCCTCAACCCAAGCGGCGGCTCGCTGGGCGTGGGGAACCTCCTCGAGGCGTCGGCGATGCACCGGATCCTCGAGTGCGTCCTCCAGCTCAGGGGCGACGCCGGGCACATCCAGGTGAAAGGGGCCAGTCGGGCGATGGTCCAGTCATGGAGAGGGGTGCCGACGGCGACCGGCGGGGTCGCGGTCCTCTCAAGGTGATGCGATGATCAAGAGAAGGGTGGCCGTGATCGGGGCGGGGATGACCCTCTTCAGGAGGAGGCTGCTCGAGACCGGAAGGGAGCTCTCCTACGAGGCCTCGAACATGGCGCTCGATTCTGCCGGGATGACCATGAGGGACATCGACTCGGTCGTCATCGGGAGCGCGCCGGACGCGTTCGACGGCGTGCACATGAAGGGCGAGTACCTCCTCGAAGGGGCGGGCGGGATAGGAAGGTCGAACAGCAGGGTCTACGTGGGAGGGGGGACGGGCGTCTTCACGCCCGTGGGCGCGTGGTGGCACGTCGCCTCCGGCCTCTTCGACACCTGCCTGGCCGTCGCCGAGGAGAAGATGTCCCCGCTCCATCCGCACCCCCAGACCGCCTTCTGGTCCATCTTCGACCACACCACCGACCGACCGCTCGGCGTGACGCTCCTCTGGATCTTCGCGCTGGAGATGAGGAGGTACATGCACGCGTACAACGTCAAGGAGGAGGAGATCGCCCTGGTCGCGGTGAAGAACAAGATGAACGCCCTCGACCATCCGTGTGCCCAGCTC
>JBEKFK010000070.1:0-9301 GCA_050013375.1 Nitrososphaerales archaeon | reverse complement strand
GAGCCGGGATTGCTCTAATCTTCACGCCACTTGAAGAAGCGCACAGCGAGGATGAAGATGACCGCCGACAACACCGCCAGCACCGCTATGTCGGTTACGGCCGCCGTGTCGTTCCCGTAGATCATCACGTTGTTCAGGCCTTGGATCACGTAGAAGAGGGGGAGCACATGGGCGATGTTCTGAAGATACGCAGGCATGGTGCTGACCGGGAAGAAGGTCCCGGAGAGGAACATCATGGGGAAGGTTATGAGATTGCCGACGACCGCGGCAGACTCGACGCTAGTGGAGACCGTACCGACGAGCATCCCCAGGGACACGAACATGAAAGGCCCGAGAAGGAGGAACGGGATGACCCAGGGGGTGAAGGTGATGTGTGCACCGAAGGCGAAGATGCCGAACGCCGACATCAGGAGGAACGATATTATCGTCATTATCATGTAGAAGCCTATCTTCGCGAGGAGCCAGTCAGTCTTGGTCAGCGGGGTGAGCGAGAGCTGCTTGAAGATCTTGTCGCGCTTGTACTGGGCGCTGATGTTGACGAGGGCGAACATCGGGCTGACCAGGATCGCGAACCCGATCATCCCCGGGATCAGGAAGTCGATGTACGTGTACGAGGAAGACGCTATGGTCATCCTCTGGACTCCGAGGACCGAGGTCCCGTGCGCCCTCTGGAGGTTGAACGAGTTCAGGACTCCGCTCGTGATTCCAAAGACGGCCTGGCTCGTCGAGGACGACGGATTCCAGTACTCTGTCACGTTGACCGGGGTCCCGGCCGCATAGCTCGCCGTGAAGCTCGGAGGGACCACTATCCCGTCAGATGACGAGTGTGAGAGGAGGTACTGCGAGAAGTTCTGCGAGGTGGGCACGAGGGTGACCTGCAGGGCCCCCGTATCGTTGAGCACCTGAAGGAACTGGAGGCCCGCTGGCCCGTTGTCCTGATTCTGAGCGTAGACGGTGGCAGGAGACCCACTCCCGGAGAAGATTGCGCCGAATAGGAGGATCAGTATCACCGGGAACGCGAGGCCGAAGAAGAGGCCTATCCTGCTTCGAGTGTAGGACCGACCGAAGTTCACTAGGTCGGCCCTGATTCTCTTAGCGGCTCCCATCTAGTTCACCGGGGCCTCCTGGTCTCCCTCGGTCATCCTGGAGCCTACGAGCTTCACGAACACGTCTTCGAGGCTGTCGTTGCGCACGGTCACGTCGCTCCATCTCATCCCCGAGCGGGCTATCGCCTCCAGCACGGTCAGTGTGTCCTCCTTCTTCTTCAGGGCCACGGTGACCGAGTTGTCCGAGTAGTTCACCTCGAGGCCGGTCTGGTTCCTCAGGTATCCCGCCAGCTCCGAGTCGCCGTGCACCCTTATTCTCTCTCCTGACCCGAACTCCAGGATTATCTCTTTCGGCGTTCCCGCCGTGATTATCACACCCTTGTTCATGATGGCAACCCTGTCCGCCAGCTCCTCGGCCTCCTCGAGGTAGTGTGTCGTGAGCAGGACGCTGATGCCCTCTCGTTTGAGGTTCCTGATCACGTCCCACACCGCCCTGCGTGCCTGCGGGTCGAGCCCCGTCGTCGGCTCGTCCAGGAAGACGAGGTCCGGTTCGTTCACCAGGGAGAGTGCGAGCCCCATCTTCTGCTTCTGGCCCCCCGAGAGCTTCATGAAGCGGCTCGATGCTGATTCCTCTAGGATCACCTTTCGGAGGATCTCGTCTGCGTCTACCTTGACGTCGAAGAGGCTCGCGTAGTAGTTCACTGCCTCTCTCGGGGTGATGTAGGGGAGGAACGTGAATCCCTGGGGGATCACTCCTATGCGCTTGTGCAGAGCCTCGCCGTCCTTCCACGGGTCGAGCCCCAGCACCTTGACGTCGCCGCCGTCCCGTTCCCTTAGTCCTTCGAGAATCTCGATGGTGGTGGTCTTCCCCGCCCCGTTCGGCCCGAGGAGCGAGAAGACCTCCCCCTCCTTGACCTCGAACGAGATCGAGTTGACCGCCTGCAGGCTGCCATAGGCCTTCTTCAGCGAGGAGACTTCGATGGCGGCCAAGCTCGATTCAAGGCGACCGGCGGGCGTTTATAAATCGTATCAGGGAACTGGACCGGGGTTCCGGGGCCGAACCGTTAATAGACAACCGCCTCTGCAAAGGGCTCCAGATGGACGGACCCAGACCCGCGCAAGACATACTCGGGGCGATCGGGCACACCCCGCTCGTACGGCTCGGGAAGATCGGCAACGAAGTGGCGCCCGGGCTACTCGCAAAGCTGGAGTTCATGAATCCCGGGGGGTCGGTGAAGGACAGGATCGCGACATACCTGGTGAAGGACGCCGAGGCGAAGGGGCTCCTGCGGGAGGGGGGCACCATAGTCGAGCCGACCTCGGGGAACACCGGGTTCGGGCTCGCGATGCTCGCGGCGGTCCGGGGCTACAGGACGATCTTCACCATGCCAGACAAGGTCAGCGAGGAGAAGCGGGCCATCCTCCGGGCGCTCGGCGCCGAGGTGATAGTGACGCCCACCAGCGCACCGCACGACTCGCCGGACTACTATGTCAACCTCGCCCGGCGGCTCAGCCGCGAGATAAGCGGCGCCTACATGCCAGACCAGTACTCCAACCGGGGGAACCCCGAGGCGCACTACGCTACCACGGGCCCGGAGATATGGGAACAGACCGGTGGAAAGATCGGCGCTCTCGTGGTCTGTGTCGGGACGGGGGGCACGATCTCCGGGGCCGGTCGGTTTCTCAAGGAGAGGAGCAAGGCTGTGCGGGTCATCGGAATCGAGCCCGAGGGCTCGATCTACCACAACCTGATGTACGGCACCGATTACCCGCTCCATCAGTACTCCGTCGAGGGGATCGGCGAGGACTTCCTTCCGGCAACGTACGACCAGGCCGTGGTCGACCAGATAATCCAGGTCTCCGACCGCGAGATGGCCGTCATGACTCGCAGGCTCGCGAGAGAGGAGGGGGTGTTCGCGGGTGGGTCCTCCGGCGCGGCGGTCGCCGGCGCGCTGAAGTTCGCGGCGGAGGACCGCGGCAGCGGCCAGATCGTCGTCATCCTGCCGGACGGCGGCAGGGGATACGTCAGCAAGCTCTTCAACGACGAGTGGCTGAAGTCGAAGGGCCTCGGCTGAGCGCTCACCCTTAAAGCCAGCCCCGCCGCCGCGGTGCGTATGCGCTTCGCGACCAAGGCAGTCCACTCCGGAAACGAGCCGGACCGGTTGACCGGCGCGGTCGCCCCCCCGATCTTCACAGCCTCCACCTTCGCACAGGACGGCGTCGGCAAGCCGAGGGGGTATGAGTACTCCCGCAGCGGCAATCCGACCAGGGAGAGGCTCGAGAGGGCCGTCGCCGACCTGGAGCACGGAAGGCACGGGCTCGCGTTCTCGTCGGGGCTCGGCGCGACCGCCACAGTCGGCTCACTCCTCAAGAAAGGGGACCACGTCCTAATCTGCAACGACGTCTACGGGGGCACCTTCAGGATATTCAACAGCGTCTTCGCCAACTACGGGATCACCTTCAGCAAGGTGGACGCTCGCGACCCTGACTCGCTGGCCAGGGCGGTCCGTCCGAGCACGCGGATGGTCTGGATGGAATCCCCGACAAACCCGCTCATGGTCGTCCTAGACATCCGGGCGGTCGCGAAGATAGCGCTGGAGAAGGGGCTGATTCTGACGGTCGACAACACATTCGCCTCCCCTTGCCTCCAGAACCCTCTCAAGCTCGGCGCGACCATCGTCCTGCACAGCACGACCAAGTACATCTCGGGGCACAGCGACATGGTCGGCGGCGCGCTGGCCGTCACAGACGAGGAAATCTACGGGAGGCTGAAGTTCCTCCAGAACGCGATCGGTGCGGTCCCCAGTCCCTTCGACTGTTATCTTGCCCTGAGGGGGTTGAGGACGCTCCATCTCCGGATGGAACAGCACTCGAAGAACGCCCAGTCGCTCTCCGAGCTCCTTGAGGGGAGCGGGCGCGCGACGAGCGTCTTCTACCCCTTCCTCGAGTCCTCCCCCACCTACCGTCTTGCGAAGCGGCAGATGTCTCGGGGTGGAGGGATGGTGTCGTTCAGGATCAGGGGCGGCTACCGCGCCGCGAGCCGGTTCCTCGAGTCGCTCCGGATCTTCGTCTTGGCGGAGAGCCTGGGCGGGGTCGAGTCTCTCGCCGAGCTCCCAGCGAGAATGACCCACCTCTCGATACCGAAGGTGAATAGGGAGAAGATGGGCATCACGGACGACCTCATCCGGCTCTCGGTCGGGATCGAGGATCCCCTGGACCTGGCCGAGGACGTCAGTCGTGCCCTCGACCGCGCCGCCTCGACCTGAGCATTTCGAACTAGTCCACGAACGGAGGTCGTCGGACAAACTCGGGGTTCCCGACCTGCCGTCGGGGGCCTCTTCGTATGGGGTCGGCGTGAATCGGTCCTCAGTGTGCCTTGAGAGCGGCCTTCTTCTTCTCCTCGTACTCCTTGAGCTTCTTGCGCTTGACCTCGGCCTTCTTCGCGTCATACTGACCGAGGGGGGCGTCCGCCTCCACGTAGCCGTGGGCTATCGTTATGACGTTCTTGACGAGGTTTCGAGTCTTCTCGTCGCTCTTGGTCACGACCACCTGAAGGTTCCTCCGGTCCAGCACCTTGAACTCCGGGACCTTCTCTAGTTTCTTCAGCTCGTCCACGGCGTTCTCCATGGCGTACTCGTTCCCGAACAGACCGCGAACCTCCCAATCACCAGGCATGCGGCAGCGCGACTCCCGAGGGGATAAAAACCTTAGAGCGGAGCTCGACAAGGACTAATCTGTATATACCTCCCAGCGCCCGGAAAACTCGTGCAGGGACAGAACGACTTTGCCTCTGTGTTGAGCTGGATTGATTCTCCAAATGGCAGGGCGGGCCTCTACGACCTGAAGAAGCTCGGAAAGGAGGGCGCCGGACTCGAGACGATGCCGTACTCAATCCGGGTCCTGGTCGAGAACGCGCTACGCCATTCGGGGACGGTCGACGGTGCCAACGAGGCCGTCCACCGGCTGCTCGAGTGGCCGAAGAGCGTCAACGCCGGTCTCCCCTTCATGCCGTACCGCGTCCTGCTCCAGGACTACACGGGAGTCCCGCTCATAGTCGACCTAGCCGCAATGAGAGACGCGATGAAGAGGGGGGGCGGGGATCCGAGGAGGGTCAACTCCGTGGTCCCCATGGACCTGATAATAGATCACTCGGTCCAGGTCGATGGATGGGGAGACGAGATCGCGTTCAGCTACAACGTCAGCAGGGAGTACGAAAGGAACTCGGAGCGATACTCGCTCCTGAAGTGGGCGCAGGGCTCCTTCAAGAACCTGCGCGTCTTCCCCCCTGGGAAGGGAATCTGCCACCAGGTGAACCTGGAGTTTCTTTCCACCGTGGTCGCGCTCCAGGAGCGGGGAGGGAGGCTCACGGCCATCCCAGACACCGTCGTCGGAACCGACTCCCACACTACGATGGTCAACGGGCTCGGCGTGCTCGGCTGGGGGGTGGGTGGCATCGAGGCCGAGGCGGTCATGCTCGGCGAGCCCTACCATATGCCCGTCCCGAGGGCGGTCGGGGTGAAGCTCATCGGCCGGCTGCCGGAGGGAGCGACCACAACCGACATCGTGCTGACCGTGACCGAACTCCTGAGGGCGCGGAATGTCGTGGACGCCTTCGTCGAGTACTTCGGCGAGGGCTACCAGCACCTCTCCGTGCCCGACAGGGCGACCCTCGGGAACATGTCCCCAGAGTACGGGGCCACCGTCGGCTACTCCCCTGTGGATTCCACGACGCTCCGATACCTGCTCGACACGGGGAGGGAACCGTCCTATGTGAAGTTCGTCGAGGAGTACTGCAGGCGCCAGGGTCTCTTCGCGCAGCCCGGAGGGCAGGAACCGGAGTACTCGGAGGTCCTCACAGTCGACCTCTCCAGCATCGAACCATGCGTCGCCGGTCCGAGAAACCCGGAAGAGAGACGCCTCCTGAGTTCGATGCCCGCTTTCTCCAGGGCCTATCTGGCGGAGCGCAGAAGGGCGCTGACGCCTACCGCTTCGACAGCCTCGGCCGCCGCTTCGGGCGGGCAGGCTCTGGTGGGCCAGATGACCAGGGCGCGCGGCCCGGAGGAAGTCGATGACGGTTCGGTGATCATCGCGGCGATCACAAGTTGCACCAACACCTCGAATCCGACCGTCATGATCGGCGCTGGCCTGATAGCCAAGAAGGCTGTCCAAAGGGGCCTCTCCCCGAAGCCCTTCGTGAAGTGCAGTCTCGCTCCAGGCTCCACCGTGGTGAAGGACTACCTGGAAGGATCGGGGCTCCTGACCTACCTCGACAAGCTCGGTTTCAACCTCGTCGGCTACGGGTGCACGACTTGCATTGGGAACAGCGGCCCTCTGGATCCTGAGGTGGAGGCCGAGATCAAGAGGCGGGACCTCTACACGGTCGCCGTCCTGAGCGGGAACCGAAACTTCGACGGCAGGATCCACCCTCTCGCCAAGGGGTCCTTCCTGATGTCGCCGATGCTGGTGGTCGGTTACGCCCTGGCGGGGAGGATAGATTTCGACTTCAGCGGCCCCCTGGGCCTGGACCCTGACGGCAATCCGGTGTTCCTGAAGGACCTCTGGCCGACCCTACGGGAGATCAAGGAGATCGCGGCGAACTCCCTGAACAGCGAGCTCTACAGGAGGAGGTACGCCGACGCACTGACCGGCGACCCCACCTGGGTGGGGCTTCCCGGCGGCTCGGGGGACACTTTCAAGTGGGACGACTCCTCCACCTACGTCAGGGAGCCGCCTTGGTTCCAGGACGGGTCAGACCTCGAGAAGAAGGACATCCTCGGAGCGAGGGTCCTCGCCGTATTCGGGGACAAGATTACCACGGACCATATCTCTCCGGCCGGATCGATTGCTTTCGACAGCCCGGCGGCCCAGTACCTTATCAAACACGGTGTCGACATGGTCCACTTCAGCAGCTACGGCAGCCGGAGGGGGAATCACGAAGTGATGGTCCGCGGCGGCTTTGCCAACACGAGGCTCCAGAACCTGCTCGCGGATGGAAAGGAGGGCGGGTTCACCAAGTTCCTGCCGACCGGTGAAGTCGTGTCGATCTACGAAGCATCCGTGAAGTACGCAGGGGCTGTTCCGCTGATAATCCTCGCAGGAAAGCAGTACGGGTCGGGTAGCTCGAGGGATTGGGCCGCCAAGGCTCCCAAACTCCTCGGAGTGAAGGCGGTGATCGCCGAGAGCTTCGAGAGGATTCACAGGAGCAACCTCGTCGCCATGGGCGTCCTTCCGCTCGAGTTCTCACCCGGGGAGGGGCGCCTGAAGCTCGGCCTCAACGGGGACGAGGTGTTCTCGATATCGGGTCTGACGGCTCTCGCACCCGGTTCGACGCTCGAGGTCACGGCGACCTCCCCCCGGGGTCAGACGCGGTTCGAGGTCAGGGCCAGGATTGACAACGAGGCCGAGATGGGATACTACGCTAGCGGAGGGGTGCTGCCCTTCGTCCTCAGGCGGGTCCTGTCCTCCGCAACCTGACCCGGTGATACCCGGGGGCTCGACCTCAGCGTCGATGCCGTAAAATAGCGGGACGGGAATACCCGTGGAGTGACTCTTAGCCAACAGGGCCTCGGTCTAAGCAAGGAAAAACTGCTGAAGATGTACACCTCGATGATGAGGATAAGGAAGTTCGAGGAGAAGATTATCAGCTTCTACACGCTCGGGAAACTCGCATCGTTCCCCCATGCGTACATCGGTGAGGAGGCGGTGGGGGTCGGCGTAACCGCCAATCTGAGAGATGACGACTGGATTACCAGCACCCACAGGGCCGAGGGGCACGTTCTCGCCAAGGGGTCGGACACCAACCGAGTCATGGCCGAGCTCTTTGGGAAGGCCACGGGTGTCTCGGGGGGGAGGGGCGGCTCGATGCACTTCGGGGACAAGTCCAAGGGGCTGCTCGGCGCGACTGGTATCGTGAGCTCTGGCATCCCCATAGCCACCGGCGCCGGACTCTCCTCGCAAGTGAGGCACACCGACCAGGTGGCCGTATCTTTCTTCGGCGACGGCGCCGTTCCCAGCGGCGCGTTCCACGAGAGCATCAACCTCGCCGCGACATGGAACCTCCCGGTGATTTTCGTCTGCGAGAACAACCTGTACTCAACGTGGACGCCGTTCTCGAGCGTCTCCAAGAACACTGAAGTCGCAAGCAGGGCCGCAGGCTACTCGATCCCCGGTGTGGCGGTCGACGGGATGGACGTCCTGGCGATGTACAACGCGGCCAACGAGGCGGTCACCAGGGCCAGGAACGGCGGGGGACCCACCCTGATCGAAGCCAAGACCTACCGCTTCGGGGGCCACTACATAGGCGACCCCGACATCAGGACGAAGGAGGAGAAGGCCGAATGGCTCAAGCGCGACCCGATCAAGATGCTTGCCGACCACGTAGTCGGGGCGGGCGTCGCGACCCAGGACGAGCTGAAGGCGATCGAACAGAAGCTCGAGGCCGAGATAAACAGCGCCGTCGAGTTCGCGGAGAAGAGCCCATTCCCCGCGGAGAGCGATGCGCTCAAGGACATCTACTACGAGAATCCCAACCCGGACTGGACAGAGCCTGCCAAGACCGAGCTCGGGAGCCGCGTGATAAGCATGCGCGAAGCGATAAACGAGGCAATGCGGGAGGAGCTGACCCGCGACCCGACGACCATCATCTACGGGCAGGGCTACATGGGCAAGCGGGGAGGGCCGTTCCAGGTGGGGAAGGGGCTGCAGGACCTCTACGGGAAGGAGCGGGTGAGGGATGCGCCAATCTCCGAGCTCACCCTCGTGGGCGTGGGGCTCGGCGCGGCCATGACCGGCCTCAGGCCGATCGTGGAGATCCAGTTCGTCGATTTCACCACTCTGGCCAGCGACCAGATCGTAAATCACGCCGCCAAGGCGCACTACATGTTCGGAGGCCAGTACAAGGTCCCGTTGACTATCAGGACCGCGACCGGCGCTGAGGGGTCTTCGGCCGCTCACCACTCGCAGTCCCTCGAGGCGTGGTACATGCACATCCCTGGGCTGAAGGTCGTCATACCATCGACCCCCTTCGACGCAAAGGGTCTGCTCAAGGCGACGATAAGGAACGACAATCCAACGCTCTTCCTCGAGACCAAGAGCCTCTACCCGCTGAAGGGACCTGTGCCGGAGAAGGACTATACGATCCCTCTCGGCAAGGCCGACATCAAGCACGAGGGCAAGGACGTTACCATAGTAACCTGGGGGAAGATGGTCCATGAGTCGCTCAAGGTGGCACAGAGGCTGGAGGCAGAAGGGATAGG
>JBEKFK010000069.1:0-15500 GCA_050013375.1 Nitrososphaerales archaeon | reverse complement strand
CCCCGTCGTGACGACGAGCGCGTTCATCTCGCCACGACGGACTATCGAGGACGTGAGGCGACGTCGGTTGGAAAAAAGCGCCCTGGCCGGGAATTTCGTCGATTCGACTCGATTTCGAACCCGGGTCATCGCGGCTCCACGAAGAAGAGGGATTCCCTCATCTCCTTGACAGCGCGACATACTGGGCCTCTATACTACCAGGGCTGCTCACACCCACAAAAGGTCTCCGTATTAAAGCCTGATTCTGGACGGCGAAAATCAGTCGCAGGAGGACACCCATCCTGCGGGATGATCCCTCCCGGATCTGAAGACTCGGGCCCGGCTCCTGGATCTGCCCGCTTCTGGAAGGGGACTCGTGCACTGTATTCCCGTAGAGCCATATTCTTTACGTGTGCTAACCTTATCTCTGCTGGCTTCGTCTTTCCGAAGAGGTGTGAGCCGTGAATTCGGGGACCGAGCCAAAGACGGTCAGCTTCACATGGAAGGAGACGGGGAAGCTCGAGTCGCAACTGATAACCGAAGGCGAGGTCATCGGGAAGATCAGATGGGACAGGGGCTGGAGTGCGCTGGCGACGGGAGAGTCCACGGAGGGAAGATGGACCTTCAGGAAGGTGGGTCTCTTGGCGCCGAAGATTGTGGTCCGCGCGTCGGGCTCGCAGGCTAGCTCAGCGACGCTGACGATCGCCTGGAGGGGTGGGGGTGTGATCGACCTCCCGACCGGTGAGTCGTTCCGGCTTGCCCCCAAAGGCTTCTGGAGGTCAGAGTGGGTTCTGACCGACTCCGATGAGAGACCCCTCATGATCATGAAGCCGAGCTTCGCCTGGGGCAAGGCGGGGGCCTCGGTGGAGGTAGAGCCGGCCGCGCTCTCAATTCGCGAGCTATCTCTTCTCGTGGTCCTCTGCTGGTACTCTGTTCTCCTGATCTCGTATGACAACAGCGACGGGGACGGCTCGATCATCGCTTCGCTGGTCGCAACGGGCACCATCTAGGCTCGCTCCCGCAAGGACCGCAGAGTTGGGCTATCGCTGATCCTGTGAGAGGTTACTTGCGAAGCTTCATGACCGTGTTCCTGAGCTGCCCGATTCCTTCTATCTCGATCTCGACGGTCTCGCCGCCCTCCAGCGTAAAGTCGTCCGGCGGGACTATGGACGTCCCCGTCATGAGGAGCGTGAATCTCCTGAGTATGTTGTCGCGCTTTAGGAACTCGGCGAGCTCCTGGATCGACCTCTTCATCTGAGACGTGTTCACTGACCCCCTGAACGCGACCTTGCCCTCCCGAATGATCTTCATCCTGATCTCGAGCTTCCGCGGGTCGGATATCTCGTCCGGGGTTGCGACAACGGGCCCGATCGCGGAGGAGCCGCGGTAGACCTTGGCCTGTGGGAGGTAGAGCGGGTTCTCTCCCTCGATGTCGCGGGAGGAGACATCGTTCCCAACCGTGTATCCGACGACCCTCGCCTCCTCGTCGAAGACGACGGTCAGCTCCGGCTCCGGGACCGACCACTTGCTGTCGCTCCTGACGCAGACGTCTTCCTCCGGACCCCTGCACCTGAGGCCCGTGTCCTTGAGGAAGAGCTCGGGCCTGACGGCCTCGTAGACCCTCTCGTAGATTCCCTTGGATTTCGTCTCCGTCTCCCTAGCCTCCCTGCTCCTGAGGTAGGTGACCCCGGCTCCCCAGATCTCCGGGGATTGGATGGGTATCCTGAGAAGCCTGTCATCGTGCCTCACCTTCCTGGCCTTTTTCATCCCGGACTCGATGTGGTCGATCATCGCCGGGACGTCGGAGCCCGCCTTGGTGTACGCACTGTTGAGGCTCCTGAACCCCACCGGGTCGACTCCCGTAAGGTCGTAGAGCCAGCCGTCCTTGGTGACTCCAAAGGATATGCCGTTTGCAGACTGAAACCTGCAGAGTTTCAAGTACCCAAGGAAGGCGCCCGCTCGGATTTAAGACGTTCTCAAGGCGCCGGCGCGCAGGTCCCCATTCGACCGCTATCGCTGTATCCTCAGGTTCTCCCCGGACGAGACGAGGTGGTCGACCTCTTCCTTGGTGGCGTAGTTGACGTCTCCCGGGATTGTCGCCTTGTACGCTGCCATCGCGTCCCCATAGTCGAGGGCCGTCTGCACATTGCCCCTCAGATAGCCGTAGATCAGGCCAGCCGCGAAGCTGTCGCCGACGCCGAGCCTGTCCACAACCTCAGTATCGTACGCCTTCCTCCCCTTGTAGGGCCTCTCCGCCATGGCGACGCTGCTCGACCTCGTCCTGAGCACACCGTCGTCCTCGCGCGTGGTCATCGCCACGAGCGGCACCCCGAACCTCCTCTTCATCTCTGCGACCACCTGTTCGGGCTCGCCTTCGACCCCCCAGATCGTCGCCGCGTCGGATGCGATCAGGACGTCGACCATCTTCACTATCGGGGTCAATACTGCCTCCGCCTCCTTCGGGGTCCAGAGCTTCGACCGGTAGTTCACGTCGAAGCAGACCTTGCAGCCCGCTTTCTTGGCTGCCTTTATCGCTTCTATGGTTGCCTCCCTGCAGGACTCGCTCAGGGCGGGCGTTATCCCGGTGGTGTGCAGGACCCCGACGTCCTTCAGGAACGCCCAGTCCACCTCCCCCGGAGAGAGCCTGCTCGCGGCCGAGTCCTTCCTGTCGTAGAGCACGGAGGACGGCCTCGGCGACGTGCCGGCCTCTAGAAAGTACAGCCCGGCGCGCCCCTCGGGCGACCAGACTACCCTGGATACGTCGACGCCCTGCTCCCGGGCCTGGTTCACGATCCTCCGCCCGAGGGGGTTCTTCGGCAGCTTCGTGACCCACGACGACCTCAGCCCTAGCCTCGCGACCCCCACGGCCACGCTCAGCTCAGCCCCTCCTATCACGACGTCAAGGCTCGTCGCCTGTTCTAGCCTCTGGTGGTTCGGCGGCGAGAGCCTTATCATCGCCTCGCCGAGAGTGACGACATCCAGCTTATCGGTCAAACCTGCTCCCTCGCGCTCCTCACTTCGGCCAGGATATTAGCCGCGGCCTCGGTCAGGCTCTCGTACCTCCCCTCGGCAATCGCCTTCTTCGAGACGAGCGCCCCGCCGACGCCGAGCGCGTACGCGCCCGCGCTGATGTAGGCGCGGGCGTTCCCGGAGTCGACCCCGCCGGTCGGCACGAGTCGCACCCAGGGGAGCGGCCCTAGAAGCGAGGTGATGTACCCTGGTCCGACCTGGGAGATGGGAAAGACCTTGATCAGGTCGGCTCCCCAGTTCCATGCCTGAACGACCTCCGTGGCCGTGAACGTCCCTGGACAGCTGACCACCCCCCTGCTCTTGCAGACGTCGATCACATCCCTGTGGAGGGAGGGGCTGACTACGAACTGGGCGCCGGCGTCGATCCCCCTGTTGGCGGTCTCACCTTCGAGGACGGTGCCTATCCCGACAAGCGCGCTTGATCCATATCTCTTCCTCGCTTCGGAGATCAGTTCCGTCGCTCTCGGAGTCGTCGTCGTGACCTCGAAGACGTTCAGGCCTCCCTTCACCAACGCGTCCATTGCCATGACGCAGTTCTCCGGCCGGTCGACGCGGAAGATGCCGATGACTCCCGTCCGATGAATCAGGTCGAGCACCAGTTCTTTGCCTTCCAATGCCATTAGGTGGAGCGGGGTACGGCTGGATTATGAATCTTCGTCCGGACATGGATTTCGAAGAATGTCCGCACCTAGGTCTCCGCTCTCCCCTGTGCGCACGCTGACAAAGCCTTTAGCCGGGTCGCCGAATCCCTCAATGGCCCACGTAGCCACAGCTCGAAGAAGCCGCCGGGCCAAGGTATCAAAACATGATCGAGACGACTAACCTGACCAAGAAGTTCGGCGACCTCATGGCAGTCGACTCGGTTACGATCAAAGTCAACGATGGCGAGGTCTTCGGTTTCCTCGGCCCCAACGGGGCGGGAAAGACAACTACTGTGAGGATGCTCTGCTGCCTCATCTCGAAGACGAGCGGCGAAGCGAGGATAGCGGACTATGACATCGGCAAGGAAGCTGACGCGCTCAAGATCAGGAAGCTCATAGGATTGGTACCGGACAACGTAGGCCTCTACGACGACCTGAGCGCCTATGACAACTTGGACTTCTACGGCAAGCTGTACGACTGCCCGGATGCCCAGCGGAAAGAGAATATCCAGCGATTCCTGACGATGATGGGTCTTTGGGAGAAGAGGGACGTCATGGCCGGGACCTTCTCCAAGGGGATGAAGCAGAAGCTCGCGATTGCGCGTGCCCTGATACACGAGCCAAAGCTCCTCTTCATGGATGAACCCACGGCCAACCTGGACCCTGAATCGTCCAAGACGGTCAGAGATTTCATCCTGGAGCTGAAGAAGGAGAAGAGGACCATCTTCCTCAACACGCACAACCTGGACGAGGCCCAGAGGATATGCGACAGGATAGGAATCCTGAGCACCAAGCTCATCGCGACGGGTACTCCCCAGGAGCTCGAGAGGGCGCTGAGCAGCGGAGGAGGCAACAGAAGGACAGTCGTGGTGCTTCAGGAGCAGGCGACGGACGCCATGCTGGCTGGGCTGAGAGTGCTATCGGGGAACGTCAGGGCTGAAGGGAACAAACTGACAATCGAACTGAAGGACCCTGAGAAGGAGAACGCCGCTGTCATCGAGGCGATAGCCAAGGCCGGAGGACACATCCAGTCCGTGACAATCGCTGGCGCCTCGCTCGAAGACGTATACCTGAAGCTGGTGAAGGAAGGAGGGAGCTAGGAACGTGCGGCTCTCCAAGTCTCGGATCATAGCGGCGAAGGATTTCAAGACCCTCCGCAAGAAGAAGAACATCATCTATACGTTGTTTGTCATTCCCTTTCTCATCGCCATTCTCATCCCGGCAGTCCTAGAAGTCTCCGGTCAGAGGAGCGGAAGCAACCGCCTGTCTCCGGCCGAGCTGGTGATATTGCTGCCTGCGTTCCAGTTCTTTTACGTGATCCTGGCTGCGTACCTTGCTACTCCCATAGCATCGTACACCATCGCCGGTGAGAAGGTCGAGAAGAGCCTCGAGCCGCTGCTTGCGACGCCGACGACAGACAGCGAGATTCTTCTCGGAAAGGGGATCGCCGCCTTCTTTCCACCGCTGGCCGCGCTATGGGGAGGGTCAGCGCTCTTCATGCTTCTCATGGACCTGATTACCGAGGGCAAGCTCGGTTACTACTACTTCCCGGACTGGAATTCAGCCATAGTGTTGCTCTTGCTTCTTCCGCTCAACTTGCTGATGAGCGTGCAATTCAACGTAATTGTCTCCTCGCGGGTAACCGATGTCAGAGCAGGACAACAACTCGGGGCGCTGACAGTCATTCCCTTCGCGGGACTGTATGTCGCTGGGGAGCTGGACTTGATCAATCTCGGAGACACCAGCAACCTGCTGATAATCGCAGCAGCCCTGATCGTCGTAGACGTGCTGCTCTTCTTCGTTTCGAGAGCGACCTTCCGCAGGGAGGAGATACTCACAAGATGGAAGTAGCCGGACGAGGGAAGCCTTAGCGGCGAAGCAGCTCAGAGCGCCGAAGCAGAAGGGCGGCTCACGTGGGCAGGTCCGGCCCCACCAGGAGATGGGCTCTCGACCTCCGTACCCTGATCCTCAACGTCTTCTCCATCGGGATGTGTGATGTCCTTGTAGAAGAGGAAGTAGGTGACGATGGCGAAGTCGATGAGGATGCAGACGTGCATGATGGTGCAGTAGACGCAGATGGTCTTCAGGATCGCGAACTCTATTGTCAACAGGTAGGGCACTATTATCAGGCCCAGGAACCTCCAGACGAAGAGCACCCTGAACGCCTTGGTGAACACGGAGGTGCTGCCGAAGGCTATGGCGAAGACGAGCCCCAGGTTGACGAAGAAGTAGCCAATCGCCAGGACGTCTAGGTTCACACCCAGGACCGTGTTGTACTTGCTCCCCAGCACGAGGTTGCAGTTGATGGCGATCCCGAAGATCTTGTAGGATGAGACGCACGCCGGGAGCTGCTGGTGGAGCGTGTCGTAGATGTAGAAGACGAAGGAAGACGCGGCCACGCCGACCAGCGACATCACTATGAGAACAAGGAACTTGAGCCGACTGATCCTCATCACTCGCTCGCCTGAACCGCCGGGTCGCAAATGGTGGTTTATATTGGGGCGCGTGTCCAATCCGCCATTGCGGGGTCAGCGTGATTGGCGCCTACCAGAGGACACTAGGATGTTCGTTCCCGACCGGAGTCGGTCTCAGCGCCGGGGCGGTCACGGATCCTGGCGGCGATTCTCAAGAGTGAGAAACGCATCCCATCCTTAAGAGACGCGCGGCCTCCGCCCGTGCAGCGATGAGCGCGGCGAAGTACCTCGTCTACGCTACCGTCATATCGATCTTTGGGGTCTTCATCTGGGGCGCGTTCCTGTCCGGCAGCGGGTACGGCGCAGCGTGCGGCACCGGGGGTTCGTCGCTCTTCACCAGTTCGTGGCCCTACTGCAATGGGACCTTGGGCTTCCCCTCGAGCTGGCCCGCGCAGGTGGAGTACATCCACCGGGCGATGAGCATCCTCGCCACGGTGCTGCTGGTGGGGAGCAACATCGCGGTGTGGCGGATGAGTCCGAGGCCTACGGGGGCGGCGCAGATTCTCCTGTTGGCGCTCGCGCTCTTGGTCGTTGAGATATTCCTGGGCGGGGTCGTGATAGAGGCCAGCCTGAACGTCGCCATTGGGACTGTGAGTCTCACGACCGCTACGACCGTCTTCGGCCTCCTGGTGCTCGCGGGGGACAGGATGTACCTCTTCGAGAAGAAACCATCTCTTGCCGAGGCGCCGAAGCTCTAGGATGAAGTCCGGCGAGACCTGGCCTAGGGCGCCGGGTCCGGAGGGGCGCTTGCGGTAGGATCCATCTTGAACCCGCCAAGGAACCGACCCCAGTCGAACTTGAAGAGGAAGATGCCCAGGAGGATGAAGACGGCAGTCAGCAGTATTGAGAAGTCGAAGGATGAGATTCGCAAGAAGTGGGTGGTGACGCCCGCGACCTTCAGGATCCCCAGGAACTCGAGCCCTATCTCGAACGTGCTCTTGACGACCTTGGCCGCGACGGTCACAGTTAGCATGGGAGCGAGCTTCGTCTTCGCGGCGCCCGCGCCGATGTAGATGTAGTCGTCGAGCGGGAGGAAGGGTATCACTGCACTTACGAAGACCGCGACCAGGAACCTCCTGTCCTGCAGCCAACGCGCCAGCAGCTGGACGTTCTTGTTCCCCGAGAGCCTGTTCTTGAAAGCCCCCGCGCCCCCGTAGATGAACAGCTTCCCAATAACCGCGCCCGCCGCGGTGATCAGCACGACGAGGATGAATGCGTCAACCGAGAAACCGAAGGCTATCAGCTCGCTCGTGGCTATCAGGGTGTACGACGCGCCGAAGAAAGGCGTGGCGTTCGAGACCAGGGAGATGACGAACAGCCCGACGAGGCTAAAGAAGAACGGGGTCAGGAAGTGAGGGCGTGTGAGGACCAGCGCGCTCTCCAAGACGCCCAGAAGGCCGTAGCCCGTCGCTTCCATGGGTGGCGCTCGTGGGACCTCCCCTTATGTTTCTTGCACCGAGGCCCCCAAGAGCCGTCATCGGAACGGTCTAGGTGCTGCCGCCACCGGGAGTCGGAACCTGGGCGAAACGCTATTCTCGAAGCAGGTGCGGGGCTGCCTCCTCGAGCATGACTGCCCATGGTCGCGGCCTCTTCGTAACAGGTCGGCTCACCAGGATGGTATCTGACGGCGATCTGCGAGGCCACCGCGTCCGAGCGCGATCCGGGGAACACGTCCTGGACTCCTCCACGACCGACGAAACAGGGAGGTTCCTGCTCGAGTGGACCGGTCCCACCACAGATGGAGTCACGGTCGTCGAGCTCTTGGACTCGAACGGCGCGGTCACCGAATCAGTGGGGCTGGCGTCGACCGACCTGGACTCGCCACCGGGTGTGACCTTCTCCGGCGAAGGTGCTGGCAACGCAGGAGCATCCCACGGGGAAAGAGACCGGATCGACGGGTTCGATGCCGACGGCCATTATCCGGTCTGGGTGACCCCGTCCTGTCTGGAGGTGACGCTGTCTTGGACATCCCCCGAAGGCTCCCGGGTCTCGATCCTCCGCGACTGGTCTCCCTTCAGAGAGGGGCTGGCTCACGCGGGGACGCTGAAGGTCACAGACTCCAGCAGCGGCTCGTACACAAGACGAACGTGGCTCGGAGGGGCTGGCCCGGACGAGTTCTCGGACCTGACCGTCGAGATCCTGCGCTGTCCCTCCCTCTCCCTAGTTGTGTCTGGTAGCGAGCTGCGGACTGGAGGAAGGGAGGAACTCGGCGCTTCGATAAGCTGTCCGGCGGGAGACCAGGGAGTTACCGTCAGGGTCAGGAGCTCAGACCAGGAGACGGTCCCCGACTTCGAGATCAGGATTCCACCGGGAGCGGTGTGGGCCACGGCGATTGTACAACTCGGGCCCAAGAGCGGCAGCGCGAGGATCACCGGGGCTGCACCCGGGTTCGCGCAGGATACGGTCGTGCTCTCCACGAGGCAGGTCTAGTCCATCCGGGAGCGAGCGGGGGATGATGCCAGTCAGCCTTCTAGGGTGGCTGGCGCTTCAAGTTATCCGAGTCAGACCGGCGCGTTCATCGCCCACCGAACCGTCTCCCTCGACCAAGGTCTCGTGGTCATCACAAGAAGGGAGGTGGGTCTCCTCTATCTCACCGACGGTGACTTCCATTCCTTCGGTCCATGGCTGAAGCAGCTCTGCGCCCTCCCCCAGCCCAGGCTCGACCTTCGTGGGGCGATGTCGGGGCGCGCCCTCCCCGGGTCCCGCGGACTACAAGCACCGGACAGTCGGCCCGGTCCTTGATGGCGGACGACATGCTCCCGCGGACCATTCTCTCGAGCCGGCCCGACTCCCCGGCGCCGATGATGATCAGGTCCGCCCCCTCTTCGTCTGCCCTCCGTGTCACCTCTTCGGCAATTGGGTCCCGGGCGTCCACGAGGTCCATGGTCGCACTCACGCCCCGCTGCTCCGCCACATGGACGAGTCTGGCGAGCCACCTTGACTTGAGCCTAGCGCGCTCCTCCTCACCTTCGAAGTAGCCGGTCGGCAGGATGATGGGAGGCGCGAAGCCCAATGAAGCAATGAGGGGGACTCCGAGAGGTTCCACATGGAGTATTGTGAGGCCCGCCCCGTTCTGCGCGGCAAGCCCGATCGCGGCCTCCACTGCTCTTCCGCAGTTCTCTGGACGGTCTACCGCTAGGACAATCTTCCTGAACGGCGGGGCTGCGGCCAGGCTTCGCTGGGTTGCGATCCCTCTGGTTCGCATGGTGATAGGATCGAGGTGACGGAGATAAGACTTGGCTGAGAATGTACCAGAGAAGTACTATGCGGGACTTTGTCGAGAGTCATTTGACCGAGGCCATTCCTACAACCTGAAGGTCGTCCGGTGAGAACGAAGAGGGCCTCGACCTCCCTCCTTAGCCTTTTCTCGCCGACGGGGCTGGCCCTGACTGACCTGAGTCCTCCCGCCCCTTAATTGACATTATCGACTCTGGAAATCCCTCACGAACGACCGGCTGCCCCACAATCACTGGGGTCGACACAGAGGCGAAGCCGATGCGTTCTTGCGGAAAGTACTTGGACGGATCGAGCGGCAATGTTCGTGACTCCTACGGCCCGACCGCACGCCACGTGTAGGGTCAACCCATAGGTTAATTCTGAATTGTGATAGGAAATCGTGTTAAGCAAATCGATTCCCAAGAGTGTTGAAGATACAATGCGCGACGGCTCGGGAGGCAAAGAGCATGGACACTTGCCAAAGACGGGCAGGCATTCCCACCGTGCCGGCAAGTGGTTGGTGCTGCTGGAGGAGGTGGACAGGAGGTACGAGATCCTCCGGGTAGCGAAGTTCGGAGTAGCCACAGGAGCCGGCTTTCTGGTGGTTGAAGCCATCCTCGTGGTCGGGATGTTGCTGTTCTACCACACCACGCAGGTCCCGAGCGTGGCCTTCTCCTCGTCCACTCTCCTGGGCTTGACGGCACTGGCTTTCGGGGTGGGAGCAACCGTTGCGTTCCTCGTCAACGAGCGAGTAGCCTTCAAGAACAAATCGAAGAAAAGCCGGAGGGCACGCTCGAGCTGGCTCGCTAGGTGGGGCAGGTATCAGCTTGCCGCCCTCTTTGGAAATGCGGTGATAGTTGTGATTCAGCTCTCGCTTCTTGCGACGATATCGCTCTCGCCCGCCTCCGGCCACATCATCGGGTCGATTGTAACCTATCCGTTGTCCTACGTCATCTCATCACACTTCGTCTGGGGAGTATCTCCCTTCGCCAGGGGCATCGCATGACCTCAGCCGGCCCGGAAGCCAGCGATCACGCGGACCGGCGCTGTCCGACATCCTGTGACCTACCAACTCGCGGGAGAAAGTCGATCCCGGGACACCGGGGCGAAGGGCCATGCCTCGATTATGACCCTGACTACGAGGCGATAGATGGAGACCCGACGGGAGTCCCCTGTTTCCCTGCTATGACTTATATTTAGAATAGAATGGTTCGAACGCGCGGCTAGTTGGAGTTCCAGATTGTCCTAGGCACAATTTCAGCAGTTCTCGTGCTAGTGGGCTATCTTAGCTACTTCAAGGAAGTGCTGTTTGGCGGTGCAAAGTCTCACGCGTTTTCTTGGCTGATTTGGGGGGTGCTGAACACGATTGTCTTCCTCGCTTCGACCTCCAAGGGGGCCGGTGCGGGAGCGTGGGCCGTGGGCGTCTCCGGTGGTTTGAATTTCATAATCTTTGGAATAGCCATGTTCAAAGGCGAGAAGGAGATAACGCTCTCCGACAAGGCGTGTCTCCTCGCGGCCCTCCTGGGCATTGTAGTCTGGGGGATAACCACCGATCCTCTCTGGAGTGTCATAATCCTAACCCTGGTCGACGTGGACGGCTCCATACCCACTTTCAGGAAGGCCTACAAGAGGCCAGCGGAGGAGAGCGTCACTATCTTCTTCCTGAGCGCCATATCTTATTTCATCTCCCTCTTCGCCCTAGGAACGATAAGCCTGGTGACCTTTCTCTATCCCGCCACGCTTGTCGTCGCGGACGCCATCTTTGTCTTGATGGTACTCTACAGGAGACGAAGCGGCTGATGCACATGGCGCAGATGCGGGCGTCCACCGCCCCCGGTCTGCCGGATTCTTGGGGGAGGAGAGTTGGGCCCGACGGGAATCGCCCGCGTTCCATCGCAATCCGAAGTTGAGCTGGTCCAGGTCTCTTCACCTCCGTCCCCAACCGAGGTTGTTGGCTGCGCCGCCGCAGCCCCCTTCCCGGTTGACGATGCAGATATATCGTCGGAGCGAGCACGAGAGCGTGTGGCAGTCAACGCCGGTTCCGTTGCCCTCCTCAAGAGTCTCTCTGAATCATTCGGTCCGTCTGGGTTCGAACGCGAGACTGCAACCATTGTAAAGGAGGCCGGTGCGAAGTATAGTGACGAGGTCCTCTTCGACAAGCTCGGCTCCGTGATCTTCAGGAAGCGGGGCAAGAGCGATTCGCCGCGAATCCTGCTGGCTGGACACATGGACGAGGTCGGTTTTGTCGTAAACGGGATTGAGAAGGAGTGCGGGTATCTGACATTCAGCCCTCTCGGAGGATGGTTTGACCAGGTGCTGCTGGGCCACAGGGTGACGGTGAGAACGAAGAAGGGCGACGTAACTGGGATCATCGCATCCAAACCACCACATCTCCTGAGTGCCGATGAGAGGGACAAGGTCGTCAAGCTGGATTCCATGTTCATCGACATCGGCGCTACCAGCAAGGAGGAGGCTGAGAAAGGGTTCGGCGTGCGCATCGGCGACCCCGTCGCGCCGCTCTCCGAGTTCATCAGGGTGGGACGAGGTACGGTCGTTGTCGGGAAGGCACTCGACGACCGGATTGGGACCTTCGTGGGACTTGAGGTCCTCAAGCGGCTGAAGGTCGCCAAGGTGCAGCACCCCAACACCGTGTTCGTGGCCGGGACGGTGCAGGAGGAGGTCGGTCTCAGGGGGGCGCAGACCGTCGCGAGCCTGGTCCGTCCCGATGTCGCGTTCGCGCTGGAGGTCGACATAGCAGGGGATGTGCCCGGCATCAAGCCGCAGGAGGCTCCCACAAGGATGGGGGAGGGTGCGAGCATACTCACCTTTGACACGTCGATGATTCCAAATCAGGCCCTCAAGTCGTTCGTGATCGGGACTGCGGAGAAGGAAGGGATTCCTCACCAGCTTTCAACGGTCAAGGGTGGCACCGATGCGGGCAGATTCCATCTGAGTCAGGCCGGGTGTCCTTCGATCGTCCTGGGCGTGCCGACGAGGCACATTCATTCGCACTCCGCGGTCGCCGACCTCTCGGACATCGACAGCACTGTGAGGCTCATCGTCGCACTGCTCGAGAGGCTCGATGCGAAGACCGTGGAAGGTTTTACGCGCCTCTGAACGAACCATAGGGTGGTCGTCTCGGGTCCGGGCAGTCGACTTAGTGGCCTCTCCTATGAAGACCAAAGCGATAGAGGCGCGCCCGGTGGGACCCGCACAGTTCGCTTGCTTAGTTCGGAAGTGAACCATAACCCGCCTAGCTCCTTAGCTTCGACCAGAATGCTCTGGTTTGGTGGGTCTGAATCACTCATCAAGAATGGGTCGAGGTCGGGGTACTCGAAACTCAACCCGGATGAGCCAGAGGCGAACGTCCGAATTCTTTAATTCTCTTCCAACTCTATGTGGAGTAGATGACGGCGGAAAGGCAAGAGCTGGAATCTGGAATACCTGGATTACCGCTTGACATTGTCATTGGCGACCACCTGAAACTCCCGTCAGGCATAGAAATGCAGGGAGGTTTCGGTTGAGCAGATCCGAGCAAGGCGACGATGTCCGTCGGCCCAGGCCCAGGCCCAGGCTGGAGTCCCTCTCCGACCTGATCTATGGTCTGTCCCTCTCAATAGGAGCGATCGGCCTGGTAGTGAACAGTGTTCAGAGCTCAGGAATCGGCGATATCAACAGGAACGTCATCGATTTCATCTTCGTCTTCCTGATTCTAGTGACAAGTTGGATAGTATACACGGAGACAGCGTCCGTCCTCCCGATAGGATCACGACCGGTCACTTCTCTAAACGTCGTTCTTCTTGTCTTGGTGGCAATCATGCCATACTTGTTTGAACAAGCAATATTGCAGTCCAACGCCGCTTATGTCCAGAACTACGCTTCTTCGTTGTTTGCCTTGGATCTAAGTGGTCAGATTCTGATTGCCTCAGCATTTGCCCATGTCATTGCCTCGGAAGCGCGAAGACCCTCCGTAGAAGCAGGAGTCTTGGCCGGATTCCGAAGGTCAAGGAATCTCCTATTCTTCGTGGCCCTATTGGTGCTCATCAGCCTCGGAGTACCGTGGGCCTGGCTTCTCTTTCAGGTCCACGTCAGATTGCTGGTCTGCTTCTTGCCCATCATCGTGTTTTGGGTCAACCGGATGAGGCGGCGACCATTCGGGGTAGGCGGAATCGGTCCGGATCAGACTTGAAATTCCCGAGCGGGCGATCTCCCTGCGCTCGACAAGACCAGTTCAGATCCGGTCGGCTTGGAAATCCACGCGGATGCGCACCATCCGACACTCTCGGCGTCGGAAATTGAGTCAATGTTGAACGGCGTAAATCAACCTCTGACGAGTATTCGGAGCATATCCTGTGCTTATTGTAAGCGGGCCCGACGGGACCCGCCTGGTTTTCTTTTTGCATTTGGAATTGAACTATCTACAGTCGCCTAGGGGACCTAAGAGAGATCGCGGACTGAGCCGCTACAAAGGATATAACCAGAGTCGAGTCAGTATGAATTCGATGATTTCAACATGGCGAAGTTAGTAGAAACCGATGAAGGAGCAAAGTTTAGAGCCCAACTGGCAGAGGACGTCGGCCCGGTTGTGTTCATCAATCAGTTCCTTGTTAGGCCCGAGGATTTTGAGAGGTTCCTGAAGGCTTGGCAGAAGGACGCGGAATACTTCAGGGGCCAGCCCGGATGTATTTCATCCCAACTCCACAAAGGCATTGGTGCGAGCGGTATATTCCTTAACTACACGGTTTGGGAGTCTACGACGCAGTTCAGGAACGCTGTCGGCAAGGTGGGGGACTTTCAGACCTGGCTATCGAAGTATCCTGACAGCACAATCATATCCCCTCACCTCCTGAAGAAGGTGGCAGTTTCCGGAATTTGCGTGGACTAAAAACAACTATAACTCTCTCTGTGTGCGGTTTTTGTAGTCCTCTGTCTCTTTGGCCGCTGGTGGTAAAACAATCCATCCTCCTCACATTCCCGATCCCTCCGATGACTTGTGGAGACGAATCATCCTCACTAGGAGATACTGTTAACGGATTACAGGGAATTCGGAATTGAATTAATGCTGAAAAACGCAAATCTGACTCCTATGATTAATCGGGGCATATTCCGAGATAATTGTGAGCGGGCCCGACGGTACACGGACCCGTACGGGTTCAAGTCTACCCCCGTTATTAGCTGGAAAGACGCCATCTGGCGTGACAAACGAGCGGTGGATGTTCCCCAGGAGCAAGTACCGGCACCTCCTCGAGGACGAGGGGTTCTCGGCCTGGATTGAGAACGTCTCACGGGGCTCCAAGGTGAACGCAGAGGTCTCCCTGCGAAGGATAGGACACATCTGCAAGCTCTTCCAGATCACGCAGCGGGACCTAGCCAGGATGTCCAAGGGCGAGGCAGGGGACTTCCTCTTCAGGATGGTCTCCCGCCTCGAGAAGGAGGGGAACAGGAGCTCGAGCATCGCCGGCTACACGAAGACGCTGAAGGGCTGGTGGCTATTCAACGACCTCGAGGTGACGCGGCGGGTGAGACTGTCGAGATATGTCGGTCTTTATGACAACGAGCGCGTCCCGACTCTTCAGGAGCTCCACTCCATTCTTGAGCACGCCGATCTGCAGAAGAGGGTGTGCTGCGCCCTCATGGCGTTCTCAGGGGTGAGACCCGGGGTGATTGGCAACATGTACGGCGACGATGGCCTGAGGATTCAAGACATGCCGGAGATGACTGTAGCCGGTGACGGGACTGTATCCTTCACGAAGACGCCCGCCATGATAGTCGTGAGGCGGACCCTCTCGAAGATGGGGAGGCAGTACATCACATTCCTGCCCGAGCAAGGGTGCGGATACATCAAGCAGTATATCGAGTGGAGGGTGCAGGTCAGGAAGGAGAAAGTCGAGACGTCATCTCCATTGGTGACCGCCAATCCGGCAAATCCGTGGCACATCGGCAAGTTCGTGCGGACGACGAACATAGGCGACGATGTCCGACATGCGATCAGAGCGGCGGGGTTCAAGTGGCGCCCATACGTCCTTCGGAGGTACTTTGACACTCGTATGATGGGAGCCGAGCAGGAGGGGCAGGTGATCAAGGACTACCGCGTCTTCTGGATGGGGCACATCGGGGACATCGAGCACGTCTACACGCTGAACAAGGGCCAGCTGCCCGA